>JBKPMY010000228.1:0-8498 GCA_046732375.1 Myxococcota bacterium
GTACCGCGTGGTGCGGCGGGCCAAGTAGGAGGGGTTCACGCGCCCCCGGACCCGAAGGCTGATCGCGGGGCTGATCACGCTCGTCCTGGTGGGCGGAGTGGGAGTCCCGCTCGTCCGGCTCGGCCGGGCTCCGCTGTCCCGCTTCCTTGCGCGACGCGACCTCGCCCGGGCGAGGCAGCTCGCCTCGCGCCCGGACGAGGCGGCCAGCGCGCTCCGTTCCGCGCTGCGCCGCGATCCGTGGCTCGGAGAGGCGCGGGGAGGGCTCGCCCAGCTCGAGATGCAGCGAGGCAACCTGGAGGAGGCGTTCCTCGGCTTCCAGTCCCTGGCCGAGCTGGAGCCGGATCGGGTCGAAGGGTGGAGAGGGCTCGCCTCGGTCCGGCTCGCGGCCGGCCAGCCCGACGAGGCCCTCTTCGCCCTCGACCGGGTTCTCCAGGCAGACCCCTCCACCACCGAGGCGCGCCGTGAACGCGCAATGCTCCGGGACCGCGTGGGGCAGCACCTGGGCGCGCTCCTCGACGCGAAGCGGCTCCTGGAAGCGGACCCACGCGGCGTCCAGGCCTGGGTGATCCGGATTCGCTCCGAGCGGTGGATCCACGGCGAGCGGGCGGCGGTCGACGCAGCCCAGGAGGCCATGGCGCAGGTGGGGAGAGATCCGGCCCTGATCGCAGAGCTCGCTCCCACCGCGGGGCCGGAGCCCGCCGTCCCCCCGACGCTGAAGGAGGGTTTCGCCGACCGCGCCGACCGGTGGCCAGGAACGCTCGGCCCGCTGATGCAGGAAGTGGGGCGCAGCCTCCGCCGTCGAGACTGGGCCGCGGCCGCCGCTCTGGCCTCCCGCGCCCGCCGCGAGCACCCGGGCAGCTGGCTAGGCCCGTGGCTGGCGGGAGTCATCGACCAGGCCCGTGGAGATCTCGACGCCGCGGAGACCCGGCTCCTGGAAGCGCTCGCGCTCTGCCCTCGCTCGCACCGGGCGGTCACGAACCTCGCGGCGGTCTGGTCACGTCGGCACGACACTCTGACCGGGGCCGATCGGCTGGTCGCGCTGGTGGACGCCGACCCCGGCTTCGAGTACCCGCTGCCGATCGCCGCCCGGACCTACCTGGAGGCCGATCAGCCCTCCCGTGCGGAGGCGACTGCCCGTCGCATGCTCGCTGCAGCGCCCGGTTCGGCGCGGCCGTACGCAGAGCTGGCGACGCTCTACCTCGAGCTCGATCGGCCCAGCGACGCGCTGCAGATCTGCGAACAGGGGCTGGCCCGCTTCCCGAGCGATCCGGAGCTGCTCCTCCGGGAGGCCAGGAGCAAGGCGGCGCTCGGGGACCACCCCGGTGCGATCTCGGCCTACGACGCCGTTCTGGCCCGGCAACCCGATCACCACCTGGGAGCGGCCGAGCTGGCCATCCTCCTGGCGGACGTCCGCGCCGATGCGGATTCGTCGCAGCGGGCGCTGGCGCTGGTGCGCGAGCTGCGGCTCGACGGTCCGCTCGAGCCAGAGGCCCTCGGGGCGATCGGCCGGGTCGCCCTCAAGGTCTCCAAGGACGCCGCGACCGCCTTGCGGGTCCTCGAGCTGGCCGTGCAGGGTGCGCCGGAGGATCCCTCTCTGCGGTACTACCTGGGACTGGCCAGCAAGCTCGAGGGAAAACCGGAGCGTGCGATCTCCGAGCTGCGGGGGGCGCTGCAGCTCGGGCGGCCCTTCCCGGAGGAGGCGGAGGCGCGGAAGCTGATCCGGGAGCTCGAGGAAACGCGCTGATCAGAGCTGGGCGAGGAAGGCCAGCAGAGCCGCCCGGTCCTCCTCGATCAGCCCGGCGAACCGGTCGCGGGCTCCTGCCCCCTGCCCGTCGTGGGCGGCGATGGCGGCGGGGAGCGTCGCCGCGCGTCCGTCGTGGAGGAGGCGACTCTGGACCGAGAGGCCCCAGAGGGGCTGGGTGCGCATCTCGCTCCGCCGCGCGTCTCCCTGCTCGATCCCGTCGCCGAGCGGCCCCATGTCGTGGAGCAGGAAGTCCGAGTACGGGTGGTAGGCCACGCGGTCCAGGGCGGCGATTGAGCTCGGCCCGGTGATGAGCGAGGGGACGTGGCAGACCGCGCAGCCGATGGTGGCGAAGACCTCGCTGCCGCGCTTCACCTGCCCGACCAGAACCGGCGCAGGCGGGGGTCCGAGGAAGCGCATGAACGCCGTGAAGCGCGCGATGTCGCGGCCCTCAGGATCATTCAGGGTGGGCCGCGGGTTGTAGGCGAGGAGGGAGCAGTCGCCCTGCGGACAGACCTCGGCGGGGAACTGCGGGCTGGTGATGCCCATCTCGTTCAGCGCCGCGTCTCCCGAGAACTGGAAGAGGGTGGGGACGTTCGCCTTCCACCCGAAGCGTCCGACGGCGAGCTGGCCAGTCCCGAGGTCGACCACTCTTGCCGCCCGACCGGCAGCCTCCGGAGCGTCCCGTGCCTGCGCATCGGCCAGCGCGAGGAAGACCGAGTCCGGAGTCGCGTCCACCAGCCCCAGGCCGAAGACCGGCTGGGTGCGCCGCGCGGTCACCACGTTGGCCTCCGGTGGAACCGCCTCGGGCCCGAAGGTGAAGCCTGGAACCGGTCCGATGCCGTTGTCGTGGAGGAGGGTTCCCCCCTGCTCGGTGAGCGGGTCGAATCCCCCGTCCGCCAACCGCCGGCCGTAGCGCGTCTCCATCCGCTGGTTGGTCCCTCCGATGGCTGGAGGCGAGTCGTGGCACTGCCTGCACACCGGCTGGTTGAAGACCGGCCCCAGCCCGCTGCCCACCGTCTCCTGCTTGAGGAAGGCGTCCTTCCCGTCGAGGAAGCTGGCGAGCTCGTTCGCCGTCATCGAGGGGAGCAGGTCGCCGTACTTCCCGGCGGTCAGGTCGACGGTGAAGCGAGGTCCGGCATCCGCGCCCTGGGAGAGCGAGGTCCCGCAGCCGCAGCCCAGCGCGACGCAGAGGAGCGGCGCGCCCCACCCCCCGACCGCGCGAATTCGGCGCCGTGCCATCGCGGCCAGTGTCGGCTGCCTGCCGGTGTACTGGCAACGACCGGCGGGCGCGGCGCGATGCGCCAGTGCCGGGTCCAGACCGTTTTCCAGGACCGGTTTGGCCTTCGCCGCGCCTGACGCCTAGAGTGCCGCCCGCCGTCCTCCTCTGACCCGGAGGGTCGCATGCAATCGGTGGCGGTTCAGGAGCCCCCTGCCCTGCGTCGGTGGTTCGACACACGAGTCGCCATCACCCTGCTCATCATCGCGACCATCTGCGGCGTGTTCTGGCTCGGCTCGCGCTACCCGTCGCTGCAAAGCAAGGCCGGGGCCGATCCGGACGAGGCGCTCTCCACTCCGCTCGGTTTCGAGAGCCACTTCCCCGAGCCCCGCGCGGACCAGAAGGGAAAGCGCGTGTTGTGGGTCGCCGCCGAATGGGCGGTCACCAACAAGCAAGGGATGACCTTCGGCATCCTCCTCGCGGCGGGCCTCCTCACCCTGGTGCCGCTCCTGCCCCGGAAGCGAGGCGGAAAGTTCACCGGCTCGGTTCAGGGTCTGTTGATCGGGACACCACTTGGGGTGTGCGTGAACTGCGCCGCTCCCATCGGGCAGGCGATGCTCCGGGGAGGCAGTCCGGTCGAGGTTGCGCTCGGCGCGATGTTCTCCTCCCCTGCCTTCAACGTCATCGTGCTGGGAATGGTGCTGACGCTCTTCCCCTGGTACCTCGCCGGACTCAAGATTTTGATGAGCTTGGCGATGGTGCTGCTCGTCGTCCCGCAGCTGTCGCGGCTCGCGGACCGCCCCGGGTGGCGCCGGTCCGTGGAGAGCAAGCCGAGGCTTCCGGGCCTGAAGCTGTTCCAGTGGACCGAGTCGTTGCTGGGGAGCGTCTCCCAGTCCTTCCTCACCCCGGCGGGCGACGCCCCGAAGGGCTTCTTCCCCGCGCTGGGTTGGGTGGTCCTCCGCTATGCCCGGAACCTCTGGACCGTCATCCGCATCTCGCTGCCCCTGATGCTGCTGGCGGGGCTTCTGGGCGCGGCGATGGTCGAGCTGCTTCCCTGGACGCGCGTTGCGGAGATCGCCCAGGTCGACGGTCTGCTCCCCAACGCCGCGGTGCTGGTCCTGGTGGCTGTGTTCGGGACGTTGCTGCCGGTTCCCATCGCCTTCGACGTCGTCGTCTGCGCGGTCCTGTGGAACGCTGGCGTGCCGACCTACGTGGTGGCGACCCTGCTCGTCACCCTCGGGATCTACAGCGTCTATCCCTGGAGCCTCATCGGCACCACGCTGTCCTGGCGCGTCGCCGCGGTGGCTGGTGCGGCGGTGATGACCCTGGGGATCGTCGCCGGTGGGATTGCGGGACTGGCCTCCCGGTGGCAGGACATCCGGACCATCCAGCGTGCGGCGAGCGTGCTGAACACCATCCCGGCGCCCCCGCCTCAGGTGGTCCTCCTCCCGAAGGGGAAGAGCGCGGCGGAGCTCAAGGGACTCGCGCCCTCGCTTCCGGCCTCCAGCCGGATCGCCGGGGACGGCACTCTCGAGCTGCGGGGCGCTCCGTTCGCTCCGGCCCACGCAGCCGCCTCCGCCAGGCCATTCACCCGCATCGAGGGCGCCGATCTGGGCCTCGACCGGCTCCCGATGCCCCGGCTCTACCAGGTGATGCAGCCCGGCCCGATGCACATCGGAGGGCTGGCCGCCGGGGACGTGAACGGCGACGGGTGGCAGGACCTGGTGATGGGCACGAACTTCGGGGTGCTCCTCTACGTGAACGTCGGCGGGCGGTTCGCCCGGCAAGAGGTGGATTTCCCAGCGATGCGCGACTGGATCGTCTCCGTCGTCGCGCTCGAGGATCTCGATGGCGACGGGGCGCTGGACCTCTTCTTCTGCACCTGGATGCACGGCTGTCACGTGCTCTTCAACCGCGAGGGCGGGTTCTCCGCTGCCGCTCACGCCGAGTTGCCGCGCTTCGAGGAGACGGCGGTGACCGCGGTGGCCTTTGCCGACATCGACCGCGACGGCTGGGTGGACGTGGTCACCGGCGCGAGCACATCGCAGCCTCGCTTCTTCTACCCCGCGCCCGCGGTGAACCGGCTCTGGCACAATGCCGGCGGCGGCAAGTTCACCTCCGAGGCGCTGGCCGGGCCCGAGGGCGACACCCTGGCGCTCCTCTTCACCGACCTGAACGGGGACGGGTGGCCCGACCTGGTCGTGGGCAACGACTTCGACGAGCCCGACCGAACCTACCTCAACGACCACGGCAAGCTGCGGCCGCTGAAGGGCGCCGAGAGCCCGCTCCCGCTCTCCACGACCACCACCATGTCCGCCGACTCGGGGGACATCGACAACGACGGACGGGACGAGCTGTACCTGGCGCAGATCGCGATGGGCAGCGTCAGCCAGATGGCCAAGCAGCTGGCGGCGCCGGTGAGCAGCTGCGAGATCTACCCCGATCTCGCCGAGCGCACGCGTTGCGATCAGGCAGCTCGCTTCCAGCTGGCGTCGATCGACGCGAGAAACCTCAACTCCATCGAGCCCTGCATGGCGCTGAGCGATCCGGTCCAGCGCCGCGACTGCGTCGTGACGGCGCACCACTGGTTCCGGGTCCTTGCGCGGCTGCCGGCCCTGGGTGCGGACAAGGCGGCGATCATGGCCGAGTGCGCGAAGATCCCCGCGGACTTCGCCAGCATGAAGGACGTCTGCGGCACCATCGCCTTGAGCCCGATGGACCACGAGACCTCGGACGTCACCTACGCCGACGAGATCCCCTCGGTGAAGCACACCAATCTCCTCTACACCTCGGGAGGGAGGAAGTTCCGCGACATCACTGCCCAGTGGCACGCCGGGTTCGGCGGATGGAGCTGGAGCGCGCGATTCGCCGACCTGGACAACGACGGATGGCAGGATCTCTACGTCGCCCAGGGCTCGCGGCTCCGGCCAGGGAGCGTGTCGGCCACCTTCTACCGGAACGAGGGAGGGAAGGGATTCAAGGACGAGACCCGCCGGTTCGGACTCGAGGATCACGTTCCCACCGGCTCGTTCGTCTACGTCGACGTGGACAACGACGGCGACCTGGACCTGATCACCCATCCTTTCCAGCAGACCTCGGTGCTCTGGCGGAACGATGCGCCCCGCGGCGCAGGCCTCGCGCTGTCACTCGAGGACCGCACCAGCCCCAACCGGGACGCGGTGGGTGCGCGGGTGGAGATCCGCGCCCCGGACGGGCGGCTTCAGGTGAGGGAGATCAAGGGCAGCGGCGGCTACGAGTCCTTCGACCCGCCCCTGGGCTTCTTCGGGCTGGGCGACTGGCCCTCGGTCCAGTCGATCCGGGTCACCTGGCCGGACGGGAGCACCTCGGCCCTCGGCGGCCTGAAGCTGGCTTCGGGCCGCTACACGCTGATCCGCGCGGGGAAGTAGACCTCAGCGCCTCGGTTCTGCCGACGCCCGTCTCGGGGAGGGGAGGAGCCGGGCGTCGGGCCTGTCCTCACGGAGCTCGTAGGTCCGGTCCACGAGCAGGCCGGAGAACTGCTGCGGCTTGCCTCCCGGCCAGCGCACCTCCAGGAGCTCGATGCTCGTCGCCTCGCCGAGGCCGAGGTGGGGCCGGAGGCTGGAGGCGCCGAAGCTTCCTCCACTCCCCACCAGCGCGTGCACCTCGCGGTGCCCTCCACCCGAGGTGGGAAGCACGAGCCGGATCCGCGCCCCGACTCCGAACCGGTTGGAGGTCTTGCCCACCAGCTGCAGCTTCACCCAGTGATTGCCGTGCCCCGGATTCTTGTAGAGCGAGGTCCAGAATCGGTCGCTCGGGTAGACGCCGCCCATCACCTCGACCACGTCCTGGTTCCCGCTCTGGTCGATGTCACCGAAGGCGACCGCGTGGCCCTTCTGGAGGTTCCCGAAGCCACCGGAGGTCGTGACGTCCTGGAATCGCTTCCCCTGCTCGTTGCGGAACATCCGGTTCGGAACCAGCGTGGTCAGCGGAGGCGCACCGGTGCCGAGGTAGAAGTCCAGCCAGCCGTCGTTGTCCAGGTCGCCGTAGTTGGCCCCCATGGTGAGGAGCAGCTTGTCGAGGCCGACCTGTTTCGACATGTCGGTGAAGGTTCCGTCCCTGTTGTTGTGGTAGAGGCGCGGCCGCTCGCCGGTGGCCTGCTCCTTCTGCCCCAGCACCTCGCGCACGATGTTAGGCAGGGTCGCGGAATAGCCGGTGACGAAGATGTCCAGCCACCCGTCGTTGTCGTAGTCGAAGAACCAGGTGGTGAAGCTGATCTTCGGCTCCGTCACTCCGGCCTTGTCGGCCACGTCGGTGAACATGACGCCAGACCGCTTCCCGGTGCCGAGGTTACGGAAGAGGTGGTTCGGCCCGTCGAGCATCGAGACGAAGAGGTCGGGCCAGCCGTCGTTGTCGATGTCGCCCCAGACCGCGGCCTTCACCATTCCCGACAGCTCGATGCCCGAGCCGGCCCCGACGTCGGTGAAGGTGCCGTCGCCGTTGTTCAGGTACAGCTGGAAGTTGGTCGTTCCCGGCTGCCACGGAACCTGGCGGCTGATCTCGTAGCCGACGAAGAGGTCGAGGAGGCCGTCGTGGTTCACGTCTGCCCAGGCCGCGGTCTGTGACGGCAGCTCGGTTCCGAGGCCGGCCTCGTGGGTGACGTCGGTGAAGGTCCCGTTGCAATTGTTGTGGAGGAGTGACGGCGGGTACCGCCCGGCCAGATGCAACCACGCGCCACGGGGGATGAAGACATCGATGCAGCCATCGTTGTCGTAGTCGGCCTGGAAGATGTCCAGCCCGCCCACGAGTCCCTTCAGTCCCGCCGCCTCGGTCCTGCGGGTGAAGTGGCCGTCTCCGTCGTTGTGAAAGTACTCCAGCTGATCGGCGATCCCCATGTGGGAGATGAGGATGTCGAGGTGCCCGTCGTTGTCGAAGTCCTCGAGGATCAGGCCGCCTGCCGCCCCGAACTCGATCAGCCCGCGGCTCCGCGCCACGTCGGGGAAGCGGCCGATGTCGTAGTCCGAGTCGAGGGCCCGGGGAGGGATGAGCCACTGCGGGGGAACGCTCTGCGGATACTGACCGAGGGTCATGTGCCCGATGTTCATCAGCCATCGGTACGAGAGCGCATTCTCCGCGGGAGTCGAGGGCCTGGAGAGCAGCTCTCGATAGAGCTCTATCGCACGCTCGGAACCCCGCCGGATCCGATGCACACCCTCGCCCCCGATGGGGAAGATGCAGGAGTCCGCGGTGTGGTGCTCGGCGCAGTTCTCCGTCTCTCCGCGCCGGAGATGGGCGAAGGCGAGGTCGGCCTGGATCGCCTCGGCCGCATCCGCCGGCATGACTGCGCCCAGCTTCTCCTGGAGCCCCTCCAGGGTGGAGATGGCCGTCTCCACGTCACCGTCGTAGAGCGCCTGCGCGGCGATCTCCCGCTCGGCGGTGAAGCGTTTCTGGGGATCGTGCTCCGTGGCGAGCAGCCCTCGGAGATCGGCGATCTTCTCCTTGTGCTTGTCCCACTGGTTGTCCCAGACGCCCTCGCGCTGTGCGAGCGAGGCGAGCCTGGCG
>JBKPMY010000229.1:0-3253 GCA_046732375.1 Myxococcota bacterium
ATCCACGCCTGATGGGGCAGGAAGACCAGGGCCAGGCCGAGCTGCCGCGCGCTGGTCACCGCATCACGGCCGACGGCGGCGTAGTAGGCCCGCCAGGAGCGGTCGAGGGGCGGGCGGAGCGCGCCGAGGAGGAGGGTGACGATCCACGGAGCCGCGACGACCAGGATCCACAGTGCAGTCCAGCGCAGGGGCGAGCCGGGGAGCACGGTCCAGCCTGCGACCAGGAACGCCAGCTGAGCGATCTCGACCACGCTGCGGCGCAGGTTGTCGATGATCTTCCAGTGCGAGATCGCCGGCAGGGGGTTCGGCGCCGGCCCGGCCGGACCGGGGATGGTGCGCCGGGTCCAGGGGAGGAGCTGCCAGTCGCCGCGGATCCACCGGTGCTTGCGCCGGGTCCACGTCAGGTAGCTCGACGGATAGTCGTCGAACACCTGGACGTCGGTCACCAGCCCCGCGCGCGCGAAGCAACCCTCGATCAGATCGTGCGAGAGGAGGGTGTTCGGCGGGAACCGACCGTGGGTTGCGCGCTCGAAGGCGTCGACGTCGTAGATTCCCTTTCCCGTGAAGCTGCCCTCACCGTAGAGGTCCTGGTACAGGTCCGAGACCGCGGTGGTGTAGGGATCCACGCCGGGGTGGCCGGAGTAGATGGAGGCGAAGCGGGTGCGGTTGGCGCTCGGCAGCGAGACCCCGACGCGCGGCTGGAGAATGCCGTACCCACGCACCACCCGGGTGCCAGCCGCATCGAAGCCGGCTCGGTTGAGAGGGTGGGCCATGGCCCCCACCAGGAGCGGGGCGGTCTCCGGCGGGAGGACGGTGTCGGCGTCGAGGGTGATGACGTACCGGACCTCCCTCAGCACCGCGACGTCCCCGAGCATGACCGAGAACGCGGCCTCCGGGCCTCCCCGCAGGAGGTGATTGAAGTCGGCGAGCTTTCCCCGCTTCCGTTCCCAGCCCATCCACACCCCCTGCTGGGGGTTGAAGCGTCGGGGCCGATGCAGAAGGTAGAAGGCGTTGTCCCCCGGCCCGTAGCGCGCATTCAGGGCGTTCACGCCGGCCACCGCGGCCTCCACGATGGCGGCGTCGTCCTCCTGGACCTCCGCGGGCGCGTCGGTGAAGTCCCCGAGCACCACGAAGTGGAGGTTCGCTCCGCGGTTGGCGAGGAACTGGACCTCCAGGTTCTCCAGGGCGCGTTCCACCGACCCGATGTTCGCGAAGAGCGTGGGGATCACCACCGCGGTGCGTGACCCGGCGGGAACGCCGGCCTTGCGAAAGTCGAGCTTGGGCAAGCGCTGCGGCCGGAGGAAGCTGGTGACCAGCTGCTGGATGAGGTTGAGCGCCACGTCATTGGCGGGGATCAGGGCGAGGAGGACGAGCACGGGCCAGAGAGGGCGGCTGCTTGCGCCGGCGATCAAGAGAATCGCCGCCAGGGCCGCGGCGGTGACGACCATCGCGCTTCCGGCCAGCGCCAGGCCCGGGTGGCGGCGGGCGGCCCGGAGCAAGCGCTCGGCCGGGGGAGGCCGGTAGCCGATGGTCTGCTCGAGCGTCGTCCGGCCGGTGCCGAGCAGGAAGAACCCCACGTGGTCGCTGGAGGCGGGCCCGTCCTGGGCGCTGCGCTGGGCGAGCTCCACTGCGGTCCTTGCGACCTGCTCCTCGGGCCGTCCGGCTCTGCGGGCCAGACGCTCCACCACGTGCCGGTACTGGTCGCGCGTCTCGAATGTCATGCGGGGATAGACTTCCGCCGGGTCCCGGCGGAGCGCCGCCTCGAGCACGCTCTGGGCCTCGACGAACTCGGGCCAGTCCATCCCGCCCAGGGTGCGGAGGCTGGTGATGCTGTTGGCCATCGTCACCTGGGTGAGGGCGAGGCGCTGGGTGGCGCGAGTGGCAGATTCCTCGGCGGCATGGCCCTCGTCGTCGAGCCAGCGGTCCAGCCAGGTCATGGCGATGGCGCTGCCTCCAAGCTGGCGAAGCTGGGAATGCACCCGGGAGACGAGCTCAGCGTTCAGCGGAGGGTGATCGCGGATGAATCCCTGGAAGCCGGCGACCAGCTCCATCGGCCCCGCCTCGTCCGCAGCGCGAAGACGGCGAGCCCAGTCGTCGGCGAGGTCGAGCTGCTCGAGCCGCTGAACGGTCCGGAGAGCCATCCGTCGCACGTTCTCGACCAGTCCGAGACGGAACATCGCAGGCAGCGCCCACAGCTCGCCGATGGCAAGCGGGGCCACCTCCTGGAAGGCCGCGGTGAAGGCTCCGATGTTCTCCGTGTCGAGCCGGCCCTCGGAGTGCGAGATGAGGGCGATGGCCAGGTCATACACGCGGGGGTAGCCGGCGAGCGGGCCGTCGGACAGGTCGGGCAGCTCCCCGTAGTAGCCGCGCGGAAGGTTCTGGCGGACGTCCGCGATGTGATCGCGGACGACGTAGAAGTTGTCGAGCAGCCACTCACCTGCCGGGCCGATGTCGAGCGCTGACGGCTGGGCGGCGATCCGGGCGTGCGCTTCCTCGAGGATGACGAGGGTCCCCTCCAGCCGGCTCAGCAGCGGGCCGACGCGCCCGAGGCGGCGGGGCGGCCGGAGATGCTGATGACGGGCGACGGTGCGGGCGTGTTCGGCGAGCCCCTCGGCACCCAGCAGCTCGCCCCGGATCGGGCCGGCGAGAAGGTCGGAATCGGCGCGATGGCGCCAGAACGCGCCGAGCAGTGTTCCCCAGGACACGAGAGGGTCTCGGCCTCAGCACTCGCCCGGGAAGGGCAGGAGGGGAGCGGTGGAGCGAGATGCAGTCATCGGGGGGAGAGTGGGGGGTCGCGCCTCCGCTCTCAAGGAGCATCGACCTTGTGTCCAGCCATCTGTCGCCTGGACCAGCGTCAAGCCTTTGCAAGGGCGCGTTCGAGCACTCCAAGCTCGAACGGCTTGCAGAGCCTTGCCACGATGTTCGGGTAGGGGACCGCGATCACCTTGTCATCGGCGGAGACCACGATGACCGGGAAGGCGTCGGCCGTGCCCGTCTCGGCCAGCGTTCTCAGGACCAGCTCGCCACCCATCTCGGGCATGTTCAGGTCGAGGAGAACCGTGCACGGTCTGGGAAGGTCAGGCAGCATCGAGAGCGCCTCCCTCCCGTGCTGCGCCAGGTGGACGTCGAAGCCCTGGCCCCGGAGCAGCTCGCCGAGGAGCTCGCGCAAATCATGGTCGTCATCGACGAGCAGGATGGAGTTGGGCATGGCGTGCCACGAGCGACGCTCGCCTCGCGTCGTTCCGGACTACGC
>JBKPMY010000230.1:0-4116 GCA_046732375.1 Myxococcota bacterium
CCGTCCTGTTCACCAAGAGCTTCTCCGACCTCTGGCTGGCGCAGGTGAGCTACACCTGGTCCAAGCTGACCGGGAACTACGACGGCCTCTTCAACGCCCAGGGCCTGAACGCGTTGGGGGCTCCACAGCTCGACCCGAACATCAACTCCACCTTCGACCTGCGGACCCTGCTCCTGAACCAGCAGGGACCACTGAGCGGTGACATCACCCACGCGATCAAGGTCTACCTGGCCAAGGAGTTCGTCATCACCCCGACCTTCAGCGCCACGCTGGGCGGATCCTTCAACGCAAACTCCGGCACGCCGATCAATGCGCTGGGCGCGCACCCCATCTACGGTGCGGGCCAGGCCTTCATCCTCGAGCGCGGGAGCGCCGGCCGTCTCCCCTGGGTCACCTCGCTCGACGCGCGGGTGAACCTGAACTACCGGCTCAGCAAGGACAGCGTCATCACCGCAGGGATCGAGGCCTTCAACATCTTCAATTCGCAACGACCGCTCTCGGTGGACGAGAACTACACCGCGGCGACGGTCAGCGCGATTCTCGGCGGCCGGCAGGGCAGCGTGCCGCAGGAGTTCGGTGGACAGTGCCGGGTCGGAGAGTGCGCCGCCCCGCCCTTCCCCAGCGGCAACGGCTCTCTCCCCAAGCCGCAGATCGACCCCGGGTCGCCGACCGGGGCGGCCATCCGGGTCGTCCTCCCCAATCGAAACGGCGTCGCCACACCGGTGGTGCCGAACCTCGCCTGGGGCACTCCCACCAACTTCCAGCCGGTCAGGCAGTTCCGGTTCAGCCTGCGGTTCACGTTCTAGCCATGGACACCCCCATGAGAACCACACTGATCTCCGTGCTGCTCCTCGTCACCGGCTGCGGGTCGATGGCCCCTCCGGAGTGCCAGATGCTGCCCTCGGCTCAGGGCGGCTACGTCCTGCGCTTCACCCGTACCGGTTCGGCAGCCCCCGGCTGCGACACCGCGACCCCGGCGGAGACCAGCGACATCTGGATCTTCGACACCCTGGCCAACAGCGAGGTGCGGGTGCACGCCGCGCTGAGCATGGCCTACACCGGGAACGAGCCGGACCCGCTGCCCGCGGGACTCATCGGCGCGGGCCGGTTCACCCAGCGGGATGCCGACGGCGAAGGCTTCTGCAACATCGACAGCTTCACCGCGATGACCAACGGCAGTGGTCTCACCTACGAGGTGCGGAATCTCCAGGCGCTGGGAAGCGCGGCGACCCAGAACGCGGAGTGGAAGGCCGAGGTGACGATGACCGTCGGGACCTGCACCGCCGAGTACACCGTCCAGGCGCTCTCTCCGGCGGTCCCTTGCGAGAGCGACGCGGACTGCGATCCGTTCAAGCAGCCCTTCAGCTCGGGCATCTTCAGCGTCTTCGATCAGGGCTGCAAGACCGACCCCTGGGCGACGGCGGTGACCACCTTCTTCGACAGCTCCGGGGTGTGCTTCCTCAACCAGCCGTTCCCCAGCCTGAAGTGAGGTGAGACGCCGCTCGCGGGCATCCTTGGGGCCCGTGAGCGGCGGTGGCGGGCCCCGTGTGGGAGCAGGGTGGCTCCCGCGCGGGGCCTGCGCAGTTGCGGGAAGCAGCGGTTACGCGGTGCGGGCGCGGCGGGTGGCCATCGCCGCCAGCCCCACCAGCTCGGAGCGGCCGCTGACGCCCACCTTCCGGAAGAGCCGGCAGAGCTGGTTCCGCACCGTGAAGTGCGAGGTGCCCAGCGCGGAGGCGATCTCCCGGTTGTTGTAGCCGCGGCTCACGTAATCGAAGATCTCCTGCTCGCGCGGAGTGAGCCGCGCGCCCAGCGCCTCCTGCACCTCGCTCGCCCGCCGGTCGCCGAGCCCGACGACCGGCAGCGCCAGCCGGACCAGCTCGAGCTCCCGCCGGGTAAAGGGCTCGCCGGAGCGGCCCAGCACCAGCGCGGTGCGGCCCTCCTCCAGCGCGGCGAGGCAGAGATGGCGGACCGGGCGCTCGGCGCGCAGCAGCCGGCCGAGCTCCGAGTCGGCGCTGACCAGGCCCGAGGCCTCGACGACACCGCCCAGCCCGAGCGCAGCGGCGCGGATGCCCGCGAGCTCGCTCCAGACGGTGTCAGCCCGGCGGCTGAGCAGCCGTCCGGCGAGTGGAGGAAGTCCCCAGCTGACCGGCTCGGGGCCGGAAGTGGAGGCACCGCTCTGGACGAATGCGACCTCGAAGGGAACGGGGCCCTGGAGCAGCGCGAGCATCCCGGAGCGGAACTCGGCGCGATCGTGGGCACGGACGGCAAGTGCGGCGATCTCCGACAGCAGTTGCGGAGCAGCGTGGAGTGACATGCGCTCGTCGTTCTTCTGGTACATCCCCCTCATAGACTGTGACAACGGTCGTTGACCTGGAGTTGCCGTCTTTCGCCGCACGGCCTCGCCTTCTCGCTGCACGCTCCGGCGAAGCGCCGAGTCGTACCTGCGAAAGGACTGGTACGCACGGACCACAGTCGCGGTTGGTTCAGGCGCAATCCTGACCCGGTCACCTCCCTCACCTCATCCTTCGCTGCACCACGCAGTCCGAGGAGGGGTGTCACTTGGATCGAACCATGCTGCGCCGCCGCGTCCCGGGCATCGGCGAACCCGGACGCTTGCGGGCACTGCTCGTCACCGCCGCGATGCTCCTCTGCCCCGCGGCGCTCGCCCAGGGCAGCACATCGGTGCTGACCGGCAACGTCATCGACTCCTCCACGCGCGCCCCGGTGGCCGACGTGGTGGTGACCGCGACCTCTCCCGGACTGCAAGGTGAGCAGGTGGTGGTGACCGACGCCTCTGGCCTCTACCGTGTTCCGCAGCTGCCGTCGGGGACGTACACCCTGCGCTTCGAGAAGGAGACCTATCGGCCCTACACCCGCACCGGCATCGACGTGACCGCGGACCGCACGCTGCGCCTCAACGTGGAGCTGCGGCCAGAAGTGGCCGGCACCGAGACGGTGACGGTGGTGGGCACTCCGCCGGTGGTGGACGTCGGCTCGAGCACCGTGGGTACCACGGTGAACAGTGACTTCGTCCGCAATCTCGCAGTGTCGCGCCCCAACGGCCTCGGCGGGGCGAACCGCTCCTTCGACTCGCTGGCATCCACCGCGCCCAACGCGGCCAACGACGTGTACGGCGTGGCGATCAGCGGCTCGCAGAGCCCGGAGAATGCCTACCTCATCGATGGAATCTCGGTGAACGATCCGGCCTACGGCGTGAACGGCTCACCGCTGACGGTCGAGTTCATCGACGAGGTGAACATCATCACCGGCGGCTACATGCCGGAGTACGGCCGGACCCTCGGCGGAGCGCTCAGCGCCACGACCAAGTCCGGCGGCAACGAGTTCCATGGCTCGGTCTTCGGGACCTATACGCCGGGAGGGCTCACCGGTTCGCAGGGACCGCTGACCGTGGCCGGAGGCACCAACGCCATCCTGAGCGCGCGCGATCTCGACTACATCTGGGACCTCGGCGCCACCCTGGGCGGCTACATCATCAAGGACAAGCTGTGGTTCTTCGCCGGCGTCCAGTATGCCAAGCAGAGGTACTCCTACACCCGCGACTACCAGAAGGCCCAGGTCGACAGCAGCGGCAACTTCATCACCGACTCCGAGACCGGCCAGCCCATCTACGACCCGATCGAGGGAGGACACAGTCGGCGGTTCGGGACCGAGAAGACCATCAACTTCATCGGGAAGCTGACCTTCCTCATCACCAGCGACCATCGTCTGAGCGTGTCGGTGACCGGCACGCCCACCACCGGCGGCGGGGGCGGGGACTACCCCCTCCGCCTTCCCGGCCTCCTCCAGGCACGCAACCCGACCAACCCCGGAACCTATGCCGGCTCCACGTTCAACGTCTTCAATCTCACGACCAAGAACGACTCGCTCAACGTCAGTGCCGAGCTCAACAGCAGCTTCCTCGACAAGCGGCTGCTGCTCGACGTGCGATTCGGCTGGCACCACCAGCTCGACGAGGGCGTGCCCGCCGACGGAAGCGAGTTCAATACCGGCCAGGAGGGAAAGCTCGCCGGCACCCCCACGTTGATCACCAGCACGTCCGATCTCCAGAACATCGCCAGGTTGGATGCGGAGGTACCGCCTTCAGTGAGGCAGGCC
>JBKPMY010000231.1:0-5433 GCA_046732375.1 Myxococcota bacterium
CTTCACCTGAGCGCTGGCGATCGGCAGGCGGTGGGCCATTCCCCGGAGGGTCGATGCCACCTCGACCCGGAGTGGAGCGTTCTCGTCGCCGGGGCCACCCTCCCCTTCCATCCGCGCTCCCATCGCCCGGAGCGGACCGAGGACCCGACGCATGGGGCGGCTGCGAAGGGAGGCGTCGCCGTCCAGCGTGCAGGTGACCTGCGCGCCGGCGACGAGCCCCAGCAAGAGGCGCATCGTCGTCCCGCTGTTCCCGCAGTCGAGCACCGTCGCTGGAGTCCGGAACCCGCCCGGCCCGACCCCACGGACGCTCACCGTCCCCGGTGCCTCGCCCTCGTCGATGGAGACGCCCAGCGCGCGGAGGCACGACGCGGTGGAGCGCACATCGGCGCCTGGGGCGAGGTTCCGGACCTGCATCGGCGTCGTTCCCAGCGCGCCGAAGAGCAGCGCTCGATGGGAGATCGACTTGTCGCCCGGCGCGACGACGTCGGCCTCGAGACGCGACGCCCGTCGAACGCGGATCCGCACGGTCAGGCCACAGGAGCAGCGACGGAGCGACCGATGGCCGCGGCCACCGCCCGCACGCCGGACATCAGCTCCTTGAACTCGGCGAAGGTCAGCGACTGCGCGCCGTCGGACAGCGCCCGCGCCGGATCGGGGTGAACCTCGATCAGGAGCCCATCGGCCCCCGCCGCCACTGCTGCCCGGGCCACGGCGGCGATGCCGTGCCGCACTCCCACTCCATGCGAGGGGTCGGCAAAGACAGGAAGATGCGAGAGCTGCTTGAGCATCGGGATGGCGTTGATGTCGAAGGTGTTGCGGGTCATCGTCTCGAAGGTCCGGATGCCGCGCTCGCAGAGGACCACCTGCCGGTTGCCGCGGGCGACGATGTACTCGGCGGCCATCAGCATCTCCTTGAGGGTCGCGCTCATCCCCCGCTTGAGGAGCACCGGCCGCCGCAGCTCGCCCACCGCCTCGAGCAGGGAGAAGTTCTGCATGTTCCGGGCGCCGATCTGCAGCATCTCCGCGCCCTGGGCGACCATCTCCAGGCTCTCCACGTCCTTCACCTCGGTGACCACCGGCAGGCCGGTCGCCGCGCGCGCCTCACCGAGCAGCTTCAGGCCATCCGCCTTCAGCCCCTGGAAGTCGTAGGGCGAGGTCCGGGGCTTGAACGCGCCACCCCGCAGCATCCGGGCGCCCTGGGAGCGCACGGATTCGGCGGTGGCGACGATCTGCTCGCGGGTCTCCACCGAGCACGGGCCCGCGGCGACGATGAGCTCGTTGGCGCCGATGGTGAGATCCCCGACCTTCACCAGCGTGTCCTCGGGCTTCACCTCGCGGCTCACCAGCTTGAAGGGCTGGCTGACCGGGATGGCATCGGCGACGCCAGGCATCATCCGGAAGGGCTCCGGATCGAGTGCACCCTTGTTGCCGGTGATGCCCACCGCGGTGCGGGTGGCACCGGGGATGACGAGCGGGATGTAACCGAGGCTGCGGATGTGCTTCTCGACGGCCTCCTGTTGCTCGGGGGTGACGTCAGCCTTGAGGAGGATCAGCATGTGCAGGGAGGCACGCTGCCAGAAGCGCCGCCACCCTCGCAACGCGCGCCCCCCGCGCGGCGGAGGTGCGCAACGGCTCGCCGGGCGGGTGTCGACCCCCAGCCGCCACTCGCCGGCATCGGGGACGTGCACCCGGCCGTGCGCTCAGCGGGCCGCGGCAGCGCTCGAGGGAGCTCCACGCTCGCCGAGCCCGCGGGCGAAGTTGCCCACCCGGACCCAGGGCGCACCCTCGCGCAGAACCCGCAGCATCCGCGCGATGCCCATCGGACCGCCGCCGGCGCCCCGGTCTCGCGCCACCTCCAGGTACTGGAGCGGATCGATGCACAGGCTGCGGATCTGCACCTGGTCGATGCGGTGGCGCCGGACCAGGGAGAGCAGCGCCTCCACCTCGCCCTCCCGGTCGGTGATTCCGGGGAACGTCAGGAGATTCAGCGCCAGGTAGGCGCCGCGCTCGCGCGACAGCGCGATGGAGGCCTCCACGTCCTCCCAGCCGTACTTCTCCGGCTGGTAGTAGGCCTCGTACAGGTCGGCCACCGCCGAGTTGAGCGAGACGCGGATCGAGTCCAGCCCCGCGTCATAGAGCGCCGCGAGCCCGGCGGTGAGGCTGGCGTTGGTGTTGATGTGCAGCGAGCCCTCGGAGGTCTCAGCGCGGATCCGGCGGATGGCCTCGGCGATGACTCGCCAGCGAGTGAGCGGCTCGCCCTCGCAGCCTTGCCCGAAGCTCACCATCGCCCGGGGTCCCGCCGATCGAAGGTGGGCGACGGCCACCCGGGCCAGCTCCTCGGCGCTCGGTCCGTCGTCCATCCTCGCGTGCGAGGCCGGCGGGCCGTCCTCGGGCTGGTCAGAGATGCAGCCGACGCAGGCGGCGTTGCACATGGTCGAGACCGGCAGCGCGCCCTCGTCCCGCCCGTAGAAGAGGTTCTGGCTGGTGAAGCAGCGGTACACCAGCGCGCAGGTCTCGAGCTGCCGGAGGACCCGATTCTCCGGGTCGGCCGCGCGCGCCGTCCGGACCCGCGCCTTCAGCTCGGGGGTCGAGAAACGTCCAGGGTCCCAGTGCGTGCGACGGTCGGTGTGGAGGGCCCAGGCAACCGCGGTTCCCCGTTCCCGATCCCAGCCGGCGGCGGTGTACGCCCACTGCGGCAGCACCGGACCGTCCGCCTTCACCTCGCCCGGCAGGTAGGTCCGGGTCCATCCCGGCGGGACGAGCGCTCCGACCGCGTGGGGGACGAAGCGCCGGCGGCCGGCCTGGAACTCGGAGACGAGCACCAGCTCTCCGGTCTCCGGGTCCACCCCCACCGGCCGCCGCCCGGGCAGATGCACCAGCCGTCCACCCTCCGGCAGCGGGATGGCGGGCTCGGGCGGGAGGAGGAGCTCGTCTCCCGACCGGACGGTCGCCAGCAGGCGCGGGTGCTCGAGGACCTTCCCCGAAGGGTCGGCGACGAGCAGCGCGGGTGTCCGGGACGGCGACATGGCGGGGCCACTCCTAACACTCCGCGTCGGCGCGCGCGGTGCTTGACCCGGGGGACATCCCTGTGGTCTGGCCCCCCGCGCTTCCTCACCAGAGCAGCGGAGGGTTCATCCCGTGATCGTCGGCGTCCCCAAGGAGATCAAGGTTCGCGAGTACCGGGTCGGCATGGTGCCGGGCGCGGTGAAGGCGCTCGTCGACGCTGGCCATCAGGTTCTCGTCGAGTCGGGCGCCGGCGTCGGGTCGGGCCTTCCCGATAACGACTACGCCCGGGCGGGCGCGCAGCTCATCTCCTCGGCGGACGAGGTGTGGAAGCGCGCAGAGATGATCGTCAAGGTGAAGGAGCCCATCGCGCCCGAGTACGCGCGGATGCAGGAAGGGCAGATCGTCTACACCTACTTTCACCTCGCCGGCGTCGACCCCGAGCTGACCAAGGTCCTCCTCAAGAAGAAGGTGGCCGCGGTCGCCTACGAGACCATCCAGCTCGATGACGGAAGCCTCCCCCTGCTCCGCCCGATGAGCGAGGTGGCCGGCCGCATGTCGATCCAGGTCGGGGCGATGTGCCTGGAGAAGGAGCACGGCGGCAAGGGCATCCTCCTCGGCGGCGTCCCGGGCGTGCGCCGCGGGCGGGTGGCCATCCTCGGCGGCGGCGTGGTGGGCACGAACGCGGCGAAGATCGCAGTGGGGATGGGCGCGGACGTCACCATCCTGGACATCCACCAGGGCCAGCTCGCCTATCTCGACGACGTCTTCCTCGGCCGGGTCGAGGTCCTGTCCTCGGACTCGGAGACCATCGCCCGGGCGGTGCGCGAGGCGGATCTGGTCATCGGAGGCGTGCTGATCACCGGCGGCAAGGCGCCGAAGCTCGTTCGCGAGGACCTCATCCGCGAGATGGTGCCCGGCTCGGTGGTCGTGGACGTGGCGGTGGACCAGGGCGGATGCATCGAGACCTGCCGGCCCACGACCCATGACAACCCCACCTACGTGGTCCACGGCGTCGTCCACTACTGCGTGGCCAACATGCCCGGAGCGGTCCCCCAGACCTCGACCTTCGCTCTCACCAACGTCACCCGCCCCTACGCCCGGCGGATCGCCGACCTGGGCCTCGTGGAGGCCGTCCGCCAGGACAAGGCGCTCGCCCGCGGGGTGAATACCTATGGCGGATCGGTCACTTACGAGGCCGTCGCCCGGGATCTGGGCCACCCGTACGTGCCGCTGGAGCAGGCGCTGTCCCGGAAGTAACGGTCCGGTTGCTCGCCTGCCCCCCGGCCGGAGCGTCACTTTTCCTCGCAATCGGTGACGCAATCCGGCGTTGGCCCCGTATCTACAGAGCAACGTTCGCCTGGCCGTGGTGTTGGGCGTCGCCAGGGAGGAGCGGGATTTGGACTTTCGCCACAACCACCGCACCAAGCAGGAGTTCGAGGGGCTGGTGCTGGCCCACCTGGACCCGCTGTATTCGGCGGCGCTCAGGCTGACCAAGAACGACCGGGACGCCGAAGACCTCGTGCAGGACACCTGCATGCGGGCCTACCGCTTCTTCGACAAGTTCGAGCGCGGCACCCACATCAAGGCCTGGCTCTTCAAGATTCTCACCAACACCTTCATCAACCGGTACCGCCGCAAGGTGAAGGAGCGGAACGTCACCGAGGGCTCGGAGCGGGAGGCCGTCCACGAGGCCTTCATCAGCCGGGACGCGAGTGACTACGCCGCCAACCCCGAGCAGTACATGTTCGACCGGCTACTCTCGGACGACGTGCTCCGGGCCATCGACGGGCTGCCCATCGACTTCCGTCTGGTGGTCATCCTCGCCGACCTGCAGGAGTTCTCCTACAAGGAGATCGCCGAGATCCTCGACGTCCCGGTCGGAACGGTGATGAGCCGACTTTTCCGGGGGCGGAAGGCGCTTCAGAGATCTCTTCGGGATTACGCGGCCGTTCAGGGTGTTCTCCCCGCCGAGACACCCGAGACCCCCGAGGCCCCGGTCGACCTGGGCGCATACCGCCGCCGCCGTACGGGCTGACGGGCCCTTCCAGGCCGGTCACTGGCCAGATCGGGGATTCCCGGGTTAGACATTTGCCCGAGCCCCGCGGGGCCGCCCGATGAATTGCTCAGAACTCGACCCGCTCATCTATCCATACCTGGACGGCGAGCTCGACGAGACGGAGCGCGGGCATCTCGAGGGTCACGTGGCGGCCTGCGTCGCGTGCCGGGGACGGTTGTCGCGTGAGGCCGCCTTCCAGGGCGCTCTGCGGCGCAGCGCACAGCTCCGCACCCGGGGGCCTGCCCCGGAGGCGCTCCGGGCGATGCTCCGCGCCGGAATCCGCCGGGAGAGCCGCCGCGTCCAGATGCTGTCCTGGGCCCGCTGGGGGAGCCTCGCGCTCGCCGCCGCGGCCGCGGGCGTGGTGTACATGG
>JBKPMY010000232.1:0-4719 GCA_046732375.1 Myxococcota bacterium
GTTCCCGATGGGCGATGCGCCAGCACCGGTGGCTCCTGCGTCACGACCGGCCCCCGCGGCAGCACCCCCGACCATGGCGGAACTCGTGGGCTCCACGCCGCGGACGGAGCCGACCGCCAGCGCACCTTCCTCCGCTCCGGTCGAGTCGCCCCGACCCTCTGCTCCGGCCGCCACCGTGGCCGAGCTGATGGGCGCGCCACCGACGGCCCCGGCATCCACGAGCACTTCCCGCGTCGACCCGGAACTCTCGCTCGCGACTGAGATGGCAGAGTGGGCCGCGCGGTCAGTGGCCGAGGAGCCGGCGAGCCTGGGCGGCCTCATCGAGGTTCGCGCTCGACCCGCCGCGCTCTGGCAGCGGATCACCGCCTTCATCGTGGACAGCGCACTGATCGGTGGCGTGCTGGCCCTCTACGTCGGCCTCGCCGCGGCGCTCATCACCCCGCGGGGAGTGCCCTCGACGCAGCTCACCGGCATCGACGGGCTCATGGCCCGCGTGCACCAGCTGAACGCGGTGCTCGTCCCCTGTATCGCCCTGGCCCTGGTGCTCGGGCTCGTCTACACCGCCGCCTTCGCCCTGCTCTGGAACGGGCGGACCCCGGGCCGGCGGCTCCTCGGCATCCGGCTCGTCGACCGCAGCGGACTGGCGCCCACCCCTGGCCGGGCCATCACCCGCGCCGCCCTGGCGGTGGTCTCGTTCGTTCCCTTCCTCGCCGGCTTCTGGCTCGCCCTCTTCGACCGGCGCGGGCAGACGCTCCACGACAAGCTGACCCAGACCTTCGTCGTCCGTCCGGGCTGACGCGTCCCGCCCTAGAATGGCGGCCGGCGAATGATCGAACGGCTGGAAGAGCACCTCGTCGCCCGCGGGCTGTTGAGCCAGGAACGGGCGGACGACGCCCTGCGGTCGCAGGCGCTGGTCGGCGGCGCGATGGACACGCTGCTGCTCGAGATGGGAGCGCTCCGCGAGCAGGACCTGATCACCGCCCTCGGCGAGGTGAGCGGGCTGCAGCCCATCTACCTCGCGGACTACGTGCCGAACCCGGCGATGGCCTCGGCGCTGCCCCGCGAGGATGCCGAGCGGCTCAACATCGCTCCGCTCTCCGTCGAGGACGAGATGCTGCACGTCGCGGTCGCCTTCCCGGTGCCGATGCGGGGCCTCGAGGTGCTGGTCCGGAAGCTCGGGCGTTCGGTCGCACCGTGGGTGTCCACCGACGTGAGGGTCCGCTCCTGGCGCGCGCAGATCTACGGGACCCCGCTGCCCGCCCGCGACGCCTCACTGCTCGGCACGCTCGGCCCCACGCTCGAGGAGCGACTGGCGACGGAGATGGCGGAACAGGCCGCGAAGTCGGTGGCCGCGGAGCCCGTGCCCCTGGTGAACGCTCGGGCTGAGCCGCAGGCACCGCCCGCCATCCCGGAGGCTCCTCCCCCCGAGTCAGAGCCGGCGAGCTCGCTCCTGGAGGAACTCGAGGCCGGCGTTGCCGCCGCGGAGCCCGAGCTCCCCTCCTGGCAGCCCGAATCGCCCCGGGCACGAACCCAGCGCCGTGCCCGTGACTCAGGGAAGGAGGGCGCGCGCGGACGAGAGGCAGTCGTCGACTGGACCCTCGGCGAGGCGCGCACCGCGCTGCGGGCGGTAGCCGGCGATCGCGAGGGGCTGAAGGACGTGGTCTTCCGCTACGCCCGCCGCACGTTCGACTTCGTCGCGGCGTTCGCGGTGGTCCGGGGCGCGGCAATGGGGTGGGACGCGCAGGGCGACGGCGCCGAGGATGTGTCCATCCAGCAGGTCTCCTTCCCGCTCGACGCGCCGTCGGTGTTTCGCACCGCCGCGCTCGCCCATTCCTGCTACGCCGGACCGGTGCCGGCCGATGCGCGCACCCGCGAGGTGCTCGCCTCTCTCGGGCGTTCTCCGCGCTCGGTCTTCGTCTTTCCGGTCGAGGTACGCGGTCGGCTGGTGGCGGTCCTCTATGGCGATCGCGGCGAGCGCGCGGTCAGCCAGCGACGGCTCTCGGACTTGATCCTCTTCTGCCAGGACCTGGGCCAGGCCTTCGCCGAGCTGATCGTGCTCCGGAAACAGCGGCGGTTCTCCGAGGACGAGCGTCCCGCCGAACCGGGCGGTGTCCTGGGCCTGGACGGTGCGCTCCGGCGAACCCCGGAGACCCTCGATCGCGCCCCGCCACCGGCCGCGCTCGGCGATCTCGGCCCCGTGCTCGAGCGGCTGGTGGGGAGCGACGCCGCCGCGCGGGCCTCGGCCATCTCCGAGCTGACCCGCGCGCCCGACGCCGCGGCACGGGCCTTGTCTGCGGAGTTCCCGGGCCCCAGCGCCTGGAGCCGCGTTCCGGTGCAGGAGCTTCCGGCGCCGGACGAGCTGGGCCCGGTCCCCGCGGGGCTGGCGCGTCTCGGCCTGGCGGGTGCGCGCGCGCTGGTCCGGTTCCTCGATGCGCCGGAGGCCGACGTTCGCTACGTCGCGCTCCTCACCGCCGGAAACCTGCCTCACCCCGAGCTGGTGCCGGGAGTGCTGCGTGGTCTCTTCGATTCCGAGCCCGACGTCTCCTCCGCGGCTCGGGCGGCGGCCACCGCGTTGCGGCGCCTGCCGCGGTTCCAGGCCGCGCTGCCCGATCTCCGCCAGGAGCTGGTGGCGAAGGAGCCCGAGCGGCGGGTGCTCGCCGCCCGTGCACTGGGCATGCTCCACGACCGCGCGTCGGTGGAGGGACTCATCGGTCTGACCTCCAGCGACGACGCTCTGTCGGCTCAGGCCGCGGCCGAGGCCCTGATCGAGATCACCCGCGCCTCCTTCGGCACCAGCACCCACGCGTGGATGGCGTGGTGGGCGGAGAACAAGGCGCGGCGGCGGGTCCAGTGGCTCCTGGCGGCGCTGCGCAACCCCGAGCCGTGGCTCCGCTCGGTGGCGGTGGAGGAGCTGGCCGGCGCGCTCGGGGACACGCTGGGGTACGCACCCGACGCGTCGGAGCCGGATCGAGCGAAGGCCATCGCCCGGTGGGAGGAGGCGCTGCTCGACCCGCGCCTTCGCACCATCGACAGCTAGAACCTGCCCACCAGCCCGAAGCTTGCGCCGACCGGCCCGACCGCCACTGCCGGCAGCAATGAGGGGACGGAGGCCGCTGGCGGAGGCGGCTGGTCCGACGACGACAGCTCGTAGCCGATGACCGCTCCGGCGATGGGAAGCAGCAAGGTGAGCGCGTAGGTCGCCTTGGCGGCCGAGCTGTCGCTTCCCGAGCGGATGAGGCCGTAGATCCCGTACCCCACACCGAGCCCGGCCAGGCTGCTCAGCCAGCTGATGATGAAGCTCCCCTGGCGGCCGAGGAGCTTGCCGGTGAGGGAGACCCCGATGGGGGCTCCCACCGACACGCCGACGGCCGCACCTACCTGGGCCGCCGAGCGCCGGGCGGCGTCGTCCCCTTGCGTGTTGAGCGTGGCGTAGATGACCCAGGCGGAGGCGCCGCCCAAGATGAGGCCGCCGACGATGCCACCCCCGGTCTCGGCTCCGACTCTCAGGAGTGGAGGGATGGGCTCGGTGGCGGCGGCCGGCGCGGGCTCGGCCCGGGCGGCCAGCGACACCAGGAGCGCGAGGGCGACGGAGCGAGCGCGGGTCGGCAGGGTCACCGGGCAGGGTTCATCGGGGCGTCCGGTCCGGCCAGGTCACCCGGGCTCCGACGAGCGGCGGAGCATCCTGGCACACGTGCTAAAGCGCCTGCCACCATGGCTTCCCCTCCCGATGAGGACCCGCTCCGGGCCCGGCTGCAGGCCCTCGAGCGGCAGGCCGAGCTCGGCGGCGGCCCCGAGCGCATCGCCAAGCAGCATGAGGCGGGCAAGCTCACCGCTCGCGAGCGGCTGGAACTGTTGCTCGACCCCGGCACCTTCACCGAGCTGGACAAGTTCGTGATGCACCGGAGCTCCGAGTTCGGGATGGGAGACAAGCGCATCCCGGGCGACGGGGTGGTGACGGGCTACGGGCGAATCGACGGTCGCCAGGTGTTCGTCTTCGCCCAGGACTTCACCGTCTTCGGCGGCTCGCTGTCCGGAGCCTATGCCCAGAAGATCTGCAAGGTCATGGACCTGGCGACCCGGGTGGGCGCGCCGATCATCGGACTCAACGACTCGGGTGGCGCGCGGATCCAGGAAGGCGTGGAGAGCCTGGCCGGCTACGCGGACATCTTCCTTCGCAACACGCTCGCCTCGGGCGTGGTGCCGCAGATCTCGCTCATCCTGGGGCCCTGCGCGGGCGGGGCGGTGTACTCGCCGGCCATCACCGACTTCATCGTGATGACCAAGGACACCAGCTACATGTTCATCACCGGCCCGGAGGTCATCAAGGCAGTGACCCACGAGGAGGTGACCAAGGAGGACCTCGGCGGGGCGCTGGCGCACAACCAGAAATCGGGCGTGGCGCACTTCGCGGCGGAGAACGAGCAGTCCAGCATCCTCCTCACCCGCGAGCTTCTCTCCTACCTTCCTTCCAACAACGCCGAGGACCCGCCGGTCATCCCCTGTGAGGACGAGCCCTTCCGGGCGGAGGAATTGCTCCGGACCCTCGTGCCGCCGAACCCGAACAAGCCCTACGACATCAAGGAAGTGGTCCGGGCAGTGGTCGATCAGCACCATTTCTTCGAGGTGCACGAGCACTACGCCCGGAACATCGTGGTGGGGTTCGCCCGGCTGAACGGGCGCCCGGTGGGCATCGTGGCCAATCAGCCCGCGGTCCTGGCC
>JBKPMY010000233.1:0-15963 GCA_046732375.1 Myxococcota bacterium
CCTGACGAGTTCTCTGAGACCTCGATGGCCTGACGAGTTCTCTGAGACCTCGGTGGGCCGACGAGTTCTCTGAGACCTCGGTGGGCCCGCGACCGTGGCCGGAGCGTCCGCGTGCGTGGCCGGTCGGTCCGCGGTCCGCGACGCGCAGCGGGCCCCATCGAGGGAAAGCGTCGAGCACGCGCCTTGCTGAGGCCTTCCCGAACGCCGGGACCACGCCGGTCGCGGCGACGGGGGGAGCCTCACATGAGCCGCGTGCAGTCCACGGGCGCCGCCACGCCCATCCACACCTCTGGCCAGGACCAGGAGCCGTCCGAGGCCGCCGCGGCGCACAGCCGCCGCTTCGAGCCGGTCGACCCGGATCGCATCGAGTTCGACGACCTGCAGCCCTCCGGTGCACCCGGGCGAGCGGGCACCACGGACGTCGAGACGGGCCACCTCACCTTCCACGGAGGAAAGGTGCTCCGCTCGCCGGACGTCGTGCCGGTCTACGTCGGCGCGTACTGGGAGACGCTCGATGGCAAGCGCGACCGCGCGCGAAACGACGCGGCCATGGCGGCGCTGGTGAAGGACCCGGGGCAGACAGGAATCTGGAAAGAGTACGGAGCTGGACCGGGGACCACCACGCCCTCCAGGGTCATTCCCACGGTCACGCACCGCGACTTTTCGAAGGAGGACGTGGAGCGGCTGGTGGAGGCGCACGTTCGCGCGGGCACGTTCGATGTCTCGGATCCGGAGCGCATCTTCACCATCGTGCTTCCGCCCGGGACGACGCTGCGGGACGGAGAGGCGAGCTCGACCGCGGGGCTCGGCGGATTCCACGGCAACGTGACCGCCGGCGATGGACACCCGGTCTATTACGCGGTGGTCGTCTACTCGCAGCGCACCGGCGGAAGAGTGAACGGCATCGACTTCACCGGCAACGCGGTCGACAACATCACCATCACCGAGAGCCACGAGATCACCGAGGCGGTGACCGATCCCGACGTGGGCCTCGCCATCCGGACCGGAGACCCGCGCTACCTCGGCTGGTACGACGACACCACGCCGGTCCGGCGGCGCGACGGGACGGCAGTGCTCGATGTCCTCGGCCGTCCGATGCGGGGCAAGGGAGAGATCGGCGACATCCCGGTGCTCAATGCCGAGCTGGAGGGCGATTCGGCCCTGAAGAGCGTCTGGGCCCGCCGGGACGGCTTCGCCTTCCAGACCGAGTGGAGCAATCGCGATCGGAAGGCCGAGCTCGAGCCGGAGCTGGCCGCGTCACGAGGGCTGTGAGCAGGTTCGGGGGCCATGCCCGTCACTCCTCCAGTTCAGCCGCAGTCGGAGGAGCGAACATGCCGATTCCGAGGAATTCCGGGCGCCTCGCCGCGCTCGTGGCCGTTCTGGCGCTCGCGGGTTGTGGCTCGGGATCGGGGGGCGGGGGCGGCGACTGTGACTTCGACACGGTCCAGAGGGGCTGCGTGGGCATCCTCAACTTCCGCGCCACCACGCAGGAGATCAACGGGGTCTCGGTCCCCCCTCGGTTCACGGCGGCCGGTGGAGGTACTTCGCCCGGGACGGCCACCGTGATGCTGAGCGACAGCTCGCTGAATTCCACGCATGCCTACCAGGGAACGGTGGGCGGGCAAACCCTGAACGTGACCTGCACGATCACCAACCTCGGCTGGATCAGCGTCAATCCAGCGGTCGTCATCCAGCAGGAAGCCTTCGGCTCGGCCGTGAACTGCAGCAACTGGTAGGGGTCGCGGGCGTCAGCTCCCGAGGCGCGTCATTCCGTCCGGGCTCCAGTCCTCGCTCCCCACGCCGTGGTGGACGAAGAAGAGCCCGGTCGGGTCGTACTTGCGCTTGATGGCCCGGAGCCGAGGATAGTTGGATCCCCAGAAGGCGCGCTGCCAGCTCTTCTCGAAGTAGTTGCTCTCGGAGACGTACGAGCCGGGGTCGGGGACGAGTTTGCGGAGCTCGCCCATCGCGCGGCCGATCGCCTGCGCGTCCGAGCGCGCCTCCGCCTCGTCCGGCGAGTGACCGGCCATGCCGGGGTACACCGCCGATCCGCCACCGGCGATGATCGCCAGCGCGAAGGCACCGAGCATCGCGGGGTTCGTCGCGGTGTCCCGCGCCGCGGCGATGGCCTCCGGAGGAGACCCCGCGAGGCCCTTGTTGAAGTGGAGCGACACCGTCCAGTGCCGAGAAGCACCGAAGAGCGCCGCCGCGAGCTCCTTCTGCCGCGCACCTGCGAGGAGTGACTCCGGCATCCACGTCGACTCGTAGCGATGCCACCAGATCCCGAGCTCGTCCTGGTTGCTGGCCCACCATACGTTGTTCGCCGGTGCGCCCGGCCGGGGATCCGTGCGGACGTGGTCCTTCAACGCCGACGTCAGGAATTCGGGGTTCCAGAACGACCGCGCGGGGAAGCTCACCACGGCGCGGTCCGGCTCGATGCGCACCCCGCTGTCCGGTTTCTCCGCCTCGGCGAGGAATGGACGCCAGATCTCCTCCGCCTTCGCCTTGTCCAGTCCCTCGAAGAGCATCCGGACCCCGAGACGATTGCGTGGACCAAAGCTCACCTGCTCTCCCCAGTGCGGATTGAAGAGCGCGCTTCGGTAGAACGCGACGAACCGCTCGATGAGCCGGCGATAGGCCGCATCCGAGTCGGCCCGGAGGGTCAGGAGCACCGCGCCGAAGGTCTCCGGGAGCGAGTGCGTCCGCAGCGTGAGGCGGGTCACGACGCCGAACGTTCCGCCGCCTCCTCCCTTCAGTGCCCAGAAGAGGTCCGGGTCGGTGCAGGCGTTGACCGTGCGGATCTTCCCATCGGCGGTGACGACGTCTGCCTCGAGCAGGTTCGCTGCCGCCATCCCGTACCGCTTGGAGAAGCTACCGAAGCCACCACTCTGGACGAGTCCTGCGACTCCGACCGTGGCGCAGCCGCCGCCCTGCACGTACCGCCCACCACGGCTGGTCACGGCGTCGTAGGTGTGCACCCACATCTGCCCGGCTCCGACGCTCACCGCCGGGAATGGCCCGACCTTCCCGTCGCAGCCCTGCGGGGTGAAGGCGTCGTGGAGGACGATCCGATCCATCGGACGGGTCCACACCAGCAGCGAGTCGGGCGCGTTCGACGTGCCCTGGTAGCTGTGCCCGCCTCCCTTCACCACCAGTCGGAGCCGGTGCTTCCGCGCGAAGCTCACCGCGGCTGCCACGTCCTCGGCCGTCCGCGCCGCGACCGCGTAGGCACTCGGGCTCGACCTCCACGCTCCCGCCCAGCCGGTGCTCTGGGTGGCCCAGGCCTGGTCCCCGACGAAGTACGGGTTCTCCAGCTGCTTCAGGAGATCTGGCGAGACCGGGCCGTGGCCGGTCGCGAACGGGGACTCGACCCGGATGAGCTGACCCCGAAGCTCCTTGCCCAGCGCGCTCCAGGTGTCCTCGGCAGGCCAACCGGGGTCTCCGGGCCTCACGCGACCGACCGCGTTCGCCGCGCGGGCGCTCCGGGAGCCCGGCCCGAGCAACCCGAGTGCAGCACCGCCGGCAACGAGCCCGAGGAAGCGTCGGCGCCTCATCCGGTCCTCCCGAGGGATGTCACCAGCGGTGGTACGCCGGATGCCCCGGCTTCACCGCCACGAACGTTCCGCGGCAGGTTGCGGTCACCTTGCCGTCCGCGGTGAGGGTCGCCTCCACCGTCGCCCGGTCTCCCTGGATGTCCACCGCCTTCGCCCAGAGCTGCAGCTCCGGACCCATCGGCGTGGGCCGCTTGAGGGTCACCGCGAAGTCGGAGGTCACCGTGCACGGCGGGGACGGGAGCCCCTGTGCCTTCATCAGCGCCACAGTCGCCGCCCAGTTGGAGTGGCAGTCCAGGAGTGCGCCGACGATGCCCCCGTTCAGCACGCCGGGGAACGCCTGGTGATGCTCCTCGGGGCGCCAGCGGGCGACGAGGTGGTCGCCCTCCTCGAAGCTCCGGATCCGCAACCCTTTCGGATTGCTGGGACCGCAGCCGAAGCAAGCGTTGTGAGGGGCGAACCGCTCCTGGACGCTGGGACCTTCCATGGCGGCGCACCCTACTCCGAGGAACGCCGGGCGAGTTGTCCTGCTCAGCGCGGTAAGTGCCCCAACTTCTTCAAGGTTGTACGTTGACGTGCCCCGCGACGGTCAGTAGAACCCGCGGCGCCGCTCGGCACCCTTCCCTCCGTCCCGGAAAGGCCGTTCCGACCCCGTGAGCCTCCGTGCCCTGACCCTCGTGAAGGAGAAGTACCCCGACGCCTTCGTCGAGCAGTACACCGACCGGACCGGAGGCGCCTGGGGAGTCCTCCAGCCCGACTCGCTCCGGCAGGTGCTCGCCCACCTCAAGGACGACCCGCAGCTCGATTTCAAGCTGTTCCTCTCCATTGACGCGGTGGACCGGCTGCATCTCCCGGAGAACGACCCCCGCTTCGAGGTCGTTTACTTCCTGTACTCGGTCACCCACCACGAGCATCTGCGACTCAAGCTCCGCGTGAGCGAGACGAACCCCGAGCTGCCGAGCGTCACCTCGATCTTCCAGGGCGCGAACTGGTGGGAGCGGTTCGTCTGGGACTTCTACGGCATCCGCTTCGACGGCCACCCCGACCTCCGACGCATCCTCATGTACGAGGAGTTCAAGGGGCACCCGCTGCGCAAGGACTACCCGCTGCGCGAGCGCCAGCCGCTCATCCCCGAGCGCCCCATCCGTGACATCTTCCGCGGCCCCGGGACCTCGGGCACCGCCTGACCTACCGACATGGCCCACGCCGACGAACGAGAGATCGAGGAGCTTCCGCCGGACGAGGACTCCGAGCTCGAGGCTCACCTCCATACCAAGCGGATGGTGCTCAACATGGGCCCCTCCCACCCGGCGACGCACGGAACCGTCCGGCTGAAGGTGGAGCTCGAGGGCGAGACCATCGTCCATGTCGATCCGGAGATCGGCTTCCTCCACCGCGGGTTCCAGAAGAGCTGCGAGAACGTCACCTGGAACCAGTGCCTGCCCTACACCGATCGCCTGAACTACGTGTCGGCGATCATGAACAACCTCGGGTTCCTCAACGCCGTGGAGAAGCTGATCGGCCTGGAGATCCCCGAGCGGGCCAAGTACATCCGCGTCGCCTCCTCCGAGCTGCACCGGATGCACGACCACCTCACCTGCGTGGGCGCGATCGGTCTCGAGCTGGGCGGGTTCTCCGCGTTCCTCTACGCGATCGAGGGGCGTGAGCTGATCATGGACCGGGTGAGCGAGCTCACCGGTGCCCGCCTCACCACCACCTTCGGCCGTGTCGGCGGCCTCAACCGGGACCTCCCCGAGGGCTGGATCGATCGGGTCAACAGGACGCTGGACAAGATCCACGAGCTGCTGGGCGAGGTGGACGGCCTCCTCACCAACAACCGCATCTTCGTGGACCGCACGCGCGGGACGGGAATCATCACCGCCCAGGACGCGCTGGACTTCGGCTTCACCGGTCCCTGCCTCCGGGCCAACGGCATCAACTACGACGTGCGGAAGGCGCATCCGTACTGGGTCTACGACCGCATGGATTTCGACGTCCCCATCGGCCAGAACGGCGACAACTACGACCGCTACCTCATGCGCATGGAGGAGCTGAGGCAGTCGGAGAAGATCATCCGGCAGTCGCTGCGCGAGGTGCCGCCCGGGCCGATCATCGTCGACGACTGGCGCATCGCCCTTCCCCCCAAGGCCGAGGTCTACGGCACCATCGAGGGCGTCATCGCTCACTTCAAGCTGGTCATGGAGGGCGTTCCGGTGCCGCCGGGAGAGGTCTACGACTGCACCGAGTCGGCGAACGGCGAGCTGGGCTGGTACCTGGTGAGCGACGGGTCGGGCCGTCCGTACAAGGTGCACGTGCGGGCACCGGGCTTCGCGATCCTCTCGGGAATGCCCCGCATGGTCGAGGGGAAGATGCTGGCCGACGTGATTCCGACGTTCGACACCATCAACATGATCGGCGGCGAGGTGGAGCAGTGAGCGCGAGCGACGGCAAGAAGCCCAGCGGGGATGCACAGCCGCCTCCGCCCGGGGCGCCGACGGTCCATCCTGCCGCCGGGACAGGTTCGACTCCGACCAACCCTCCGCCCTCGCCCACCGCGAGCGGGCCCCGCGCCGGCATCGAGCACCAGCCACCCGCAGCCAAGCCTCCGCCGACCCCGCCCACGCCCGGCGGCAAGCCTGCGCCGAAGCACCCCGGCTTCGTCACCGTGACCGTCGACGGCAAGGAGCTCGTCGCCAAGCCGACCGAGAACATGGTCGACGCGGTGAAGAAGGTCGGAGCCGACATCCCCTACTACTGCTACCACCACCGCCTCTCCATCGCGGCCAATTGTCGGATGTGTCTGGTGGAGGTGAGCAACTCGCCGAAGCTGGTGCCGGCCTGCCAGACGCCGATGGCCGAGGGGATGGTCATCCACACCAAGAGCCCGCGCGTCCAGGAGATGCAGCGGGCGGTGATGGAGTTCCTGCTCCTCAATCACCCGGTGGACTGCGCCATCTGCGACCAGGCCGGGGAGTGCAAGCTCGAGGATTACTACCAGCGCCACGACTTCCGCCCGTCCCGGCTCGAAGGCGAGAAGCTCATGAGGGCCAAGCGGAAGGTGCTCGGCCCCCTGGTGGTGCTCGACCAGGAGCGCTGCGTCCAGTGCACCCGTTGCGTGCGGTTCATGGCCGAGGTGGCCGGGGAGCCGCAGCTCGGGATGTTCGGCCGGGGCAGCGCCGAGTACATCGATACCTTTCCCGGCAAGCAGCTGGACAGCAATTACTCGGGGAACACGGTCGACATCTGCCCGGTGGGCGCGCTGCTCAATCGCGACTTCCGCTTTCGAGCCCGGAGCTGGTTCCTCTCCACGGCGCCGAGCATCTGCACCGGCTGCTCCCGGGGCTGCAGCACCTTCGTGGACTTCATGGGGCAGGACACCTACCGGTACCGCCCTCGGGAGAACGAGCAGATCAACAAGAGCTGGATGTGCGACCAGGGCCGGCTCTCGTACAAGTACGTGAACCGGGACCGGGTGGCGTCGGTGATGCTCGGCCGGGGCGAGGACCGGCGCGAGGCCGCCGTCCCCGAGGCGCTCAGGTCCGTGGCCGAGCAGTTCAAGGCCCTCGCGGGAACCGAGGGGCTGGCGGTGTGCGTCTCGCCCGTGGCCTCGAACGAGGATTTGCTCGCGACGCTGAGCTTCGCGCGGGACGCGCTCGGCGTCCGCTCGGTCTACGTGAGCGGCCGTCACGAGGGAGCCGGCGACCACTACCTGATGACCGCGGACAAGAACCCCAATCGCCGCGGCCTGGAGTGGATTGCACGGGCGATGGAGCTCGCGCTGAAGCCCTTCTCCGAGCTCGCCCAGGCGATCAACGGAGGCAAGGTCAAGGCGCTCTACGCCATCGGCGGCGAGGTGCCGGTGGATCCCTCGCTCGTCGCCCACGGCTTCGCGAGACTCGAGTACGTCGTGCTCCAGGCGTCCAACGAGTCGGCCATCACTGCGCAGGCGCACGTGCTTCTTCCCTCGGCGGTCCACGTGGAGGACGAGGGCACGTTCACCAACCTCGACGGCATCACCCAGCGCTTCCGGCGCGCCTACCCGGCGCGCGCGGACGTGAAGCCGCACTGGGCGTGGGCGGTGACCCTGGCCCAGGAGTTCGGGTTCCCCTGGGCGCACGCCAGCGCCCGGGACGTGTTCCGTGAGTGGGGGCCTCGGGTGGCCGAGCTCAAGAGCTTCGACTGGGATGGAGGGGCGCCGCCGGTGAAGCTCGCCCGGGGGATCAACCCCATTCCCACCGCGGCGGATGGACGACCGCCGGGATACCGGGAGTTCGGCCCGCCGCGGGTCCGGGGGATCTGACGATGAAAGCCTTCACGGTCCTCGTCGCGATCGGCGTCATCATCGGGGCCCTCTTCGGGCTGAGCGCGATCGCCTACGCCGTCGGCGGACTCCTCGGCCCGTGGGCCTGGGTCACCAACCTCCTGATCCTCGTTCTCGGCTTCGTCATGATCATCGCGACCTTCCTCACGCTCGCCGAGCGGAAGTGGAGCGCGATGATCCAGGACCGGATCGGGCCCAACCGCGCCACGATCGGTCTCCCCGGGCTGCGCGGGCGTCCGCTCGGCGGCGTGTTCCACGTCGCCACCGACGCGATCAAGATGCTCACCAAGGAGGACTTCCGGCCGAAGATCGCCGATCCCCTCCTCTTCGGCCTCGCTCCGATCCTCGCCTTCGCCCCGGTCCTGGCGCTGTTCGCGGTGGTACCCGTCGGTCCCGTGGTGACGGTGTTCGGACACAGGGTGGGCCTTCAGATCGCGAACCCCGACTTCGGGATGCTCTGGGTCTTCGCCATCGCCTCGCTGGCGGTCTACGGAACCTCGCTCGCCGGGTGGGCCAGCAACAACAAGTTCGCGCTGCTCGGCGGTGTGCGCGCCAGCTCGCAGATGATCTCCTACGAGGTCGCGCTGGGTCTCGGGCTGGTCGGCGTCATGATGGCCTTCTCCAGCCTTCGCCTCCCGGACATCATCGCGGGCCAGACCAACCACCTCTGGGGGAGCTCCGAGGAGCTCGGCATCCTGGGGAGGGTGGGTATCCCCGCCTGGGGCATCTTCCTCCAGCCGGTGGGCTTCATCCTCTTCTTCGCCGCCGCCTTCGCCGAGACGAAGCGCGCCCCGTTCGACGTGCCCGAGGGCGAGAGCGAGATCATCGGCTACTTCGTCGAGTACTCGGGGATGAAGTTCGGCCTGTTCATGATCTCCGAGTTCGCCGAGGTGGTGATTCTTGCGGCGATCACCGCCGCGATCTTCCTCGGCGGCTGGAACATCGGCTTCGGGTTCGACTCGACGCTCACCCGCGCCCTGAGCCAGCCCAACCTGGGGTGGCTCCTCGGGGCGATCTACGCGACCATCTTCTGGGTCAAGGTCCTGATCCTCTGCTACATCCAGCTGGCGATCCGCTGGACGTTCCCCCGCTTCCGGTACGACCAGATCCAGACCCTCGGCTGGAAGATCCTCCTCCCCCTCGCTCTGACGAACGTGTTCGTCACCGGCGCGCTCATCCTGGTGGATCCCTCACTCCGGGCCCTGGCGGTGCTGGGGTTCGTGGTGATCGCGTTCGTGCTCGCGCTGACCCTCCGGAGACCCGAGCCCGCGGGAGGCCACGACACCGACGACGCGCACCTGCCGGCCGACGCGCACGGCCATGCTCCCGCCCCGCTACCCGGGGCTGCCGCCGCGTCACACCACTGAGCTCCTGGGAATCCGAATGGCCTACAAGGCGACCAAGAACCCGACCACGGACCTGAGAGAGCGGCTCTACGTCCCCGAGCTGCTGCGCGGGCTGGCGATCACCACCCGGCACTTCCTGCGGAACCTGTTCAATCCCCGGGACACCAACACGCAGGTGGTGGACCGCAAGGGACCCAACCTCGTCTCCACGGTCAGCTACCCGGAGGAGAAGAGCCCGTACCCGCCGGGGTACCGCGGTCTGCACCGGCTGGTGCCCCGCGAGGACGGCAAGCCCCGCTGCGTGGCCTGCTACATGTGCGCCACCATATGCCCGGCCCAGTGCATCTACATCGAGGCCGGCGAGTACGAGCCAACGGACCCGGACAGCGAGAGCCGCGTCATCGAGAAGTACCCCACCCAGTTCGTCATCGACGAGCTCCGCTGCATCGTCTGCGGCCTGTGCGTGGATGCCTGCCCCAAGGACGCGATCCGGATGGACACCGGGCTGCACGCGCCGTCCGAGTACAACCGCTCGGGGTTCGTCTGGGACATTCCCAAGCTGCTCCAGGGCCCGCCGGTGAGTCACCCCTCGGACCCGTGGAACAAGCGCGCCTCGTCCGGGACGCCGCCGCACCAGCATCGCGAGCCGCACACCCGCATCGGTGAGGGGCTGGTGCCGCTGAAGCTCCCCTCGGGCGAGCCCCACAAGCGCACCGAGGTCACGGATCAGCCCATCCCCGTCACCCGGTTCTTGAAGGAGTAGGAAACCAGGCTTGCTAGCCGGCGCGCGCGGCGCGGTCGCCGGCGCCGAGCTGATCGCGCACCTCGGCCAGCATCGCGTAGCTGCGGAGCCGCGCGGCATGGTCGTGGATCTGCCCCGAGACGATGATCTCCTCCGCGCCCGTCCGGGCGAGGAAGCCCTCCAGCCCATGACGGACCGTCTCCGGCGCTCCGACGAAGGCACAGGAGAGCGCCGCATCGAGCAGCTCGCGCTCCACGGGGGTAAGCCTCTGCTCGAAGCCCTCCTGCGGCCGGGGGAGGCGGCCCGGGCGATTGCTCCGGAGGTTGAGGAACGCCTGCTGGAGGGAGGAGAAGTGGAAGCGGGCCTCCTCGTCGGTCGGGGCGACGACGACGGTCGAGCCGACCATCGCTCGCGGCGCGGCGAGCCACTCGGAGGGTTTGAAGTTGCTCCGATAGACGTCGAGCGCCTCCATCAGCTGGGCGGGAGCGAAGTGGGAGGCGAACGCGAAGGGAAGGCCCAGCGCCGCGGCGAGCGAGGCTCCGAACAGGCTCGAGCCCAGGATCCACACCGGAACCTCCGTCCCCTCGCCCGGGATCGCGTGAACGCGCTGGCCGGGGCGCGGCTTGCCCAGGTAGTGGACGAGCTCGACCACGTCCTGGGGGAACTGGTCCGAGTCGGAGGGGGTGAGATTCCGGCGGAGGGCGTAGGCGGTCCGGGGATCGGTGCCGGGCGCCCGGCCGAGCCCGAGGTCGATGCGGCCCGGGAAGAGCGTGGCGAGCGTGCCGAACTGCTCGGCGATCACCAGCGGCGCGTGGTTGGGCAGCATGATGCCGCCCGCCCCCACCCGGATCCGCGACGTCCCGGCGGCCACGTGGGCGATGACGAGCGAGGTCGCCGAGCTGGCGATGCCAGGGATGTTGTGGTGCTCGGCGAGCCAGTAGCGCTCGTAGCCAAGACGCTCGGCGTGCCGGGCCAGCTCCAGGGAGTTCCGGAGCGTCTCTGCGGCGCTGCCGCCTTCGCAGATCGGCGCTAGGTCGAGGACCGAGAACGGTGGCACGGAGGTCGGCATACCCCCCGGAGATAACCGCTCCCGCCCGGTGACGCCGGTCAGCCGCTCAGGTTCGGCGGTGGGGCGGCCCCGAACAGCCCGGCGAGCGCCAAGTCAGCGGCTGCGCAGAAGGATGGATACCAGCGAGGGACAGCCTGACTGATGCGTCCGTCGTGATGCGCGATGTCCCATCCGGCGTGGAGGACCAGGGCGACGGTCAGGAGCCAGGGAGCCGAGGCGGCGCCGAAGACGGCCAGCATGAGCATGATCACGCCGCCGGCGACCTCGACGACCGCCGATCGCATGCCCGAGACGAGGCCGAAGCCGACGTAGATCGCGCCGATCCACGCCACCAGGGCACCCTCGAAGAGGAGCCACCAGGATGCGGGAAACGCTCGCGCGACCCCGTAGGTGACGACAGCGAGCCCGACTCCCACCAGCACCTCGCGCCAGCGGGAGAGGAGCGCGCTCATGTCGCGCCGAACGCCCGGGCGAGATGGAAGGTCAGCACCGCGCCCACGTAGGCGAAGGTGCTCATGGAGACGAAGGCGAACAGCGGTGCCTTCGCGCTCCCAGTCTCCTTGCGCATGACCGCGAGGGTCGACGCGCACTGGAGCGAGGTCGCGTAGAAGACGAGCAGCGCCAGGGCGGACGCCAGGCCCATTCCGCCGAGCTGGAGCGCGCTGGAGAGCTGGGTGAGATGCTCGCCCGCGTCCGCCAGCCCGTTGAGCGTCCCCATCGTTCCCACGAACACCTCGCGGGCGACGAACGAGCTCACGATGCCCACGGCCGACTTCCAGTCCGCCCCCATGGGACGGAAGACCGGCTCGAGGAGGCGCCCGAGGCTCGCGAGCCAGGACTGCTCGAGGTGCCCCGAACCGTGGGGGAAGTAGCCCAGGGCCCAGACGACGACGACCACCGCGAAGATGACCGGGGCGGCGCGGCGGACGAAGCTCCAGGAACGGGACGCCGCAGCGACGACGATCGGCTTCACGCCGGGCACCCGGTACGGCGGCAGCTCGACCACGAACGGGGCGTCGCCCAGCCGCCCTCCGAGCCTGCGGCGAGTGAGCCGGTCCAGGACCGCCGAGGCGAGCAGCGCGTTCACGATGCCGAAGACGTAGACCCCGGCGAACACCAGTCCCTGCAGCCCGATGAGGCCCTTCACCAGGCTGACCGCCGGGATGAAGCCGCCGATGAGCAGGGCGTAGATGGGAAGCCGCGCCGAGCAGGAGGTGAAGGGGATGACCATCACCGTGATCAGCCGGCGGCGGGGAGACTCGATGGTCCGCGCGGCCATCATTGCGGGGATCGCACAGGCATGTCCGGAGAGGAGCGGGAGGAAGCTCCGCCCAGAGAGCCCGAACCAGCCGAGCGGCCGATGGAGCAGCACCGCCGCCCGGGCCAGGTACCCGGAGTCCTCGAGCGCACCGATCACCAGGAAGAGGATGAAGATCTGCGGGACGAAGGTGAGGAACGCGCCGATGCCGGCGAACACGGCGTCCTGGATGAAGTCGTGGACGAGTCCGGCCGGCAGGAGCCCGCCGACGACCGCGCCCGTCGCGGCGACTCCGTTCTTCACCAGATCCATCAGCGGCGCAGCCCAGGTGAAGATGGCCTGGAAGAGCACGGCCATCACCACCAGGAAGACTGGGAGGCCGAGCGCGGTGGAGAGGAAGACCCGGTCGATCCGCTCCTGCGACTTCAGAAGCACGTCGTCCCGGGGGCCGTGCGCGCGGGTGAGCCGCTTCGCCAGGCGCTTGCGCTCCTCGATGGACGCGGGGACGGCGCACCGCTCGTCCCAGGGGGGCTCGCGGTCGAGGTGGTGCAGTGTCGCCCGGAGCTCGTCGAGCCCCTGTCCGGTCTTCGCCGAGACGCCGATGAAGTGGCAGCCGACCGAGGAGCTCAGCCCGAGGAGGTCCAGCCGGGCGCTGGGGCCCACCAGCTCGTCGATGACGTTGACCGCGGCGATGACCGGGACGTGGACGGCGCGGGCGCGAGGGAGCAGCTCGAGCAGGAGGTAGAGACTCCGCTCCAGCCGGGTGGCATCGAGGACGCAGACGATGGCCTTGGTGCCCGGGTCGGCGAGCGCTTTCTCCAGTCGCTCGATGGCGACGCGCTCGTCGAGGGTGAGGGGCTCGAGCGAGTAGATGCCCGGGTAGTCGTGGATGACGAGGCCGCCGGCGTGGCCGGAGCGGACCTCGGTGGTCACGCCGGGATAGTTGGCGACCTTCTGGGCGATGCCGGTGAGCCTGCTGAAGAGGAGGCTCTTGCCGGAGTTGGGGTTGCCGACGAGGAGGACGTCGGCCCGGTCAGCCGCGGGCGCCGTCATCGCCGTCCGCCGGACCGAGCAGCACGTGCGCCGCGATGTTCATCTCGAGGGCGAACGCGGCTCCCGACACGGCATAGACGCGGGGACCACCGAAGGGGGCACGGCGGACGCAGCGCACGACGTTTCCGTCCACGAACCCGAGCTCGCGCAGGCGCCGCCCCACCTCCGGGCGGAGCTCCGTCCCGAAGCCGTCGATGCGCGCACGGGCGCCAGGCGGCAGCTGCGCGAGGTTCCTCATGGACCCTTTATATTGAGACTGATTCGCAAAGTCGAGGCCAGGTTCCCCGCGTCAGCCCGGAACGTGGCACATACAAGCTCCCGAAATCACTTGTGTTTTGAAGGTGTCTGACACCTTCGAAATCTCGACGAGCTCTTGCCTCGCACGCCCCCTCATGGGCCGGGCAAGACCAGCTGCTCAGCCTTCCCCGACCTCGAAGGTGCCAGACACCTTCGATCGGGAGACGATCTCGCCTCTGATCGCCGCTCCCTCCAGCGCCGCTCCGCTCACCCGCCGCGAGACCCTCGCCCGCGCCGCCGACCGGCTCGCCCGGCAGCGGCATCTCGTGGCAATCCGGGACGGCGTGGTGGGTGCGCTCCCCCTCGTCTTGGTCGGCTCGCTGTTTCTCCTCGCCGCACAGCCGCCCTGGCCCGCCCTGCAGCGGCTCGTCGCTCCGTACGCTTCGAGCCTCCTGCTTCCCTACCGCGCGCTCGGCGGCTGCATCGCGCTGTGGGTCACCTTCGGCACCGCGCAATCCCTCGCCCGCGCCTACAAGCTCGACGCCCCGAGCGCCGGCCTCATCGCCGCCGCAGGCTACGTCGTCGCCGCGCTCCAGCCCGGCCCGGCGGCGCAGCCGGTCTCGCTGGTCCTCTCTCGCCTCGGTGCGGGCGGCATCTTCGCCGGCCTCCTGCTGGCCATCGCCAGCGTCGAGCTCACCCGCGTGCTCGTCGAGCGGCGCTGGACGCTCCGGCTCCCGGGCGGTCCTCCGGAGGTGGTCGTCCGGAGCTTCGTCGCCCTCCTCCCCGCGGCCCTGGTTCTGGGCGGCGTCTTCCTCGTCGTCCACGTGCTCGGCCTCGACCTCATCTCGCTGCTTGAGCGCGCCGTCGCACCGCTGGTCCACGCCGCCGACTCGCTCGGGGGCGTGCTGGGCCTGGTCCTCGCGGACAGCCTGCTCTGGTTGCTCGGCGTGCATGCCGCCGCCCTCACCTCCGCGCTCCGCCCGGTCTGGGAGTCGATGCTGGTCACCAACATGGAGGCCGTCGCCGCCCACGCCACGCCCCCGCACATCGCCCCGCTTCACTTCTTCCTCTGGTTCGTCTGGCAGGGCGGGTCGGGGACGGCGCTCGCGCTCGGCCTGCTTCTCCTCCGCTGCCGCTCGGCACAGCTCCGAGCAGTCGGACGGGCAGGCATCGTCCCGGCGCTCTGCAACATCAACGAGCCCCTGCTCTTCGGCGTGCCGATCGTCCTGAACCCACGGCTCGCTCCACCCTTCATCCTCGCCCCGCTGCTCTCTGCCGTGGTGGCCTGGACTGCGTTTCGCCTCGGCTGGGTCCATCCGCCCTACCTCGAGACGCTCTGGACTCTCCCTGCCCCGGTGGGGGCCTGGCTCACCACCGGCGGCGACCCCCGCGCCGTCCTCCTCCAGCTCACGACCCTCGGTCTCGCGGTCGCCGTGTACTGGCCGTTCGTCCGCCGGGAGGACCGCCGACTCGCCGCCGAGGAGCAATCCGGCGGACCGGCCTCCCTTCCGCCCGCCGGCCCGACACCGTAGAACTGGTTCGCGTGCCCACCTACCGCGTCTCCATCTGCAAGGGCCCGGACTGCCGTCGCAACGGCGCCGAGCGCGTCGCCGTCGCGGCGCAGGACGCGGTGAAGGACCTCGACCTCCGCGGCCGCTGCACCCTCGCCCGGGGCGGGTGCTACGGCCTCTGCCACCTCGGACCCAACGTGGTCATCCGCGAGGAACGGCCGCGCCCGCCGGACCCGTTCCGCCAGGAAGACTTCCAGCTCATGGGCTGGGAAGACGAGGTCCACTACGCCCAGATGACCCCGGAGAGCGTGCGCACCGTCCTCTCCGAGCACGTGGGGCATGACCGCCCGGTCGAGGCCCTCAAGGGCGTCCGCGAGGACTGAGGCTCGCTGCCGGGGGGCCCTCGCTGTGCCCACCCCAGCCGAGCCCCTTCCACGGCGCAAGGGTCGTGCCGCTCCGTTGCCGGACTGACCCCGCGTGAACACCTTCGCGACTGTCGGGGGAGGAAAATTTCATGCGACGTCGGACAGCAGGAGCGCTGCTGGCGTTCGGCTGTGCCTGCGCCGGTGCACCGCCGCTCCCGGCGGACCGGCTCGCCCAGGCAGAGGCCGAGGTGCGAGCAGCCCAGGAGATCGGCGCCGAGCGAGCGCCTCAGGCGAAGGTCCATCTCCAGGCGGCGCGGGAGTCCATCGAGAACGCTCGGGAGACCAACAACAGCGACCCCGAGGCGGCAGCCCGCAAGCTCGAGATCGCCCGCGCCCAGGCCGAGCTGGCCAACGCCCTCGCCCGCGAGCAGCTCGCCCGTACCGAGGCGGACCAGGCTCATGCCCGGCTGGACGCGTTGCGGAGCGGCACGCCCGACGCGCTCGCCCCGGAAC
>JBKPMY010000234.1:0-29038 GCA_046732375.1 Myxococcota bacterium
GCGCCGGGCAGTGCGGATGCTCACTCGACCGGACGAGCGGGGCCGCGGCCCGGGTGAGCCCCTCCCGAGCGCCGACGGACTCGGAACCGACTGGGGCGGTGTCGAGCTCCACGACCACGCCGTGCTCCCAGCAAACGCCGTGCGGGGCCGCCGCCAGGTGGACCAGGCCCCCCAGCTGAAGGATCGCCAGCGCGGCCGCGCAGAGCGAGAGCCACCGCGGGAATGTGCGTCCAGCGCCCATCGTGACCGGGACGCCGGGTCCTAGCGCACGCAGCGGCGCATCTGCAACGTCCGCTGGCTGCAGAGCCCACCATCGCGTCGGTGACGCACCCGCGCCGCGCGTCTTCCACCCTGCCCGCAGCCGACGAGCCGACGGGTGCCACGCCCCGGAATCGGAGGCGCATCCGGTCGAGGCGACGCCGCGGCGGAATGTGGGCGTGTCACTGGGCAGCGTGCGGAGTGCCGGGAGGCTGGCCATCGACGGTCGGGGCCTCCGGGAGAAGCACCATGAACTCGGCACCGCCCCCGGACGCGCGGTCCACGCGGATGCTTCCTCCGTGCGCCTCCACGATGAGCCTGCAGATGTAGAGGCCCAGACCCCTGCCACCCCCCCTCGGCTCGGCCTGCCAACCGCGCTGGAAGAGATGCCCGAGGTGTTCCCGGGGCACACCGGGTCCCGAGTCCGCGACCCACAGCCTGACCGAACCAGATTCCCTCGCCGCTCCGACCACGACCCGGCCCCCGGCCGGCGTGAACTTCACGGCGTTTCCCAGGAGGTTGACCAGGACCTGGAGGATCCGTTCGCGATCGACGACCGCCGGAAGCGTGAGCGGCCATCGCCGCTCCAGATGAAGGCCGCGCTCTTCCAGGTTCGGCTGCTGGAGGGTGCAGGCCGATTCGAGCATCTCGACGAGATCGCCCGCCTTCCGGTGGAGCTGCAGGCCGCCAGCGTCGTTCGCGGACACGTCGAGGACGGTCTTGACCAGCGTGTCCATCCAGCTGACCCCGCGATCGATCGCCTCCAGCGCTCGCCCGGCGTGCTCTCCGCCCCTGCTCAGTCCCCGCTGGGCGTGGAGCCTGATGGAGAAGAGGGAGTTGGAGAGATCGTGCGCCAGGACCGAGACCATCTCATCGCGGGCCCGGACCGCATCCTCGGCCTGCCGGAACAGTCGCGCGTTTTCCAGGACCATCGAGACACTTCGAGCGAACTCCTCGGCGACTCCGAGTGCGACGGGCTCGACCTCGAAAGCATTGCGGTGAAACAGAGTCACCGTCCCTCGCACCTTTCTCTCGATCGAGAGCGGAGCAGAGACCCACCCGCTGATCACCGGCCACACCGAAGTCGGGGCTCCCTCCTCGCTCCAGCGGCCGGCGACTGCGCGGGCCTCGGAGACCGCCTGATCGATCGTGCGTCGGATCTGCGGCCGCAGCGCCTCGAGCTGCTCCTGGGTCATCTTCCGGCGCAGAGGCTCGGTGCTCCAGGCGGCGCTGGAGACCCCATCCACCTCCACCCAGCAGCCATCGATGAATCCGGCAGCCCCCGCCGAGGCGATCTCCTCGATCAGCGCCGGCGCTCCCATCCGGATCCGGCTCAGGCGGGCGCCGGCCGTGCTCAAGAAGCGCACCGTCTGCTCGGCCGCGCTCCGGCTGGTCACGTCCACCAGCGCCACCCGGGCCCGGACCGAACGGAGCTCGGGATCGAACACCGGCAGAACCAGCATCTCGACGGTCGTCGCCCGGAGTAGGGCGGAGGACTGGAAGGAGAGCTCGGTCCGCGACTGCTGCTTGGTCCCCAGCGCCTGCTTCAGCGCGCCATGGAACGCCTGGGGGTCGGAGAATCCCACCACCGTCTGGAGCCGGCGACCGAGGAGGGCGGCGCGGTCGTGTCCCAGGAGCCGGGTCGCGGCGACGTTCACCTCACCGATGGTCCCCTGGGCGTCGAGCGAGAGGTAAGCCACCGGCGCGAAGTCGTACAGCTCGACGTAGCGCTGACGTGACTGCTCGAGCTGCTCCTGCGCCTCGCGGAGCGCTCGGTTCTGAAACTCGAGCTCGACCTGATGCACGCGCAGCTCGTGCAGCAGCCGGTCGGTCTGATCGAGTGCAGCGCGCAGCTTCCGCAACTCGGAGACCGGGAGCTCGGGCCTGTCGGTCTCGCCGGAGTCGGGCGAGTTCACGGCGCGGGACCCTCCGCTGTCTGGAGGACGATGAGAAGCTGTGCCCCCGGACCGCCAGGCCGGAGCAGCCTGGCACCGTGCACCCGGAGCGCCGTCGAGCCGGCACGCACGTCCAGGTCCCGGAACCGGGCACCCTCCGTCGCCAGCCGTTCCAGGGCGGCGCGGAGCAACGGGTGCGCCAGCTCGCCCGAGCCGAGCTGCTCCAGGGTGAGACCGATGAGCGTGATCTTGCCAGCCCCCAGCGCCTCGACCGCGGCATCGTTGGCCCAGGTGACGCGCAGGCCTTCGTCGAGCGCCAGCGCGGGGGCGGGGAGGACGGACAAGGGCTCGAGCTGATCACGGTCGGAGCGCGCGTGGAGCGCGTTCACGTCCAGGAGGCTGATCACCGCCCCGGCGATGACGTGCTCGACCGTGCGGTAGGGGCGGACGGAGAGCTCGAACCGTCTGCCGTCGGAAGCCTGGACCTGCTGTCGCGCCTCGGTCAGCCGGTCGATGACCTGGCGGCACACCCGCTCCAGCTCGACCTGGGGAAGGAAGGGCCGGAGAATGGAGACCGGCCGGTTCAGGTCCTCCACGGAGAGGCCGAAGAGGCGCTCCGCCGATTCGGTCAGGCGCCGGAGCCGGAGGTCCATCCCCACCATCACCACCGGGTTCTCCACCGAGGCGAGGAGGTTGACCAGGTCGTCGTTGCTGATCGAGAGCTCCACCATCCGGGTCTCGAGCTCGTCGTTCACCGTGATGAGCTCGTCGTTCGTGCTCTGCAGCTCCTCCTTGGAGGTCTCCAGCTCCTCGTTGGTGCTCTGGAGCTCCTCGTTGGAGGATTGCATCTCCTCGTTGGCGCTCTTCAGCTCCTCGTTCGCCGCCTCCAGCTCCTCGATCGTCGCCTGCAGGTATTCCCTCGTGCTGGCCAGCTCCCGTTCCAGCTCCTCGCTCCGGGCGTCCGTGGCGGGTGCAGCGACTTGCGCCAGCTCCTCGGTCACCTCCCCTGGCTCCTCCCCGCGAAACAGAACCAGGAGACTCCGTGCCCCGCTCTCCGGATCGCGCAGCGGATGGACCTCGAGGGAGACCGGGCCCAGCGCGTCCCCGAGCCTGGCTCCGAAGCGAACCATGGTCGGCGCATCGTCTTCCAGCGCGCGGTGCGTCGCGGCGCGGAGATCGAGGTGGAGCTCAGGGCGTGCGAGCTTCAACAGATTGAGGGTGGCGGTGCCCGGTTGCGGCTCGAGGAAGGGGCCGGTCCGGCCACGGAACTGCAGCACGTCCAGGTTCTCGTTCACCAGCACCCCGGCCGGTGCGAAACGCTCGAGAACCTTCTTGTCCGCGAGCTGCTGGAGATTGGCCAGCGGCCGGAGCGGATCCGGCTGCCCGGTCCTCGGCCCCCGAGCCTCCCGGAGCAGCGGACCGTCGACCTCGACCATCCCTGGACCGGGAGAGTTCTTCTTCACATAGAGGCGGTTCTTCTTGTCGAGGGTGGAGAACAGGTCCGGGAAGTCGCCCGCGGTCTCGCTCGAGCCGAGGAGGAGGACTCCGTCTCGCCCGAGGGCGTAGTGAAGGGCCCGGACCACCCGGCGCTGGAGAGGAGGCTGGAGGTAGATGAGCACGTTCCGGCAGCTGCAGAGGTCGAGCCGGGAGAACGGCGCGTCGCGCGTCAGGTCGTGGGCGGCGAAGATCACCATCTCTCGCAGCCGGCGCCCTACCTCGTAGAGGTTCTCTCGCCGCTCGAAGAACCGGCGCAGTCGATCGGGAGAGACATCCGCCGAGATGCTGAGCGGGTAACGTCCAGCGCGCGCGGCGACGATGGCCTCCTCGTCCAGGTCGGTGCCGAACAGCTGGAGCTGGAACCCCTGGGCCCGCTCCCCGAGCGCCTCGAGGAGGCAGATGGCGACCGAGTACGCTTCCTCGCCGGTGGAGCATCCGGGAATCCAGACCCGGATCGCATCGCCGGGCTTCTTCCCCTCGATCAGCCGCGGGAAGACGACGTTCCGCAGCGCCTCGAAGGGCTCGGAGTCGCGGAAGAAGCTGGTGACGTTGATCAGCAGATCGCGATAGAGCAGCTTGAGCTCGCTGGGGTCCTCCTGGAGGAGACGGACGTATGCGTCGAGGTGCTCCAGCGTGTTCAGCGCCATCCGGCGCTCGACCCGCCGCTGCACCGTGGCGAGCTTGTAAAAGGAGAGGTCGCTCCCGAAGCTGGTGCGGATGAGGCGAAAGAGCTTCTTCAAGCTTTCCTCAGCCGGTGAAGTCCTCGGCTCTCTGGAGAGGTAAGGGTGCCGGCTGATGCGCATCAGCTCGTCGGCGATGGCGTCCGGGGCCAGGACCACGTCGGCGGACGCCGCCGCCGCGAGCGGCATGCCCTGGAACCGGGCGGTCTCCGGGTCCTGAGCAAAGGTGAGGCCGCCCGCTTCCTGGATGCTCTGGAGGCCTCGCTTTCCATCGAGCCCGGTGCCTGAGAGGATCACGCCTATCGATCGGGCTCCGCCGTCCGCGGCGAGGGAGTGGAGGAAGGAGTCGATGGGATGCGCCGGGCCTCCGCCCGGAGGTGGGTGGAGCTCGCCGAGATGGAGCGCGCCCTCGACAATGGTCAGGGTGACGCTCGGCGGAATGACGTAGACGTGGTTCGGCTCGACCGCCATCCCCTCGCGGGCCTCGCTCACCGGGAGCCGGCTCACCCGTCCGAGGATCTCCGCCAGGTGGCTCTCCCGTCCCGGGGCGAGGTGCTGGACGACGATGAACGCCATCCCCGTCGCCTCCACGCGTCCGAAAAAGGCCTCCAGCGCCTCCAGTCCACCCGCCGACGCCCCGACTCCCACCACCGGAAGGGTCGCAGGAGCGTCGGGCGTCGAGGCGGTTCTTTCAGGACCGTGCGGCGTGCTGACCGGGGAGTCCGCGGTCACTTCCGCATCCGCCGCGGGGACGGAGTCCCCGGGCGCTTCGGCCGGAACGGCGCCCGCCTCTGGTCGCGTTTCGTCCATGCATCCAGACTTCACTGGCATGGCGGGTCCCCGACGAGAAGTCAAACCCGGAGAGCGTGCCGGAGTATCCGCCGAGCACTACGTTGCCCCGATGATGTCGTCCGCGCCAGGCGCCACGCCCGAGTTCGTTCGCCGGAGCATAGTGGTCGTGGGAACCTCCGCAGGGGGGGTGAGCGCCCTTCGGCAGCTGGTGGCCGGCCTTCCGGCTCGACTGCCTGCCGCGGTGTTCGTGGTGATGCACTCCAGCCCCGAATACGCGAGCAAGCTCGCCGAGATCCTCTCCTCGTCCGGACCCCTCCCTGCGCACGCCGCGGTTCACGGCGAGCGAATCCGCCCCGGCGAGATCTACGTCGCCCCGAACGACAATCACATGACGGTTCACCGGGACTTCGTCCGGGTGACCCGGGGGCCCAAGGAGAACGGGCATCGGCCAGCCGTGGATCCGCTGTTCCGCACCGCGGCCCGCATGTACGGGAACAAGGTCATCGGGGTGATCCTCACCGGCACGCTGAGCTGCGGAACGGAAGGGTTGATGGCGGTCAAGTCGCACGGAGGCATCACGGTGGTTCAGAGTGACCCCGAGTACCCCGCGATGCCCTCCCATGCACAGGCCCACGTGCAGGTGGAGCACGTTACCCCTCTCGCTCTCATCCCGGAGCTGCTGGTCCGGCTGATCGACGAGCCCATCCCCGACCATTCCGAGGCCGAGGCCGGTGGAGCGCACACCGTCGCTCCCCAGCCGGCAAACATCGTCTGCCCCATCTGCCAGGGGGCGATGGTGGAGCGGGCCGACGGAGGCCTCCTCCGGTACAGCTGCCACGTCGGGCACGCCTTCTCGGCGGACAGCCTGGTCGCCGAGCAGAGCGAGGCGCTGGAAGCTGCGCTCTGGGCCTCCGTACGCGCTCTGGAGGAGAGCGCGCAGCTGGCCGATCGACTCTCCGGCTCTGCTGCCCACGGTCTGGCCCTGCGGTTCCGGGACAAGGCCGAGGCGCTCCGCCAGCACGCGGCCCTCATCCAGGACGTGCTCTTGCATGGGACCACTCTCGACGCCGAGGATGTCGCCGCTCAGGAGGGGATGCTGGACTCGTGAACGACGGTGACGCTCCCATCCTCCTCGTGGAGGACGAGGCAGAACTGGGCCTCGTGCTCCAGGAGACCATCGAGGAGTGGGACTACCGGGTGTTGCTCGTCCCGAGCGGCGGCGAGGCGATTCGGGTTCTGGCAGAGCAGCCCGTGGGCCTCCTCCTTCTGGACTGGAATCTCGCGGATTCGTCGGGTTCCGAGCTGCTGGACCGACTTCGCTCCGAGAATAGGCCGATTCCACCGGTGGTCCTGATGACCGCAGCCCAGAGCTCGGCGCTCGAGATTCGGTGGCCCGAGGTCGTGGCGATGCTCCAGAAGCCCTTCGACCTCGCCGACCTGGCCGGGATCCTCGAGCGGCATCTCCCTCGCCGCTGACGGCACGCGCACCACCGTTCGCCGCAGGGCCTTACGCGATGCAGCACAGCACAGGCCGTGTTCAGAAGTAGATCACGGAAACTGTACTGGTCTGCCGAGGGGGTCCGCCGCTAGGAACAGGGCTCTCGCCAGACATCCCGGAGGAGTCCCCATGGCCGTGGCCCGCGCTCACAAGCCGCTCCTGTTCGAGCAGGTGGCGGCGCGCATGCGTGACGCCATCCACGCCGGCATCCTCGCCGCGGGGGACCGGCTCCCCTCGGTCCGGGAGCTGAGTCAGCAGGAACGGGTGAGCATCTCCACCGTGCTCCAGGCGTACCAGCAGCTCGAGGCGTGGGACCTGGTCGAGGCGCGTCCCCAGTCGGGCCACTACGTGCGACTGCTCCGGCGCCCCCCGCCGCAGGAGCCTCCGGTGAGCCGGCCGCCCGCGTCGGCCCGCGAGCCGAGCGTGGTCGAGCTGGTGCGGCGGATGTACATGGCGGCCGGCAACGAGCGTATCGTCAACCTCGGATCGGCTCGCCCCAGCTCGAAGCTGCTCCCCACGCGGAAGCTGTCCCGGCTCATCGCCGCGCTCGCGCGCGAGGCCGGCGGGGTCGGCATCGAGTACGACATGCCGCCCGGGTGGCCCGCGCTCCGGCAGCAGCTCGCTCGCCGCTCGCTGGCGTGGGGCTGCCAGCTGGGGCCGGACGACTTCGTCACCACCATCGGCGCAGCGGAGGCGGTTCACCTCAGCTTGCTGGCCACCTGCTGCCGCGGGGACATCGTCGCGGTCGAGTCGCCGGCGTACTACGGCACCCTTCAAGTCTTGGAGATGCTCGAGCTCAAGGCGCTGGAGATGCCCACCCACCCGCGGGAGGGCATGCAGCTGGACGCGCTCGAGGCGGCGCTCAAGAAGCAGCCGATCAAGGCAGTGCTGGTGGTGACCAACTTCTCCAACCCGCTCGGGGGCTGCATGCCGGACGAGAAGAAGGAGGCGCTGGTCCGGATCTGCGAGCGCGCAGGGGTGCCGCTCATCGAGGACGACATCTACGGCGACCTGTACTTCGGCCCCGCCCGTCCGCGGGCGGCGAAGAGCTTCGACCGCACCGGCAACGTGCTGTACTGCTCGAGCTTCTCCAAGACACTCGCCGCAGGGTTCCGGGTTGGCTGGGCGGCTCCGGGCCGCTTCCGCGAGCGGTTCGAGCTGCTGAAGTTCGCCCAGACCGTCGCCACGCCGACCCTGCCCCAGATGGCCATCGCCGAGTTTCTGCAGCAGGGCGGGTACGACCGCTTCCTCCGCTCGCTCCGGCGCGAGCTGGCGAAGCAGATGGAGCACGTCCGCAACGTGGTGAGCACCAGCTTCCCCGAGGGGACCCGCATGACGAGACCCGAGGGCGGCGCCATCCTCTGGGTCCAGATGCCGGCCAGCGTCGATGCACTCAAGCTGCACGAGGAGGCGCTCCGCCGGGGCATCAGCGTGGCGCCCGGACCCATCTTCTCCTCGACCGGTCGTTACCGGAGCTGCATCCGGCTGAATACCGGAAACCCGGACCTCGAGCAGGTCGAGGCGGCGGTCCGGACGCTCGGTCAGATCGCGCACCGGCTCGCGGAGACGGCGCCGCGGCTTCAGAAAACCGCCTGAACGGGGCTGACTGACGGATGGCTTCAGGTCGGGTCGGGGAAACCAGCGGCCTCGAGCTCCATCGGCCCGGCTCTGCCATCGGTCCGCGCGCGCTTCTCGGCGGTGCGCGCCTGGGACTCGAGACGTTCGACCTCGCGCTCGAGCACCGCGGTCTCCCCGTCCCGGAGTCCAGCAACCTTGCCCGGTGCTCCCACTGCGCCGCGTGCCGGCGATCCGGATTGAGCGCGGCTCCCTGCCGCTCCGCGCGTCTCGCTTCCGCCCGCCGATGCGTCCATTCTGCCTGTCGCCGGCCGATCTCCGCGCACACCCGGATCAGATCCGCGGTCCGAAGCGCCGCCTCTGCAATCGAGTTGGGAGCGCCCATGGCGGGACGCTAGGGGATGACGGACGACGGAGGGAAGCCGCGGTTAGGGTGTGGACCAGGAATGTGCGCGGAGTGCGAGCATGACCCTGCAGTCCACGTCTCGGCGGCCTTCTGGAGCCCCCGACGCGCGGTGGGTCGCCTGCTGCTCGCGGTCGTCGCGGGGTTGTCGTCGCAGCCGTCCTGCCCGGGCCGGTCGGTGCACCACTCCGGGCGGTCGCTGGCTGGGACGTGGCGGCACTGGTGCTGCTGGTGCTGGTCTGGCGAATCATCCTCGCCGCAGGGCCCGAAGAGACGGCACGGCGGGCGGCGGCCGAGGACGTGGGGCGGAGCTTCGCGTGGGCGGTCGCTGTCCTCGGTAGTACGGTCAGCTTCTTCGCAGGGACGGTCGCGCTGCGGAACGCGCGCTCGATGGCCCCCCTCGCCGAGCGCGAGCTCGCCCTCCTGTGCCTCGTGGCGGTGGCGACGGCCTGGTTCGTCTGCCACACCACGTACACGATGCGGTACGCGCACCTGTACTACCGCGACGACGGCGACCTCGGGGGACTCGGCTTCCCCGGCACCGAGATGCCCTGCCTGCTCGACTTCGCCTACTACGCCTTCACCATCGGCATGTGCTTCCAGGTGTCGGACGTCACCGTGACCCAGCACCGGATGCGTCGCGCGACGCTCGGGCACGCGCTGCTCTCGTTCGCCTTCAACACCGCGGTGCTCGCGCTCGCGCTGAATCTCCTGTTCGGGCACCTGACGCCGAGTTCATGAGGCGTCCCTCGTGCTCCACGCCGCAGCTGCTCAACGTCGCCGCCGCGCTGCCCCGCGAGACCGTGACTTCGCCGTCGGCCTGACACCACTCGACGGACGGAGCACGCGCCGGACACGCAGTCGGCTGTACCCCTCGGTCGCTGGCTCGGCCTGGAAGCCCGCCGCGTCGAACAGCGAGCGCGTTCCGGTGTAGGCGAACGCCGCGGGAATCGGCGCACCGGACGCGGGGGGCTTCACCGGATAGCCCTCCACCAGCGCCACCCGCCGGCGGCGCATCTCGGCCACTGCCGCCTCCAGGAGCGCCCGCGCGACTCCCTGGCCGCGGTGCTGTCGATGCACGAAGAAGCAGGGAATGCTCCACACCCGCTCGGAGTCGTCGCAAGCCAGCGACGGCGAGCGCTCCAGCCGGGCGAAGGACGTGCGCGGGCCGAAGGTGGCCCAGCCGACCGGCACGCTACCCTCGTACGCCAGCACGCCCTGGATCCGACCCGCAAGGACGCCGGCTCGGAACCTTTCCCGGAGGGCTTCGCCCTTGAGCGCATCGAAGCGCTCGCCCTTCTCGAGGTGCCAGAACATGCACCAGCACCCCGCGCAGGCCCCGCGCCGCCCGAACAGCGTCTCCACGTCCTTCCAGGCCGCGGGGGTGAGAATCGCCGTGGTCAGCGCCATCGCCGCCGAACGCTGCCACGGCCATGCCCGAGGCTTCCAGGTCCCCCGGGCGCGCAGCGGACGGTCGAACGCCGGCGGCGAATGGTGCAATGGTGCGGTGCACCCCTTGTTGCCGGGACACCCATGACCGCCCTCCTCGCGAGCCTGTTGCTCGCCGCCGCGCCGCCCCTGGTCCAGCTCGAGACCTACACCCTGCCCAACGGCCTCACCGTCATCCTCAGCCAGGACCGGCGACTTCCGATCGTGGGCGTGAATCTCTGGTACCACGTGGGCGGAGCCAACGAGGCGCCGGGTCGAAGCGGTTTCGCCCACCTCTTCGAGCACCTCATGTTCCAGGGCTCGAAGCACCGGCCAGGGAACGAGCAGGACTTCGCTGGGCTCCTCGAGGCCGCGGGCAGCTCGGACCTCAACGCCAGCACCTGGAACGACCGGACCAACTACTTCGAGACCCTTCCGTCCAATCGCCTCGAGCTGGCGCTGTGGCTGGAAAGCGAGCGGATGGCCTTCCTCCTCGACGGGCTCGACAAGACCAAGCTCGACACCCAGCGGGACGTGGTTCGGAACGAGCGACGGCAGAGCGTGGAGAACACGCCGTACGGCAAGGCGGAGATCCGCCTCCTCGAGCTGCTCTTCCCGAAACCGCACCCCTACTTCGGGGCAGTCATCGGCTCGCACGAGGACCTCCAGGCCGCGACGCTCGAGGACGTGAAGTCCTTCTTCCGCACCTTCTACGCCCCGGCCAACGCCTCGCTGGTCATCGCCGGCGACTTCGATCCGGCCGAGGCCCGAGCCCTGGTGGAGAAATACTTCGGCCCCCTCCCTCGCGCGCCGAAGCCTCCCGCGCCCGCGGTCCGGACGCTGCCGGTCACCCGGCAGATCCGCGAGACGCTCACCGACGACGTGCAGCTGTCACGACTCTTCGTCGGAGTGATCGCTCCGCCCGCCTGGAGCGACGAGGGATTCGCGTACGACGTGGTCCAGGAGATCCTCGCCGGCGGCAAGACCGGCCGGCTCTACCGGGCTCTGGTGTTCGACCGGGAGCTGGCCCAGGAAGTGGACATGGCCACGGACAAGTCGACCTTCGGCAGCGGATCCGAGATCCGGGTGACGGTGAAGCCCGGACACCTCCCGGCGGAAGCGGAAGCTGTGCTCAACGCCGAGCTGGACCGACTCGCGAGCACACCTCCGAGCGATACCGAGCTGCGGCGTGCTCAGCGCAACCTGGAGGCGCGGCTCTACCGGGGGCTCGAGCGGCTGAACGGGAATGGCAGCCGCGCCGACCTCCTCAACGCCATGCAGATGTGGCGAGGGGACCCCGGCTTCGTGAACCAGCTGGTCGCCCGGTACCGCGCGGTGACCGGAAAGCAGGTGCAGGAGGCCGCCCGCCGCGTCCTCGCTCCCGACGCCCGGGTGGTGCTGATCGTCAACCCCGCCAACCCCCCCGCCCGCACGGCCTCGGCCCAGTGAGGAGGACGACCACCATGGAACGCCTCGCTCGCCTCTCGCTCCTCGCCCCCGCGATCCTGCTCGCCTGCGCGACCTCCAGCACTCCCGCCCCGGCGACCGCGCCCTCCGCGAAGCCTGCCCCGGCCGCTGCCGCGGTCTCGGAGACCGGCACCCCGGACGCTCCCTTCCGCCAGACGCTCCCCGAGCCCGGTCCCCCGGTGACCTTCAAGGCGCCGGTGCCGACGGTGCGCACGCTCAAGAACGGGCTTCCGGTGTGGATCGTCGAGCAGCACGAGCTCCCGCTGGCCACGGTGGAGCTGGTGGTCCGCGCCGGCGAGGACACCGACCCCACGGGCAGGCCGGGCACCGCGAGCTTCGTGGCCGACATGCTCGACGAGGGAACCACGCTGCGCGATGCGACGGCCATCGCTGCGGCCTTCGAGGACCAGGCAGCGCTCTTCCGGGCCAAGGCGGACAAGGACTCCCTCATCGCCGCCGTCTCCTTCCCCTCGGCGTCGCTGGGGCCGGTCCTCGACGTCTTCAGCGACTCCGTGCTCCGGCCCGCGTTCAAGAAGCCGGACCTGGAGCGGGTGCGAGCGCTGCGTCTCGGCGACATCGCCCAGCTCGAGGCGGATCCGGCACAGATCGGCAGGACGGTGCTGAACCGGACGGTCTTCGGCGAGGGCCACCCCTGGGCCTTCCCCACCACCGGAACGGTCGCCTCCACCAAGGCGGCCCGGGGCGAGGAGCTCGCCGCCTGGCACCGGAACTGGGTCCGCCCCAACAACGCGGTGCTGGTGGTGGTGGGCGACGTGAATCCCTCGACGCTCCTGCCCGAGCTCGAGCGCCGGTTCGGCAGCTGGAAGCCGGCGGCGCTCCCCAAGCGGCGATCGCTCACACCGGTGGCCCGCAAGGGACCGCGGGTGGTGACGGTGGTCGACCGGCCGGGCGCGGCGCAGAGCCAGCTCTGGGTGGGAGAGCTGGGCCTCGGCGCGGGGAGCGCGGACCTCTACGCGGCGCAGGTCGCGTCGCAGGTCCTGGGCGGTGGGTTCAAGTCGCGCCTCAATGCGAATCTCCGCTCGGGCAAGGGCTACACCTACGGCGCCTTCAGCGCCTTCGACGTGCGCCGCGAGCCGGGACTGTTCGCCGCCATCGCTCCGGTGGTGGCGGACAAGACGCCCGAGGCCCTCCGCGAGCTCCTCGGCGAGATCGAACGGCTCCGCGAAGGCGGCATCGACGCCGCGGAGCTGGCCGATGCCAAGTCGGGGCTCATCCAGAGCCTGCCGGCGGAGTTCGGGTCGACCACCAGCACCGCGCTCGCGTTCGGCAAGCTGATCGCCCTGGACCGCCCGCCCGACTATTTCGCCAGCTACGTGCAGAAGCTGGAGGCGGTGACCCGCGAGGACGTGGCCAAGGCGGCGCGCGCCCGCTTCGACACGAAGACCCTGGCCATCGTGGTGGTGGGTCCGCTGGCCCAGCTGCGGCCCCGGCTGGAGGCGCTGGGCCTGGGGAGCGTCGCGCTGCGCGACGCGACCGGTGAGGCGGTCAAGGCGGCGCGGGCGGTGAAGTCCGGCAGCAACTGACGCCAGCGGTTTGCCAGAGCGTGGCGCCGTGCGTCAGTTCCATGGAGATTGGACCAAAGCTCCTTGACTTCCGAATCGGCCATGACGTGATGCAGGCGTCACGGGGGGTTCCAGGGAGGGGTCGTTACATGAAGAGCGTCGTCCGGGCCGCAGCCGCCGTCTCCGCGGCGCTGCTGGCGGCTTGCAGCAGTGCGCACGTCGCGCTGGACGCGAACAGCGCGGTCTCCGTTCCGGTCGGCGCGAGCCTGGTGATCTCCGGCATCGTCCAGGACTCGAACGGGACCATCCAGTGGAAGCTGGACGGGCCCGGGTCCCTGTCCAACACCTCGGGGACCAGCACCGTCTACACCGCGCCCTCGACCTACGACCCGAGCGCCAACAAGGCCACGCTCACCGCGTCGGCCAGCGACGACAAGGACGCGAAGCAGGTGGTGGAGATCACCATCACCAAGCCCACCGCGTCCGTCGGTGGCATCCCCGGTCTGGTCTCGACGGTGACGGTCACCTACGACGAGCGCGACATTCCGACCATCAGCTGCACCAAGTCGGTGGACTGCTACACGGTGCTGGGCTTCATCCACGCCCGCGACCGGCTATTCCAGATGGACTTCTTCCGTCGCGCGGCGCGGGGCCGGCTGGCCGAGCTGGTGGGTGACGCGGCGCTCGACCAGGACATCTCGATCCGGACCTTCTTCACGACCCGGAGTGGGCGGCCCGTGCCCGAGGCCCTCTACGACCACACGATCCAGGATGAGCTCGTTGCGCCTCGACTCGCCGCGTACACCAAGGGGATCAACGCCTTCATCGCGCAGATCCGGACCGACCCGTCGAAGCTCCCCGCTGCCTACGGGCAGCTCGTCTACTCCATCAACCCCGCCAGCACGGACGACCTTCCGGACTGGACCGACGTGGACACGATCGCCGTGGCGCGATTGTTCCAGTTCCAGCTCTCCGCGACTCCCGAGCAGGACGGGAACTACGGCAGGTGGGCTGCGACGTGGAGCGCGGTGCTGGCCGGGAGCCCGGCGGATCTGCAGCTCACCCTCGGCCTGTGGATGCAGGCGAAGTCCCCGATCGAATCGTTCACCCTCGCCGGCAGTGGCGCCCCCAACGCGCGGAGCCTCGTCGCTTCGCCCTCGACGCTCGAGTCGCTGCGCGCGGCCGGACCGGCGATCGATGCCGCGAGCCGGAAGCTCGAGGCCCTCGGGCAGCTCCGGGAGCTCATGGGCAAGCCGGCGGGCTCGAACAACTGGGTCGTGGACAAGGACCACACCGACATCGGACAGGCCTTCGTGGTGAACGATCCCCACCTGAGCCTGAACTACCCGGCCAACTTCCATCTCTCGCACCTCATCGGGAGCGAGGATCAACTCAACGTGCAGGGCGCCATCTTCCCCGGCGTGCCCACGACGCTCATCGGACGCGGGACGCACGTCGGCTGGGGGGTGACGGTCGTTGGCTACGATGTGACCGACCTGTACGTGGAGAAGCTGGTCTTTTCGGGCCAGACGCCGATCGGCATCGAGTTCAAGGGCGACACCGTGCCGTTCATGGCCTTTGCGCCTGTGTACAAGGTCCGGACTGCGACCGGGCTCGCAACGGCCACCGATACCCCAGCGCTCCTCGTCTCACCTCCGCATGGTCCGATCATCTCGCTCGATCGTGCGGGTGGAACGGCGATCGCCGCGCGTTGGACGGGCCAGGAGGAGCTGACCGACGATGTGCGGGCCTTCCTGCGTCTGAACAATGCCGCGAGCGTGGACGACGCGCGGCAGGCGCTGGAAGGTGACCCGAAGCCCGGCGGCGGCTCGTATACCGGCTACTACACTGGTGCTCAGAACTTCGTCCTCGCCGACGACCAGGGGAACATTGGCTATGTCCCTCACGCCTGCGTGCCGCAGCGCCCGTGGGCGGCGAGCATGGCCGTGTACCCGTACCCCGTCGTCCCCGTGGACGGGCGGGGGAATTTCGAGTGGGCGAGCGGGCCGGACGGCGGGCTGCTCTGCGTTCCGGACGACAAGCTTCCGAAGGCGATCGGATCGACGAAGGGGTATCTCGCCACGGCGAACGCGGACCCCCTGGGCGTGTCGGCGGACAACAACCCCTACGCGAACAACCCCGGTGGTGTGCCGTACCTCAGCCTGGAGTGGGACGATCAGGGCTACCGGATCGCCCGCATCCAGGAAGTGCTGGACCAGAAGCTCTCCAGTGGCGGGAAGGTGAGCCTTGCCGACATGCAGGCGCTGCAGTCGGATCACGTGGTGATCGTGGCCCGACCATTCGTCCAGTACGTGAACGGGCTCCTGGACGCCGACCCGAGCCCGATTGCCGACGGCTCGAATGCCGACCTGGCGGCGCAGATCCTGAAGGCCTGGGGCGACCCCGGGAACGCCTCCCCGTTCGATTGCCCCACCGGCCTCGCCCCCGGCGCACTGGACCCGGTGAGCGCAGCGAAGGACTCCGACCAGACACGAAGTGACAACTCCAAGGCGTGCCTCGTCTTCCACACCTTCCTCCGGCGGGTGATCGAGACGACCTTCGCCGACGAGGAGGCCGTGGTCGGCGCCGCACGTAATCCGGGCAACGAGGTCCGGGCGCTCCTGACGATCCTCGGAGGTGCGGTGCCGAACCCCAACAACGTCTTCTGCCGTGACGTCGGGACGAACGGCGCGCCGCTCAACAACAAGACCTGCCTGACCCAGGTCGTGGACGCGCTCGGGTTCGCCTACGCGCAGCTGAAGAACGCCTACGGCGACGAGACCAACTGGCGCTGGGGCCGGGTCCACACCGCCAGCTTCCCCTTCATCGTTCCCGGCTACCCGCTGATCGACCCGGGGTTCCGTCCGGGTCCTTTCCCTCGGCCGGGCGGCGCGTGGACCGTGGACGTGGGGAATCCCAGCGGGCGGAGCTCCAGCCAGCTCTCCTTCGCCTACGCCTCGGGCAGCAACGTGCGCTGGCTCGCGGCAATGGACGGAGCGGTCGACCATACCTTCATGCAGCTGCCCGGCGTGGAGAGCGGCGGCCCGTACCCGTTTGGCAGGCGGACGATGCTGACCGACTATGTGCTGAACCAGTACTTCAACTGGGCGCACAACGCGACAGACGTGACCTCGGTCCGGAGCGAGACCTTCTCGCCGTAAGGACGAGGGCCGCGGCGGACGGTCCTGGCTCCGCCGCGGCAGCCCGGGGCGGAGGGGTGCGGTGCGACGCTGCGTCGGTCGCATCGAGAGGTCCGAAGGTGACGCGGGACCGTGTGAGCGGTGACGGAGAGCATCGACAGGGTCGGCTTGCGCCTGCGTGACCCCGGCGCACCGCCCGCGTCACCTCGCCGCGGGCATCTCCCCTGCCGGTCGGAGTAGAAGCCCGAAGCGGCACCGCCATGCAGCCCCTCGACGTCTCCTGGCTGGTCCGGCTCCGCTGGGCCGCCGCGTTCCTGTTCCTCCTCCTCGCCCTCGCGGCCCGGTCGGTGTTCCACATCCCGGTTCCGCCGCTCGCGGTGGGCGTGGTGTGGGGCGTTCAGATCCTGAGCAACGTGGCCCTCGCCATCCGGGTCCGCACCCACCGCACGGTGCGGAGCACTACCGTCGCCGCACTCATGGCGCTGGACACGGTCCTCCTCACCGTTCTCCTCGCGCTGAGCGGTGGCCCGAGCAACCCGTTCAGCGTGCTCTTCCTGGTCGACGTTGCGCTGGGCGCGGTGGTCCTCCCCCCCGCCCTCACCTGGGCCCTGCTCGGGCTGGCCCTCCTCTGCTTCGGGTCGCTGTTTCTCCCCATGCCCTGGAGCCCGGGCGCCAGCCTCGGTCACGCCGAGCTGATGGAGCTCCATCTCCGGGGAATGTGGGTTGCCTTCGCGCTGGCCGGCAGCACGCTGGTGGCCTTCGTTCTCCGCGTCCGCCGCGCCCTGGCCGAGCGCGAGGCAGAGCTGTCCCGCGAGCGCGAGCGAGCCCAGCGGCGCGACCGGCTGGCCTCGCTGGCCACGCTCGCCGCCGGCACCGCGCACGCGCTCGGCTCGCCGCTGTCAACCATCGCCGTCGCCGCTCACGAGCTGGAGCGGCGGCTCCGGTCGATTCCCGAGGCCGCCGACGACGCACGGCTCATTCGCGAGCAGGTGGACCGCTGTCGCGAGGCGCTGGCCCGCATGTCCACCGAGTCGGGCCAGTCTCCGGGGGAGATGCTCCAGTCGCGCCCGGTGTCGCTCCTGCTCGACGAGGCGCTCGAGGGGCTCCCGGAGCCGGAGCGGGTCCGCATCGAGCTGGAGGAAGGAGTGCGCGAGGCCACTGCCGCCCTTCCGGTGCGCGCGGTGGGCCAGAGCGTCCAGGCCCTGGTCCGCAACGCCCTCCAGGCCTCGCCCGCAGGACGGCCGGTGCTCCTGCGGCTCGGGCTCGACGGCGACCGGCTCCGCGTGGAGGTCGAGGACGAGGGAGAGGGCATGGCGCCCGAGGTCCTGGCCCGAGCCGGCGAGCCCTTCTTCAGCACCCGCGGCTCCGGCCATGGGCTCGGGCTGGGACTCTTCGTGGCCCGGAGCCTCGCCGAGCAGCTGGGCGGTGACCTGCGCCTGGTGTCAGCGCCCGCCCGGGGCACACGGGCCTGCCTCGTCGTCCCGCTGGTGCCGGCGTCGTGAGCTCGCTCTCGATCCTGCTGGTGGACGACGACGAGAACTTCCGCGAGCGGATGGCTCGCGCGCTCCGGGATCGCGGGCACGAGGTCCGCACCGCCGCAAGCCCGGGCGAGGCGCTCCGTCTGGCCGGCGAGGATTCGCCCGAGTGCGCGGTGGTGGACCTCCGGATGCCGGGAGGGAGCGGTCTGGACGTCGTCTCCGCGCTGAAGAGCCTCGACCCCGCCACCGCCATCGTGGTGCTCACCGGGTACGGGAGCATCGCCACCGCGCTGGAGGCGGTGCGCCGCGGCGCTCTCCACTACCTCCAGAAGCCGGTGGACACGGACGAGCTGCTCGCCGTCTTCGCCCGCGAGGGACTGCTTCCTCCCCACGAGCTCCCGGAGGAGCCCGTGGCACCATCGCTCGCCCGCGCGGAGTGGGAGCACATCCAGCGCGTGCTCACCGACGCAGGCGGCAACGTCTCCGAGGCCGCACGCCGGCTCGGGCTACACCGGAAATCGCTTCAGCGGAAGCTGCAGAAGTACCCGCCGCGGCGCTGAGAACGAGTGGGCTGCCGCCCCGGCATGAGCCTTCCCGAAGCGCCCGCCCAAGAAGCCCGACCGACCTCGTCGACCGTCCGGAGCTGCCACAACCGGACGGCCAGGGTCACTCCTGCTGGATCTCGACCGACTGCGCGATCGCGCTGACCAGCGAGTCGGCGGCGCCGTCCGCGAGCGGATCCACCGCATCGAACCACCGGTCATAGCGGAGGACCACCCGCCCGGTGCGCGAGACGCCGGCGGTGGTCAGCACGACCGGAGCCGCCGCTCCGCCCGCGCCGGTGACCTGGACGTCGGCATCTGCCTCTTCCGCCGAGGTGAGCTGGAATGCCTGCGCCGTTCCGCCAGCCGCCGGGGTCACCGTCCCCTCCAGCCAGAGGGTGTTTCCGGTCAACGGCACCGCGGTGGGGAGCCCCTCGGCATCGGCATCCGCTGCGGCGAGGGTCACGGCGGCCCGGCAATACCGGTCCGCCGGAGGCTTCAACGTCCCGAGAGTCAGGGCCTGGACGTCGCTGCGCAGAAGGTCGTCCACGTGGGGAGTCCCGATCTTCGTCGGGCTGCCCGGGGTGTGCGCGCGGGCCGTCGCCACCGGCGAGAGGGCGTCCAGGAGCCGTTCCCAGGCTGTCGCCGGGCAGGCAAAGATCTCCACGCTCTCCACGTTCACCCATCCCCGTGTCAGCCGGACCACGTCCCCGTTGGGTCGCGTCACCGTCCGCTCCGGTCCGCTCTGGGCCGCCCCGGTCGAGGGCGTGTGCATCAGCTGCACGCCGAGGCTCACGCCCGGGTCCTCGCTGCTGCACCCCATCGCGAGCCACAGCACCATCCACGAGCCACCGATCGATCTCCTCACAGGTCCACCACCAGGCTGACCGAGGCGTAGGTCCCTTCGGTGTGAACCCCCTTGAGCGCATTGATGACCGGGAAGCGCGCAGACACCTGGATCAGCCAGTCGGTCGCGGGGCTGATCAGCATCGCCGGAGAGAGGAAGGCGATGAAGCCTCCCGTGTCCGGCGAGACCTCGCCGTTCTCGTGCCAGACGCCGTCCAGCCGCATGTCGGTGCCGAGCCGGAAGGACATCCACGACCAGGGCTGCACCTGGACGTGGACCGTGCCCCGCCCGCTCGGCGCGGGCTCCAGACCCTCCCGCCCCTTCGTGGGCAGGTAGGCGAGGACGCTCGTGTAAACCGACCACGGACCTCCCAGCCGCCCGTAGTAGGAGGCGCCGCCGATGAACCACCAGGCCCCTGGACCCGCCTGGATGTCCGAGGTCAGCACCGTCCCATCGGGCAGCCGCTGCAGCGGCGCGGTGGGAAAGCGCATTCCGCCCAGCAGGGAGAAGAGATGGCGCGCGGCGAAGTCGCGATCGCGCCACAGCACCGCCTTCCCCAGCGCCTCGATGTCGCCCAGGTTGGTGGAGTGGTCCTGTGACAGATCCGCCGACTCGAGCGTGCGGAACAGCACCGGCACGGTCACGCTCAGCGCCCAGCGGGTGGAGAAGGCGTAGCTCCCCCCGAAGTTGAGGGCCCACTCGGTGAGGGAGGTTCCTCCCGTCTGGGGCGTCCCCGAGGCCTCGGTCCGATACTGTCCCTCGCTGAAGGCGCGGAACCGCCCGCCGAAGGGCTGCTCCACTCCGATGCTGACCAGCGTCGGATCGCCACAGCCGCACGTCGCGCAGGCGTGGGCCGGGCGCGCGAGGGTGAGCGCGAGCACGACCAGCCCGGCGAGCAGCCACGAGGGACGCATGGAGCGCCGGGAGTCATGCCACCCTGTCCGCCGGTCGTGATCGCGTCAAAGGGCCGCACCCGGCGACGGTCCGGATTGGCGGTGATTGCTTCGTTCAGCGCTGGTGCCGGCCGAGCACCCGCAGGACGGCGCCGACCAGATCCACCGAGTCGACGGGCCGCGTCAGCTCCGCGTCGTATCCCTCGCGGCGCGCACGGGCACGCTCGGCCGGTCGGGAGGCGTCCACCAGCGCCACCGCGCGGAGCCCCATCCCTGACTCACGCCGGACCTGCGCCAGCAGCCCCCGGGTGGGGTCGCCGAAGGCCATCTGGCCGCTGACCAGCACGTCGGGACGGGCCGACCGCGCGTGAGAGAGCGCCTGTCCAGGCTCGGACACGTCCACGTCCGCACCCGCCCGCGCGAGCGCGGTCGCCATCAGCTGGCCGGCGGTCCGCTCCTCGGGCACGAGGAGCACCCGCACCCCCGAGAGCGGCAGCTGCGCGGGCGCCCCGACCGCGGCCGTCGACACACCCTCCTGCACCGGCGCCGGGATGAAGAGGCGGAAGCTGGCGCCCTGGCCGCTCCTGCTCTCGGCGGTGAGGTGCCCTCCGTGCAGCGCCGCGAGCCGGCGGGCGATGGACAGGCCCAGCCCGAGCCCGCTCCCGCGCTGCTCGTTTCCCTCGCCCTTCCAGAACGGCTCGAAGACGTGCGGCAGCGCCTCGACGGGGATGCCCGGACCGCTGTCGCTCACCTCCAGGATCATCCCGCCGTCCCCGCGCCGCATCCGCACCACGACCGGTGCGCCGGGCGGCGAGTACTTCAGCGCGTTGGAGAGGAGGTTCCACATCACCTGGGTCAGCCGTCCGGGGTCGCCATAGAGCGGCGGCAGATCCGCAGCCGCCTCGACGTCGAGATGGACATCCCGGTCCTCCGCCTCGGGCTGCACCGTCTCCACCGCGTCGCGGAGCACCGCGCCGGAATTCACCCACTCGCGCCGGAGGACCAGCTTCCCCCGGGCCATCCGCTCGGCGTCGAGGAGGTCGTCGACGAGCCGGGCCTGGGCGCGCGCGTTGCGGAGAATGGCCGTGATCGCCCGCTCCACGGTATCCGCATCCGAGCGACGGGCCTGAAGCGAGCGGGCCCAGCCGAGGATTGCGGTGAGCGGCGTCTTGAGATCGTGCGCCACCGCCGCCACGGCGAGGTTGCCGCGGAGCGCGCCCTCGGCCTGATCGCGCGCGGCCTGGGCCTCCGCCAGCTCCTCCAGATGCGCCCGCTCCGTCATCCGCCGGGTCGTGACGTCCAGGACCAGCGCGCTCAGCCCGCGCGCCCGGCCCGCCGTGTCCACCATCGGCCGGCCGTACCAGGCGTGCCAGCGAAGCGCCCCGTCCAGGTGAATGCACGGGTACTCGAAGTCGTGAATTCCGCGGTCGGAGAGGGCGCGCCAGAGCGTGTTCCACACCCGCTCGCGCTCCTCTGCCTGGACGTGCTCCAGGAAGGCATCCACGGTGCGGGGCACGGTGCCGAACAGGGCCTCCGCGCGATCCGTCCAGGCGAACCTCCCGCTCTGGAAGTCGTATTCGCAACTGGCGAACACGGCCGCGGTCGGCAGCGGTCCCGTCTCGATGCGCTCGCTGTCCGCCGGGTTCACCGGAAAAGCACCTCGTGGCTGGAACACAGGCGCCGGCCAGAGAACAACACCACGCGTGAACCTCGGCGGCTGGCGCAATGCCGCTCGTCGGCGAACCCTACCTCGGTGCTCGCGCGGCGCGCCATGCCGGGTCCCACACGCCCCGTCTTGGTGGGAGCATCAGTTCGCGCACCCGGGTAGCGAGTCCCGCAGACCTCGGCACCCCCCAGCTGGACTTTCAGCCCCTTACGTCACGGCGCCGGCACCAGGGAAGCACAGCGCCCCCGGCGTCGCGGACCGCAAGGCCGCCGCTTCCCAGTCGTCATGGCGCCGGCACCAGGAGACACGGCGTCCCCCATCACGAGGTGTCCATGACGAGGTCGACGAGGTGTCCATGACGAGGTGTCTGACACCGCGGCGGCGCCTCTAAGGTCGCGGACCACAAAGCCATTACGAGGTGTTTGACACCTCGGCGGCCGGGACGCCGCGGGCCCGGTGAGGTCACGCCACCGCGTTGCGGCCGGCGCCCGCGGGATCAGGAGGCCTTCGGCTTCTCCAGGATCACCTCGACCCGCCGGTTCTTGGCCCGGCCCGCGGAGGTCTTGTTGTCAGCCACCGGCCGGTCCTGGCCCGCTCCCACGGCCCGGATCTGCTCGGCCGGGAGCCCGCCGTCGATGAGATACTTCCGCACCGTCTCCGCCCGGGCCTGGCTGAGCTTCATGTTGGTTTCGGGCTTTCCGGTGCTGTCGGTGTGGCCCTCGACGAGGATGGTGCGCTGGGTGCCCTTGAGCGCCTCGGCCACGATCTTCAGCCGGTCGATCGCCACCTGCTGCAGGTCGGCCTTTCCGGTCTTGAAGGGAATGCCACCGGCCAGAGTGATGATCGTGCCGCGCTCGTCTTCCTTCACGTCGGCGAACTTCTGCAGACGCTTGCGGGCCTCCTCGGCCTCGCGGGCCGCACGCTCGGCTTCTGCACGGGCCGCCGCATCGTTGGCCAGCGCGCCCTTCTCGTCCCATTCCTTCTGGAGGGCGGCGAGCTCGGTCTCCTTGGCCGTCAGGCCGGCCCCGGCCGCCGCCGCAAGGGCGGCATGGTCCGCCGCCTCGGCCTTGTAGAGGGCCTCCTTGGCCAGGTCGCGCTCGCGCGAGGGGTCCTTCCCGCGTTCGAAGGAGGCCTGCGCGTCCTGCGCGGACTGCGCGGCGGCAATGGCCTTCTTCGCGTCGTCGAACTCCTTCGTGTACTGCTCCGGCTGGCCGGTCTTCACCGCGTGCGCGTAGGTGTCCTTCGCCTTCGCGAGGTCGGGATAGGTGAACGGCGCGGAGCAGCCGGCGCAGAGGGCCAGGGCAACGGTGAGCTTGATCGGTCGCATGGTCATCCCTCTCCCTTTCACTTTCCGAGCTTGGCCTTGAGGTCGGCGATCTTCGCGTCGAGCTCCTTGGCCTTCGCGATGTTGTTCTGCTCGGTGGCGGTCATCTTCGCGTCGCCAGCGGCGGCGCTCGCCAGATTGAGCTGCTGAACAGCCGCCTCGTTGTCGCCGCTCTTGATCAGGCTCTGGGCTGTCGCGAGGTACTTCTCGGCGTCGGCGAGCGGCTTTGCGGCGGCCGGGAAGTTCGCCGCGCCGGCGGCCTTCGCGGCCTCGATGGCGGAGGTGGCGGCCTTCAGCTTCGGGGCGGGATCCACCGTGGAGCAGGCCACGGCGGCCGCCCCAAACGCGATCACGGCAACGATTCGACGCATGGGGAAGTCCTCCAAACGGCGGGTTGTGCGTGCCCGGAGCGGCGTCCCGCATACTGGAGCAGGCGTCGCCCTAGGTGACGGTTGTAAAACGAGAACGGTTGCCTTTGCACCGGTCGGATCAGACATCGCTCGTGCAGAACTTGCAGCGGTTGGCGGGGACGGGAATCGTCTCGGCGCAGCGCGGACAGATCTTCGTGGGCGTGGGTGCCGTGAGCAGCGCCTTGGTCACGAAGAAGACAACGATCGCGATGATGGTGAAGTCGACGAAGCGCCCGAGCAGGTCGCCGTACTTGATGGCGTTGGTCACCTTCCCCGCCGCATCGTGGGTCAGGGGAAGCTCCCAGGCCCGCCACTCTCCGCCGGGCAAGAGGATGCCGACGATGGGCATGATGATGTCGTCGACGATTGCGCTGACGACCTTCCCGACCGCAGCGCCGATCACCACACCGACCGCCAGGGCGAGGGCGTTCTGCTTCAGCAGGAACTCGCGGAAGTCCTTCGCCAGGCTCATTCGCGGCTTCCCCTCCGTGTCGCGGCGTCCCGTCCTGCCCTTGTCCCGACAGAAACGCAACAGGAACCGTACCTAGGGGGCGTTGACCATTGGTCTCAGTGTTCGCAAGGTCGTAAACACCGTTCCAACTGGAGGGAGGCCGCCATGCCCGAAGACGACCCGGATTTCTCCGACGTGCAGGGGGGCAGCTCGAGCATCTCGACGGACCAGGAGATCGATCGGACCTACACGGTCCGGCCCGGAGACAGCCTGAGCAAGATCGCCAAGGCGCTGATGGGGGACGCCAAGAAGTGGCGGGTCCTCTACGAGGCGAACAAGGACGTGGTGGGCGGCAACCCGGACCTCATCCACCCGGGCCAGGTCCTGAAGATCCCCAAGGCCTGAGCGCGAGCCAGGTCTCTCCACAAGCGAGGAACACCGATGCTCCGAAAGGCTGCCCTGTTCGGTCTGTCGCTGCTCGTCCTCTCCGGCTGCAAGAAGGAGGAGCCCCCGCCGGCACCGCCACCCCCACCCGTCGCCCAGCCGCCGCCGCCGCCACCCCGGGTGCCGTTCCGGGTCACCACGGTCCAGCTGGGCAAGGGGATCCAGCCCGACAACACGGTCCAGACCGTGACGACGACGTTCGGTCCGAAGGACACCATCTACCTGTCCGTGACCAGCGAGGGCGTGACGCCCCAGGCAGTGCTCGGCACGCGCTGGACCTTCGGTCCGAAGAGCGTGCTGGTGCACGAGGAGAGCAAGCCCATCACCCCGCCCTCCGCGAAGCCGATGAACACCGAGTTCCACATCTCCAAGCCCTCGGGCTGGCCGGCGGGGGACTACAAGGTCGTGCTCACCGTCGACGGACAGGAGACGCAGACCCAGACCTTCACCGTGTCGAAGGCCGGGGCGGCGTCGGCGAAGAAGAGGTGAACGGCGGCCCCGGGGCCTCGGTCCCCCCGGCCGCCGCGGGCATCCCGCTCCGCCGGTAGGCATGGGCCAGGCAAAGGGTGGAGTGAGCGAGCCCGACCGCGCCGCCACGGTCGAGCACGATGAGCCCGGCCCGTCCATGCACCGACCGCTCGAGCACCCCGAGCGCCTCCGACGCCGCTTCCTGCGCCGAGGCCCCGCGCTCCATCGCGACCAGCGCCCGGGTGGCGAGCCCCACCCGGAGGATGTGCTCGCCCCAGCCGGTGCAGGCCACCCCGCCGGTTCGTGAGTCCGCCACGTAGCCCACCCCCGGCAGCGGCGCGTCCCCCACCCGTCCCGGAAGGCTGAACGCGACGCCGCCGGTGCTGTTGCCGGCGGCGATCTGCCCCCGAGCGTCCAGCGCAACCGCGCCCACCGTGTCGTGGGCGAAGTCGTCCGCGGTGCCCAGCCGGCCGGCGAGGAAGTCCGCGTAGCGCTGCCGTTCCCGATCCACGACCAGGGAATCCGGATCCACCAGCGCAAGGCCCTGCTCCCGGGCGAACCCTTCGGCACCCTCGCCGACCAGCAGATGGTGGGTCGAACGCTCCAGCACCGCCCGGGCGAGGCGGATGGGATGCTCGACTCGGTGCACGCCGGCCGCCGCGCCGACGTGAAGGGTGCGTCCGTCCATCAGCCCCGCGTCGAGCTGCACCCGACCCTCGGCCGAGAGCACCGAGCCCTGGCCGGCGTCGAACGTCGGATCGTCCTCGAGAAGCTCGATGGCCGCCACCACCGCGTCCACCGCCGAGCCCGAGGACTCGAGGACGGCGAAGCCGCGCTCGGCGGCGGCGAGGCAGCCCCGGGCATGGGGTTCCCGTGCCTCGGGCGGGATGCTCCACGCTCCGCCGTGCACCACGATGGCCACCATGCCCTGGCCCATGGAAATCCCTGACCCTACGTCACCCTTCGGCCAGATGCGCTCGCAGGACGGTTACACTGGCCCGGGGGGCATGCCTACCGTGGGGTCGCCATGGCATCTCCCTTTCAGAAGCGCTGGGTCCGCGTCCTGGCCGTCGTGCTCGCGGCCCTGGTGGCGGTCCTCTTCGTCGTCTCCCTGGTCCTCGACTCCATCCTGACCAAGCGGGCGCAGGCGGAGGCCGCCACGCTCTCGCAGCAGCTCGGCCGGCCGATCTCCATCGGACGGGTCTCCACCAGCTTCCTCACCGGCCTCGGGGCCACCGTGTCCACCCTCGAGGTGGGCGCCGGCCCCGACGAGGGGGTGCCGCTCGCCCAGGTCAAGGAGGTCGCGGTCAAGGTCGGCGCCCTGCGGGCGCTCTTCTCCCTGGGCAAGGACATCGTGATCCGCTCGGTGGAGGTGGACCAGCCGGTGGTGAACGTGGTCCGGTTCCGCGACGGCACCACCAACCTCGAGCGACTGCAGAGGCGCCTCGCCGAGCAGGAGAAATCGAAGCCCGCCGAGCCGCCGAGCACGGAGGAACGCGACCTCTCCGCGATCCGGGTCGATCACGCGGAGGTGAACGACGGGCGCGTGCGCCTGATGGACCGGAGCACCGGACAGACACGCGAGCTCGGCATCTCGGACCTGGACGTCACCATCGACGACCTGCGCGCCGGCAAGCCGCTGGACGTCATGGTGAAGGCCGCCCTGCTCGCCGACAAGCAGAACCTCGAGCTCCGCCTGCGCACCGCGCCCCTGCCCAAGAGCCTCGTGCCAACTCCCGAGCGCGTGATGGTGAAGATCCAGCCAGTGGACCTCGCCCCGCTCGGGCCGTTCCTTCCGAAGGACACGCGGCTGGAGGCCGGACGGCTCGATGCCGACTGGACCGCGGAGCTCGGCGCCGCGGTGACCGGCGGCAAGGGTCCCACGAAGGCCAAGGGCGGCATCCATGCCCGGGGGCTTCGCTTCGCCGGCACCGGCACGTCACCGATCGACGTGACCCTGGACACAGACCTGGACGGGAACGCCGAGACCGGCGATCTGGACATCCGCACTCTCGCGCTCGCGGTCGGCAAGGCCGGCATCACCGGAAAGGGTCGGGTCCGCAACCTCGCCAGCGAGAAGCCGAGCATCGAGAACTTCGAGATCGTGGGGCACGACCTGGATCCGGCGGAGATCTCCCGCTCGTTCCCGGCGCTGGCGAAGGCGCTGAAGGGCCAGGCGGCAGGTCCGATCGGGCTCACCATCCGCGGCTCGGGGACGCAGACTGCGCCCACCGTCGCGGTGATGCTCGATTTCACCCCGGTGCGGCTGGCCATTCCCATGCAGCTGTCGAAGGCAGCCGGCGCTCCGATGAAGCTGGTGACGAATCTTCGCGGCGCGGGAAAGAACACCTATCACTTCGACGCGGATCTCGATCTCGCCGGCGCCGACCTCCGGCCGGGACAGCTCCTGGACAAGCCACCAGGGCGGCCGATGGCACTTTCGCTCAAGGGCAGCGCCAGCCGTGGCGGCACCACCCGGGTGAAGCTCGAACAGTGGTCGCTGCACGTCCTCGAGGACACGCTCGGCGGCACCGCGTCCGTCGAGCTGCAGGGAGAGGGCAAGCGCGCCACCACCACCTTCGCTCTCGATGCGCGGGCCCCGAAGCTGGACGCGGACGCGCTGCTGCTGCAGACCGAATCCTCGAAGCAGCCCGAGCCGCCGCCCGCGGACCCGCACCGCTTCGATGGCTACCGGGGGAAGATCCACGTCGAGGTCGCCTCGCTCCTCTTCCACAAGGTGCCCTGGAAGAACCTGGTGCTCGACGCCGCGATGCAGGACGACCTGGTGAAGGTCGAACGGTTCAGCATGGACGCGGCGGGCGGTCAGGTCCGGCTGGACGGCACGAGCGTGCGGCTCGGCCCGGTGGAGAAGCCCTGGGACGTCAAGCTCGCGGTGAAGAGCATCGACCTGGGCCAGGCACTGACCTTCGGTGGAAAGGGCAAGGCCTTCGCCGGCATCTTCGACGGCAACATCGCCCTCATGGGAAAGGGGACCACGCTGACCGCGGTAGAGAGGACGGTCGACGGGAAGATCGACGGCAATCTCAAGAACGGCGCTTTCCTCGGGGCCGACCTGGTCTCGTCGGTGGCGGGGCCTCTGGCAAAGGCGTTGCCCTTCGCCGCGAAGTCGCTGGGAGGACTGGGAGGTGAGGGCGGGCGCACCTCGCTCGGAGAAAACCTCGGGATCGCGATGACCGTCGACAACGGCGTGGCGAAGCTCACCAAGCCCATCAACGTCCAGCTTCCCCAGGCGAACGTCTCGCTCGGAGGTGGCGTGGGTCTGTCCGGGGCGCTGGCGCTGGCAGGGACCGTGGCGCTGACACCCCAGACCATCAAGTCGCTCACCGGCGGAAAGGTGACGCCTCCCGAGCCGATCCCCGTGGCGCTCAGCCTCAGCGGGCCGGCCTGGGCCCCGCAGATCACCGGCCTGGACGTGAAGCCGGCCGCGCTCACCATCGCCAAGCTCGCCGGCGCGAGCACGCTTCGCGGGCTCCTCGGCGAGTCCGACGTCGGGAAGGCCGCGGGGGGCGTTCTGGGCGGCGCGCTGGGTGGCTCGGGCAACGCCGGGACGGACCAGCAGCCGACGCACGGTGAGCAGAAGGCGCAATCCGAGGCCGAGCAGCTGCACCAGCAGGCCGCGGAGGAGGCCCGGAAGCGGCTTCAGGGACTGTTCGGGAAGTGAGCGCGGAGCCCGAGGAAGTCGCAGGAGGGGGAGCCGCCGGATAGCCCCCTTGCCACGGAAGGCCTCTCTCCCGCGATCGGACCCGGTCTCCAGCAACCCATCCGCAATTTCCTCCCGCCGCGGGGGCCAGCCCGGTCCAGGTTCAAAAAAGCTGCAACTCCGACCCCGGCCGTTCGGTCACGTGCGTGGGTCAGGCCGGCATGGGTCGCACGGGCCGCCTCCGGGTTCACAGTCCACCTGGTCCGGGCCTGGCATTGGCTATCTCATGGGCGCCGGAGGGGTGAATATTCCGCTCGCCGGGTCCGTCCGACGGTCTCCGGCCGGAATCGCTGAGGAGGGCTTCCCCGTGACCGCGCGCCGCACCCCGATCGTCCAGCAGGCGGTGGCGTCCCTGCTCGTCGCCGCGCTCGGGGGATACCCCGTGCGAGCGCTGGCCCAGGGCGTCCCCGTCCAGTCGGTTCCTCCTCCGCCCACGTACGCTCCGGCGCAGCCGGCGCCGGCGCCGAGTTACGGCCAGGCACCCCAGCAGCCGGCGTACGCGCCGCAGCAGCAGGCCGCGCCCGCTCCTCAGCAGCCGGCGTACGCGCCGCAGCAGCAGGCCGCGCCCGCTCCTCAGCAGCCGGCGTACGCGCCGCAGCAGCAGACCGCGCCCGCTCCTCAGCAGCCGGCCTACGCGC
>JBKPMY010000235.1:0-11567 GCA_046732375.1 Myxococcota bacterium
CGCTCACGCCGCCCCCGGCTCCCTCGCTCACGCCGCCCCCGGCTCCGTTCGCTCACGCCGCCCCCGGCCCGCTCGCTCACGCCACCCCCCGCCCCCCGCGCCGAGCCTCCCGCGCTCGAGCCCATCTCCGTGGGCACCGGCTCCTACAACCTCGCCGAGGAGCTGGCCGACGAGCTCGAGGAGCTGGGCCCGCCTCCCGAGGAGCCCGCGGCCGCCGGGGCGGACTTCCAGTACTCGGTCGAGGAGGTCTTCAGCGAGTTCAAGAAGGGGCTCGAGCGCGTCGTGCAGAGCACCGACGTGGACACCCACTACGACCTGGGCATCGCCTACAAGGAGATGGGCCTCCTCGACGACGCGGTCCAGGTGTTCGAGGTCGCCCGTCAGGCTTCCCAGGGGCAGCCCAAGGAGGTGGACTGCCTCACGATGATCGGCCTGCTCCAGGGCATGCGGAACGAACCGCAGCGGGCGGTCGCCGCCTTCCGGGACGCCCTGGCCAGTCCCCACGCGGCACCGCGCGAGGTGAGCCTCCGCTACGAGCTGGGCCTGGCCCACGAGGCGGCGAGCGCTCCGGGGAAGGCGCTGGGCCAGTACCTGGCGGTGCAGCAGGCGGACCCCGCCCACCGCGACGTGGCGGAGCGGGTGCGCAGACTCTCGGCCACGGCGCGACCGGAGGAGGATGGCCCACCGCGCCCCACCACCGCATCCTCACCCACTGGTCGGCCGGCACCCACCCGACCGTCCGCGCCCGAGCCGTCGCCGACTGCGAAGACGCGCAAGGTGGGGTACTTGTAGAGAACCTCCCCGACGATGAGCTACCTGGAACACTTCGGGCTGACCGAGGAGCCCTTTTCCAACGCGCCGGTCAGCCGCTTCTATTTCGAATCACCTCCGCACCAGCAGGCGCTGGTTCGCCTCACCCATGCGGTCTCGCGGATGCGTGGGCTCTCGGTGCTGGTGGGGGACATCGGCGCGGGCAAGACCACCCTCGCTCGCCGCCTGCTCGACGCGCTTCCCGAGGAGGAGTACGAGGCCGCGCTCTTCGTCATCATCCACTCCGGCGTGACCGCCTCCTGGCTGCTCCGGCGGATCGCGCTGCAGCTCGGCGTGGAGAACCCGGCGCAGGAGAAGCTGGCTCTCCTGAGCCAGCTCTACCAGCGGCTGGTGCAGATCCACGAGCAGGGCCGCAAGGCAGTGGTGCTGATCGACGAGGCCCAGATGCTCGAGACGCGCGAGGTGATGGAGGAGTTCCGGGGCCTCCTCAACCTCGAGGTGCCCGAGCGCAAGCTCATCTCGTTCGTCTTCTTCGGGCTGCCGGAGATCGAGCGCAACCTCCGCCTGGATCCGCCGCTGGCCCAGCGCGTGGCGATGCGCTACCGGCTCGAGCCGCTCAACGCCGACAGCTCACGCTCCTACGTCGAGCACCGCCTCCACACCGCCGGGAGCGCCCGCAACCCCTTCACCTCCGCAGCGATCGAGGTGCTCCATCAGGTCTCCGGCGGTTCGCCGCGGATCATCAACACCCTCTGCGACAATGCGCTGTTCGAGGCCTACCTCGCAGGCGAGACGACCGTGGACGCCCCGCGCATCGCGGAGATCGCCAGGAACCTCGCGCTCGCCCGCGGCGAGGCCTCGGCCGGCAACGGTGCTCCCGCGGCCACTCCGGCCGGCAACGTGGACCTCTCCGAGGTGGACCGCTACCTCGAGAGCCTGAAGAGCTGAGCCGATGCGCTGGAGCGGCCCGAACCGGCGGCGCCGACTCCTGGCGGTGGGTCTCCTCATCGCGCTGGTCGCGGGCGCGCTGACCTTCCTCGCCGTGGGTCGCTCCCGCTTCGCCTGGGACCAGGCCTGCACCCTGGCCCGGCGGCAGCTTCCCGGCCTGCTCGGGGCGGACGTGGGCCTCGGCCGCTGCGAGGTGGACCCCACCGGCCGCACGCTGCGCATCTACGGGCTCTCCGCCGCGGCACCGGACAGCGAGCGGCCCATCTTCAGCGCCGACGAGCTCGAGGTCACCATCGCCGGTGTGCAGCCGCTCTCCGGCCGCCTGGAGCTGGATCGCGTCAGGCTCATCCGCCCCCGCCTCTGGCTGGACCTCTCGCGCCCGTCCTCGCCGAAGCCGAAGAGCGACGGATGCCCGCTGCGCGCCCTGGAGCACCTGGAGGTGGACACGCTCGAGGTGCGTGGCGCCGAGGTGCGGGTGGCCCTCCCCGCCGGGCGCAGGGTCGAGGTGGCCGGAGTGGAGCTCAGCTGGCGCACCCGGCGGCGGGATGCGGAGTTCACGCTCCGCACCTCGCAGGGCCTGCTGGACCTCGGAAACGGACGGGCGCCGCTGGCGGTGGCCGGTCTGGCGGTCGAGGGCGCGCTCGCCCCCGGCGGCCGGGAGCTGGAGGTGAGCCGGGGCGAGCTGTCGGTCGACGACGCGCAGCTGTCCTTCGCCGGGCGGGTGGAGGACCTCTGCCGCCCGTCACTGGCGCTGGACGCACAGCTGTTCCTCCCCATGCGGATGGTGTCCCGGCTGGTCCCGCTGGGAGAGAGCTCCGGGCACCTCTGGGCCCAGGCCACGCTCTCCGGCCGCGTGCCGGACCTGCGCGTCACCGGCGAGCTGCTGGGGAAGGGCGTGGCGCTGGGGGCGCTCCGTCCGGGGGACTTCACCGTCCGTGCCTCGCTGGCCGGCCAGGACGTCACCATCGGCGAGCTCACCGTGCCGGTGGGGCAGGGCACGCTCCGCGCCAGCGGAGAGCTCAAGCTGGTTCCCGGCCTGCCGCTCCGGGCGAAGGCCGAGCTGGAGCAGGTCAGCATGTTCCAGGTCTTCGACCGCGTCGGGATGGGGTGGGCCTGGGTCGACCTCCTCGCGACCGGCCCGGTGAACCTCTCGGGCAAGCTCGCTCCGGCCCCCGAGCTGCAGGGCCAGGCCGACCTCAAGGTGGCGCGCTTCGTGACCTGGAGCCACCCGGTCGGGCAGAAGCTGCCCGGTCCGCCCATCCTCGCCATCCCCTCCGGCGAGGTGGCGCTCGACCTGGGCATCCACTCCGACCGCGTCGAGCTGCTCAACGGGAGGGTCAAGGTCGGCGGGTCCCGGGCTCTGGCCAACGTGGTCATCCCCTATGGCGGCCGGGGACCCATCACCATCGACACGACGGCCGAGCCGCTGGTGCTCGAGGACGTGGGGAGGATCGGCGACCTCCCCCTCGGCGGCGTGGGCGCCGCCCGGGTCTCGATCCGGATCCCTCCGGGGTTCCTCTTCCTCGACGGGGAGCTCGCGCTTCAGGATTCCACCTTGCGGGGCTTCGCCCTGGGGAACGTCTCCTCTGCGGTGAGCGTGCGTGACGGAGTGCTCTCCTTCCCCGAGCTCACCGGGACGAAGGGCCGCACCGGGTATCAGGGGCGGGCGGCGCTCGACTTCCGCGGCAACTCTCCGGTGGCGCACGTCGCGGCCAGCGTCCCCAACGGGCGGGTGGAGGATCTGGTGGAGCTGCTCGCGCCGGTGTCGCCGGCCCTCCAGCCGCTCCGCCGGGTCCTGGTCGGCGGTGCCCGCGGGACGGTGACCCTCGAGGGCCCGGGGGAGACGATGGAAGGGCGCTTCGACCTCGACCTCTCCGGGGTCAGCCTCTCGGGCCGCCGCCTCGGGGACGGTGCGCTCCACGCCCGGCTCGACGCGGGCAACGCCATCGCCCTCGACTCGATCGCCCTGCGCGGTCCGCTGGGAAGCTCCAGGGCGGAGGGGCGCTGGGACTTCGTCGGACCGCTCGCAGGAAAGTTCCGGGTCGACGGGCTCCAGCTGGAGGAGCTGGTGGGGGCGGAGTTCGCGAAGCGCCTCCGGGCCCGCGGCTCGCTCACCCTGGCCGGGACGCTGGCCGGGACCGACGCGGTGCCCGACGTGGCGATGACCGTGAGCGGACCTCAGATCTACCTCTCCGGCCGCGCGCTTGGACCGATGGCGCTCGAGGCCCGCGTGCTCGGCGAGCAGCTGGAGGTCAAGGGCCGTCCGGTGGCGGACACCGACCTGCGGCTCACCGCTCGCATCCGCAAACCCTACCCGTACGAGGCCACGCTCAAGCTCGCGCTCTCCGACATCCGGGCGCTGCTCCCGGACACCGCCGCGTCACAGGGGCTCAACGGGTCGATGAACGGCGTGCTCACCGCCAGCGGCAACCTGTCCGAGCCCGAGGCCTCGCGCGGGCTGCTCCACCTGGACAGCCTCAAGCTGCAGCGGGGCGAGTTCCGGGCCGAGAGCGACGGGCCATGGGACGTGCGCTTCCGCGGCGGACGGGTGAGCAGCGACGGGGTCCGGCTGAAGGGCCCCGAGACCGAGCTCAGCGCCTCGGGGTCCCTGGAGGAGGGCGCGATGGACGTCGCGGTCTCCGGGGCGGTCGACCTCCGGCTGCTGGAGTCCTTCGTCCAGGGACTGGAGCGCGCCTCGGGGCGCCTGGAGCTGCTGGGCAACGCCCGGGGCGATCCGGCCGACCCGCAGATCGTCGGGACCGCCACCCTGGTGGACGCGGGCTTCCGGGTCCGGGGCCAGCCGCTGGAGCTGCGAGGGCTGAAGGGCAAGCTCGACTTCAGCGAGTCCCGCATCCTCTGGAGCGACCTGGAGGGCCAGGCCAACGACGGCCGGGTGAGCAGCCGCGGCGACGTTCGCTGGCGCCGGTTCCGCCCCGAGCAGCTCGAGGTGCAGCTGCAGCTGGACCAGGTCTCGGTCCGGGTGGTGGAGGACGCGCCCTTCGCCGCCAGCGGCGAGCTGACCCTCACCGGCCGCCCGGGGGCGTTCTTCCTCGCAGGGGACCTGGACGTGCAGCGGCTCCGCTACCGGCGCCCCTTCGGGTTCGACACCCTGCTCGCGCGGGCCAACCGCCCCGGCACGCCCGGAGAGGCCCCCAGCGAGTGGCTCCAGATGGACATCGCCCTGCACCTGAAGGACGCGGCGGTGGAGAACAACCTCGCCCGGGCCCGCATCGTGGGGGACCTGCGGCTCACCGGCAGCAACCTGCACCCCGGGCTCATCGGCGCGATGGAGGCAGGGCAGGGGAGCCAGGCCTTCTTCCGGGGGACGACCTTCAACGTCACCCAGGGGGCGGTGGACTTCAAGGACCGCCGGAGCCTGGAAGGCGTGTTCGACGTGCGCGCCGAGTCCCAGGTGCGCGAGTACCTCATCCGGCTGCACGCCTTCGGCAAGACCAGCCAGCCCCAGGTGCTCCTCTCCAGCGAGCCCAGCCTCCCCGAGGGTGACATCATCTCGCTGCTGACGCTGGGGGTGACGTCGCGCGACCGGGCCAACGCGAACACCACCACCACCGGTGCGGGAATCGCCGCCGAGGCGCTGTATCAGGCCTCCGGCCTTGACCGGCAGGTGCAGAAGTTCCTCCCCCGGAACTCGGTCATCCGCGACCTGAGCTTCCATGTCTCCACGCTCTACAACGACGCCAACGGGCTCGTGGAGCCGACGGTGCAATTGGAGTCGAAGTTGCTCACCGATCAGCTTAGGCTCGGTCTCTCCCAGCCGGTCTCCGGAAAGGGGACGCGGGCCCTCGCCGAGTACCGGTTCGACGATCGCGTCTCCGCCCTGATCCAGTGGGACAACGTGTACAACGACGTTCCGATCGGAAACCTGGGGGTCGATCTCAAGCTCCGTTGGAACGTCGAGTAGCCCTCCTGCTCGCGCTGTTCCTGGCCGCGGCGCCGGTCCGCGCGCAGGGACCTGTCGTTCCCTCCGAGCCGGTGGTTGCCTCGGTGAAGCTGCAGATGCGTGGCGGGGGTCAGGTGCCCGCCGACCTCCAGGGCCTGGTGGCAGTCACCCCCGGTCAGCCCCTCTCCGGCCGCGCGGTGCGCCGGAGCATCGAGCGCCTCTTCTCCACCGGCCGCTTCTCCGACGTGGTGGCCCTCGCGGACGAGGGGCCGGACGGCCTGGTGGTCACCTTCGAGCTGGCCCCGGTGGTGCGCATCGCCCGCATCGACGTGACCGGGGTCGGGGCGCTGGGCAGGGACGAGGTTTTGGCCGCGGCCAAGCTGCAGACCGGCAGCGAGTTCTGGCCGGAGCGACTGGACGAGGCCCGGGCCGGGCTCCTCGCCGCCTACGCCCGGCGAGGCTGGAACGAGGCCGAGATCTCCGCCACCGCGCAGCCCTCCCCCGAGGGGATGGTGGTCAAGCTGGACGTCCGGGAGGGGGAACCCACCCGGGTGGCCGCGGTGCGCTTCGACGGTCAGCCCGGGCTTCCCGCCGGACGGCTCTCCTCCGCCTTCGGCCTCCGGGTGGGAGACATCCTCGACCGCACCCGGCTCGACCCGGGGGCGGAGGCGCTCCGCTCGCTCTACCGGGAGACCGGACACGCCCGGGCACGGGTGGGCGCGCCGCGGGTGACGCAGGAGGCGTCCGGCGCGGTGGTCACCGTCCCGGTCGAGGCCGGGCCGGCCTTCACCCTCCGGTTCGAGGGGAATCGCCGCTACCCGTCGGCCTGGCTCCGCTCGGCGCTGGCGATCGATCCTGCCGAGACCCTGGACCGCTCGGTGCTCGAGCGCGAGGCACGCCGGCTCGAGGCCTTCTACCGGTACCGCGGCTTCCGCAGCGTTCGCGTCGAGCCACGCGAGGTGGTGAGCCCGGACGGCACCCGCGCGGTGGTGGTCTTCCACGTCTCCGAGGGCCGGCAGTCCCGGGTGCGCACCGTGGAGTACGAGGGCCGCGCCGGGCTCTCCGAGGGCGAGCTCCGGACGCTGCTGGACCGGGTGATGCGGGACCGCACGCCGGAACCGTCGGACCGGCGCCTGGAGACGGACCCCTTGCACCTCTCCGGGCGCGGCCCTCCGAGCCGGCGTCCGGACACGCCGGACCCTCCGCCCTCGGAGGTCTACGTCGAGGAGGGGTGGCGCGATGCCGCGGAGGCGATGCAGCGCGCCTACCGCGAGCTGGGCTGGGTGGACGCAACGGTGTCGCTGGTCGGCGCGACCGAGGATGTCCCGTCGGGCACGCTGGACGTCCGGTTCCGCATCGCGGAGGGGGTTCGCACCTTCGTGAGCGGCGTGCGCTTCGAGGGCCTGCCGCCGGGCTTCGCTCCTCCCGACCTGCCGATGCTCGGCATCGGCCAGCCCTTCAGCCAGTCCCGTCTGGACGAGGCGGTCTCGACCACCCTCCGCCGGCTGGGCCGGGCCAGCTACCTCTTCGCCCAGGTCAAGGCGCAGCCCGGCTTCTCCGCGGACCGGACGACCGCCGAGCCGGTGGTAGTGGTGGACCCGGGACCGCCGGTCCGGGTGGGCCAAGTGGTCATCCGCGGGCTCCAGCGCACCGACGAGGCGCTGGTCCGGGCCAACCTCAAGATGACACCGGGCGCACCGCTCGACCCCGAGGCGCTCTTCGAGAGCCAGCGCGAGCTTCTGCTCCTCGGCCTGTTCCGCACGGCGTCGGTGCGTCTCATTTCCCCGGATACCCCCGAGCCGGTGAAGGACGTGGTGGTCGAGCTGCGCGAGCTTCCCCGGCTCTCCGGCAGCGTCGGCGCCGGTTACTCGCTCGAGGATGGTCCCCGGATCACCGGCGACCTCGCCTACCCCAACATCTTCGGTCAGGGCATCAACTTCAACCTGCGGGGCAAGCTCAACTACGTGGGGGCGAGCGCGCTGCCCCTTCAGGATTACGTCGACGGGTCCAATCTCCAGGGGCTCAACGGCCTGGACTTCAACATCAACGCCAGCCTGGTGCAGCCGCGCATCTACCAGTTCCTCCCCGCGCGGGTGAGCGCGCGGCTGACCGTGACCGCGGAGCGCGTGCACCGCCCCACCTACTTCTTCGGGCGGGTCGCCGGCCTGCTCGGCGTGGACTGGTTCATCACCCGCTGGCTCCAGCTCACCGGGAGCTATCTCATCGAGAACGTGCTGGTCCGGGCGCAGCCAGGGGTCGGGGACCTCCTGCAGCCGAACCGCACCGACGCCGAGCGGCTCCGGTTCCCCACCGGGAACTTCTTCATGCACACCATCGGGAGCAGCCTGACCTTCGACTTCCGCGACGAGCCGGTGAATCCCCACTCGGGCGTCCTGATCGCCGCGACCGGCGAGGTGACCAAGGACATCAGCGCCGAGACCACCGACGTGAACGGCGAGAACGCGGTGCCGGCGCGCATCTTCACCTTCAAGGCGGCGGGAGGAATCACCGGCTATCTCCCGCTGGCGCCCCGGGTGACCATGGCGCTCTCGGCGCGGGGAGGGAAGATCTTCGCCCTCGAGCCGGACAGCCTGATCATCACCCCCAAGCGCTTCTTCCTCGGAGGTGCCACCACACTCCGCGGCTTCCGGGACGATGCGCTGATTCCCCAGGACGTGCGGGGTGAGTACGCCCGCGAGCGGGCCTTCTGCGACGCGCTCGCCTGGACCGGCGGGTGCACCAGCCGCGCGCTGGCGCTCCGCAACGGGGGCACGCTGCCGTCCGAAGGAGGCACTCTCTTCGAGCTGCTCAAGGCGGAGCTGAGATTCGCGCTGGTCGGCGACTTCGAGATGGGGGTGTTCTTCGAGGCGGGGAATCTCTGGTACTCGTCGAAGACCTGGAAGCCGTTCGAGCTGCGCCCGGTGGCTGGTACCGGCGTCCGCTACGTCACTCCGGTCGGGCCCCTGGCCCTGGACGTGGGCTTCAACCTGTCGCCTGACGACCGGCTGAACGAACCCATCTTTGCGATTCAATTCAGCGTCGGTCTGTTCTGAGCTGTCCTCCTCGAGGAGGAAGTGGACCATGAGGGAAGGCAAGTCGCGGCGGCGGTTCCTGGCCGAGGGGGCGCTGGCGCTCGCGGGCGTGGCCGCGGGAGCATCGGCCGGGGCGCGCGCCGCGCCCGATGGGGGGTCTCCCACCGGCACCGGAAGCATCTTCTCCGGCACGCCGGGGGACGCGGCGGGCGCCGCGGGGCCGACGGTCACGGCCGACGATCTCGCCCACGCCGAGAAGCTGATGCGGGTGAGCATGACGCCCCAGCAGCGCACGCTTGCCGCCGAGTCCTGGGACACGATCATCGGTCCCTTCTTCGCCCGGCGTGACTTCCCGCTGGGTGACGAGTCGCCGGCCACGGTGTGGAACCCGGTGCTCCAGGGCACGGGGCGGATGCCGAAGAGAAACCGGGTGGTGCGGTCGTCTTGGAGGTCGCGGCGGCCGCCGGGGAACGACGAGCTGGCCTTCGCGCCGGTGCACGTGCTGAGCCGCTGGGTGCAGGCCCGGGAGGTCTCCTCGGTCCGGCTGACCGAGCTCGCCCTGGCCCGGCTCGAGCGCCACCAGCCGCAGCTCAACTGCACCATCACCCTGGTCCGGGAGCAGGCGCTGGCCGAGGCCGAGGCGGCGGACCGGGAGATCGCCCGGGGCAAGTACCGCGGCCCGCTGCACGGCATCCCCTACGGCGCCAAGGACCTGCTGGACACCGCCGGAATCCGCACCACCTGGGGAGCCGAGCCCTTCCGCAACCGGGTGCCGAAGGAGGACGCCGCCGTCATCGCTCGCCTCCGGGCCGCCGGCGCGGTGCTTGTCGCGAAGCTCTCCCTCGGCGCGCTGGCCCTTAACGACGTGTGGTTCGGCGGTCGGACCAGCAATCCCTGGTTCCTCGAGGAGGGCTCCGGGGGCTCCAGCGCCGGCTCGGGGGCAGCGGTCTCGGCAGGGCTGGTGCCGTTCGCGATCGGGAGCGAGACCTTCGGGAGCATCGTCGACCCCTGCATGCGCTGTGGAGTCACCGGGCTCCGGCCCACCTTCGGAAGGGTGGCGCGGACCGGCGCGATGACCCTCTCCTGGAGTCACGACAAGCTCGGACCGATGACCCGCTCGGTGGAGGACACCGCGCTGGTGCTCTCCGCCATTTCCGGGCCCGATGGCTCGGACCTGTCCTCGCTGCCGAGCCGCTTCGCCTTCGAGGCCACCCGCTCGGTCAAGGGGCTCAAGCTGGGCGTGGTGCCGGCATGGATGGGCGGCCCGGCTGCCACCGACGTCGAGCCGGCCGCGGTGAAGATGCTCGAGCAGCTGGGGATGAAGCGGGTGGACCTCACCTTCCCCGAGCTGCCCTGGGCAGCGCTGCAGTCGCTGGTGCTTGCCGACTCCGCGGCCTCCTTCGAGCGGCTCACCCTCTCCGGCGAGGATGCCCAGCTCCGCATGCAGGTGCGGGACGCCTGGCCGAACCTCTTCCGCCAGTCGCGGTTCATCTCCGCGGTGGACTACGTGCAGGCGGACCGGCTGCGGCGGCACGTGGCGAAGGTGTGGGCCGAGCAGATGGCGAAGGTGGACGTGGTCCTCACGCCGTCGTTGCGGGACGAGCCCCTGGCCACCAACTCCACCGGCCATCCCTGCCTGGTCCTGCCCACCGGATGGGTGATGATCGACCAGATCCGCACCGACTGGCTGCCCCCGCCCGGCCAGCAGCACCCCGCCGTGTCGCCGCCGCGGAAGATGCCCCACGGCGTGTCGCTCATCGGGCATCTCTGGGACGAGGGCACTCTCTGCTCGGTGGGGATGGCGCTGGAGGCCGCGGCGAAGATGACCGACGCCCACCCTCCCGGATTCGTGTGAGGCCGGTTCCGGAGCGCCGCACCGCGCGGCTGCTGCTGCGGGGATTCCGGGGCGAGGACCTGGCCCCGCTCGCCGCCCTGAACGCCGACCCGCGGGTCATGGAGCACTTCCCGGCGCGGATGAGCCTCGAGGAGACGGCGGCCCAGCTGGCCCGCTTCCGGCAGCACTGGGAGGAGCACGGCTTCGGGTGGTGGGCGGTGGAGGTTCCCGGCGTTGCACCGTTCATCGGCTGGGTGGGGCTGGCGCGTCCGCGGTTCGAGGCGCACTTCACGCCCTGCGTGGAGATCGGCTGGCGACTCGCGGCGGACTTCTGGAACCGAGGCTACGCAACCGAGGGAGCGCGCGAGGCGCTCCGGTTTGGCTGGGCGCTGCAGGCGCCACGGCTGGAGGAGATCGTGTCGTTCACCGTGCCGGCGAACGTCCGCTCGCGCCGGGTGATGGAGAAGCTGGGGATGAGCCACGACCCCCGGGACGACTTCGAGCACCCGCGCATCCCGCCGGGTCATCCACTGCGGCGGCACGTGCTCTGGCGGATCCGGCGCACGGCTCACCCGGTCTAAGTGGTGGATCCAGGGAACTTTTCGTGATGGCCCCCGGCGTGTCGATCTGGGCCGGTCTCGTTCGTCGCTCGATCGAACCCCTTGAAGGAGAAACCATGATGTACCTGAGCTTCATCCGCTGCTCCGAGTCCTACCGTGACACCCCACCTCCGGCGGCGCTGATGGAGGCCATGGGCGCCTTCGTCGAGAAGACGCTCAAGGAGGGCACGCTGGTCGACACCGGGGGGCTCCTCCCGACCAAGGACGGGATCCGGGTGCGGCTGGCCAACGGGAAGCTCACCGTGACCGATGGCCCCTTCACCGAGACCAAGGAGGTCATCGGCGGCTGGGCAGTCCTCCAGGGGACCCGGGCCGAGGTGCTCCGGGTCGCGACCGAGTTCATGGAGCTGCACCGCAAGCACTGGCCCGAGTTCGAGGGCGAGTCCGAGGTTCGGCCTATCGAGTTCAGCACGAATCCGTAGCACTCCAGACTGAAAGGAGAAGAGCGATGCGAGTCATGG
>JBKPMY010000236.1:0-8167 GCA_046732375.1 Myxococcota bacterium
GCCTGAAACAGCTCCTCGTGGTGGAGGAGCCGCTTCACCGCCGTCTCCAGGATGCTGAAGGCGAAGAAGAGCAGCCCGAAGAGCAGGGACTTGCGTAGAGTTGGCCAGATGAGAGGCGCGTCTGTCTCCCGCTCGCCGACGTGGAGCGCCTGGCCGATGAGCACGATCTTTCCCAGGATGAGTCCCTCGATGATGGCCGAGCCATAGGAAAAGTAAACGTCGTACTCGGCGAGGATCAGGTGCCGGTAGAGGGTGAAGGCGCCGATGACTGCAATCAGGTAAGAGGAAACGAGGAGGTACTCCTCCAACTCCTGCCGCACCCTGGTCCTCAGGGTGACGGGCCCCGCTTGGCCGGTGCTCATGGCTATCTTCTCCGGCGCGGAATCTAGTCGACCCTGCGGAGTGGATTCGACGTCAGGATGCCCGGGCGAAGCGCGGGCTCGCCTTCAGAACAGACGCGGCATGGGCAGGACATTCCGCCCAGAGCCAGGGCGGGCAAGAGAACAACGCCGGACTGCCGGACGCTCACCAAGCGGTTGAACGAGGTCTCGGCGAGCACCGTCTTCCGAGAACTCGACCGACTCCGAGCGCTGGTCGGCTACGCCAAGAAGAAGGGCCTCGTGCCTGCCAACGTCGCTCAGTAGGTGAAGTTCCCGAAGGTTCCGCGGAAGAGCTACGACTGGCTCCGCTCCCCGGAGCTGGAGCCATTCCTCGAAGGCTGTCTGGGCGATTTCGAGACCATCGCCCAGATAGCCATCTTCACCGGGCTGCGCCGCCGGGAAGTCGTCTTCCTGCAGCGCTCGGATGTCGACCTGCTCAACGCCTTCATCTCCGTCCGCAGCAAGCCGCACTGGGCTTTCGCCCCAAATCCGGCAAGGAGCGCAGCATCCCCATCGATCCGGTGCTGCGCCCCCTCCTCGTCAAACACCTTTCCCAGCGGGGTTGGCCCGAGCCCCGAAACCTGGGTCTTTCCGCAGACGGCGGGCGCCCGTCGCTTGGAGAAGACGCGCTGGTTCGCACTGTCCACCCAAGCCGCGGCGACGCGCGCCGGAATCAGCCGCAAGCTCACCTTCCACGACTTGCGGCGCACCTACGGAGCGATGCTCATCGAGGCGGGCGTAGACATCTACACCGTCTCACGGCTGCTCGGGCACGCGGATGTCCGCATCACCCAGGAAGTCTATGCCCCGCTGTGCGGGCGCTTCATGGCCGAGCAGGCAGCGAAGTTCGGACGGCACATCGAACGGGCTCTTGTCCGCGAGCTTCCGTCCGTACCGAACCTCCGAAACGCCCAAAGCGTGGATCTGTAGGAAGTCACGCCAACACAACGCCAACAAACCCGATGCACAAAAAGCTTGTTGGCGCAAATCTCAAACATCCTCAGCAATGGCGCTGGGTTTCGAGTGGAGCTAACCGGGATCGAACCGGTGACCTCTTGAATGCCATTCAAGCGCTCTCCCAGCTGAGCTATAGCCCCGGGTCCTTCTGCGGCCGCCCCTGGGAGGGCTGCCGAACGGAGGCAGGCTCATAGCGTAGCCGGGCCCCCCGCGCCAGTCCCCTGCCTGGTCCGCAGAGCCCATTCGTCCCGGCAATCGGGCGCCCGTTGCCCCGTGATTCCTGGGCGCAGGGCCATCCGACGGAGCCAGCCCATGGTGTCGTCCCTCCTCCTGGTCGCGACGCTTCTCGCCGCCCCGGACGCCGGCTCTCCCGCCACCCATTCCCACTCCGCCGACCACGCCGCCGGAGTGGACCACCGGGGCGATCAGGGGATGGGTTTCTCGCACCGGACCACCGCCCACCACTTCACGCTGACCGGTGACGGCGGGATCATCTCCGCCGACGCACTCGATCCGGCGGACACCGCCACCCGGGACTCGATCCGCGGACACTTCGGCCACATCGCCCACGCCTTCTCCAGCGGCGATTTCGACCTCCCGATGTTCATCCACGACCGGATGCCTCCCGGCACCGAGGCGATGAAGCGGCTGCGGGCGAAGATCTCCTACCACAAGGAGGACACCCCACGGGGGGCGAGGGTGGTCGTCAAGACGGGCAATCCCGAGGCGCTCGCCGCGGTCCATGACTTCCTGCGCTTCCAGATCGCCGATCACCGGACGGGCGATTCCACTGACGTCCAGCGATGAGCGTGCCGGTCACCGCATCCCCGGGCCGCCATGCTGCATCCCCCGTCGCGGCGGCCTCCCCGGGTGCTCTCCTCGGCCGGATCATGGCCGACGCGAGCCCAGCTCCCTCGCCCGAGCGCCCTCTCCGCGTCCTCGGGGACCCGAAGCTCTGGATCTGGTCGTTCGTCGGATGGACGGCCGCGGGTGTCTTCGTTCTCGGGCAGCGGGCCCTCTTCCGGTATTCGGTCCACCAGCCGCCCGCGCTCGACGACTTCGGTCCCACGATGGCCAGCATGTGGCTCTGGGCCGTGTTCACCCCACCCATCTTCGCCCTGGCGGACGCCCTGCCCATCAGCCGCTCCAACTGGGAGCGGCGCGTCCCGCTCCACTTCCTCCTCGGCCTCGCCTCGGCAGTTGCCGACACGCTGGTCAGCAACGGCCTCCTCAGGCCGCTCCTCGGCTGGTCCGAGCGGAGCTACCTCACCTACCTCGCGAGCGAGCTGTTCGTCTGCACCTTCAGCTACGGGCTCCTCGTCGCCATCCGCCAGGCGATGAACGCCTACCGGCTGGCCGCGGAGCGCCGGCTCCGCGCCTCCGAGCTGGAGACCGAGCTGGCGCGGGCGCATCTCCGCGCGCTGCAGATGCAGCTGCGGCCCCACTTCCTCTTCAACGCCCTGCACACCGTGGCAGCGCTGGTCCGCGGAGGCGAGTCGCGCACGGCGGTGCGAACGCTGTCGGAGCTGGGCGAGTTCCTCCGCTGGGTGCTGGAGCAGGACGACGCGCAGCTGGTGCCCCTCCGTCGCGAGCTGGACCTGCTCGACCGCTATCTGCGCATCGAGCAGATCCGCTTCCAGGACCGGCTCATCACCCAGGTGGACGTCGAGCCCCGCGCGCTGGAGGCCCTGGTCCCCACGCTCATCCTCCAGCCGCTGGTGGAGAATGCCGTGCACCATGGGCTGGCCACGGCCAGCAGGCCGGGACGCATCGACGTCAGCGTTCACGTGGACGCGCCGATGCTGTGCATCGAGGTGCGCGACAGCGGCGCCGGCCCCTCCCCCTCCGGGCGCCAGGGCATCGGGCTCGGGAACACCCGGGCGCGGCTGGAGCGCCTCTACGGGAGTGACCACCTCCTCGAGCTCCGTCCCTCCGAGGAGGGCGGCGCGATCGCACAGCTTCGCATCCCCTTCCGTCCGGCGGTGCGGTCGTGAACGGCTCGCGCCTGCGAGCCCTGGTGGTCGATGACGAGCCGCTGGCCCGGCGAACGCTCTGCACGCTGCTGGAACGCGAGCGCGACGTGGAGCTCGTGGGCGAGTGCGCCGACGGGCCGAGCGCCACGGAGGCGGTGCGCAGCGGGCGACCGGACCTCCTGTTCCTCGACGTGCAGATGCCGGAGCTCGACGGATTCGGCGTGCTCGAGGCCATCCGCGACGTGGGCGTCCCGGCAGTGGTGTTCGTCACGGCCTTCGGCGAGCACGCGGTCCGTGCATTCGACGAGGAGGCGACGGACTACCTGGTCAAGCCTTTCGACGACGACCGCTTCGGCCGTGCGCTCGAGCGGGCTCGCGCCCGCGTCGAGGCAGCGCGCCGGGAGTCCGCTCCGGAGCAGGGCGGCGCACCCCGCTGGCTGGAGCGCTTCGCCGTGGAGTGCGCGGGCCGCATCTCCATCGTCCCGGTGGACCGCGTGCAGTGGATCGAGGCGCAGGACTACTACGTGCAGATCCATGCCGAGGGAAGGGAGCACCTCCTCCGGGAGTCGCTCCGCAACCTCGAGACCCGGCTGGACCCTCGCCGGTTCGCCCGGATCCACCGCTCGGCCATCGTCAACGTCGACTGCGTGAAGCAGCTCCGCCGCAGGACACACGGGGAGTACACCCTCCTCCTCGAGAACGGCACCGAGCTGAAGCTGAGCCGGACCCACCGCGACCAGCTCCAGCTCTTACTGGGCATGCGCTGACCGCGCGGCGGGTCCCGCTCGCCGTCCGCACGGACCGTTCTGCCGCAGCCGGGATCCGGCCGACGGGAGAGTGGCCCGGCGGTGGCGGCGGTCCTGGCACCTTGCGCAGGCCGGCCCGCGATGGCCGCGGGACCCGCCACGCCACGGAGCATGCATGCACCGGACTCTCCTTCTCTTCGCCCTCGCCGCCATCGCCGGGTGCGGCGGCGGGGCTCCTCCCGCCCCTGACCTCTCGTCGTCCGACAGCGCCCTGAGGGGCGGCAGCAACGACGACGCGCGAGACGATGACCGAGACGACGACCGCGGCGACCGTCGTCGGACCCTTCTCGCGACCGACCAGCGACTCCTCGACTCCATCCGCAGGCACGGCCCGGCCGATGGTCTCCGACCCTTCCTCGGCCGCGACCCGACCTATCTCGCACCGAGGCAGCCCCTCGCCGTCGGTGACGAGCAGGTCGAGGCCGTGCTCGCGGCAGCGTTCCCTCCCGCCGCGGAGGCCGCCCAGGAGTGGCAGCAGTTCAGCGGCGCCGTCTCGGCCGATGGCCGCTTCGGCTACACCTTCGGTCATGGGACTCACACGGCGACCGCCGCCGATGGCTCCCGGAGCACGCTCTTCGCTCTCTACATCGCCGTCTGGCGGCCTCACGCGCACGGCTGGCGGCTCGAGGCCTACCTCTGGAACCTGCAGCTCTCGGATCCCGGCTCGCCTCCTCCAGGCTTCCCGCTGATCGATCCGGGCGTGAGCGGAACTCCTCGACGCGGGTCCGCCAGGAAGAGCGCCGAGGAGGTGCTCGCCGCCGACACCGCCTTCGCGCAGCTCTCGCTCACCGACGGGTACAGCATTGCCTTCGCCGAGTACGTCGCGCCCGAGGGCGCGCAGATGGCCAGCCCCATCGCCTGGGGCGGCGACGCGATCGCCGCGGCGTTCGCCGGGTGGACCCCGGTGGAGACGCTCGCCTGGACCCCGGTGCTCGCGCGCTCCACCGTCAGCGGGGACCTCGGCTGGAGCGTGGGCAACGCGCTCTACACGCTCCGCGACGACAGCGGCGCGATCATCTTCCAGAACCCGAGCAAGTACCTCACCATCTGGGCGCGGCAACCCGATGGCCGGTGGAAGTACATCCTCGACGGCGGGAACAGCCGGCCGCTCTCGCCTCCCTGAGCCGGGGCGCGAGAGATCGAGCGGCCCCGGGAGCGGCACCGCCCCCCGGGAGCCATTCACGCGCAACGTCAAACAGTCGACGCCGACTCGGACCCCGATCGGGCGGGTGATGTCAGACCCAGTGAACGCGCTTGCGGTCGAAGAGCACCTTTGTGGATTCACCGAAGACGGTGGTGGCACAACCTTGCGCCCAGGGAGGATCGCTTCCGGAACAACTGTAAACAGCTTCGTCACGGCCGGTCATCCGCCCGACCTAGCTGGCAAGCGACCGGCCACATTTTCTGGTTGCAGTCGGCGTGACGATCTGCATCGGCGCACCCAGCAAGCCCGACCTCCCGATCTGACCGACAGCTCTCCTGGGTTATGCGCCGCACGAGCGGAGGCGCATCCGAGTTGGCTCAGTGACCGCCGCGAGCGGAAAGAGACGGCGGCCCTGGAGCATCGAGACGCGCGAGACTCAATCCGGTTCGCAGCCGCCACACGTTCCCACGACGCCGCCGTCACGAACCCAGACGAAGCAGGTGTACGGTTGTCCCAGGTGCCCGTCCGGCTCCGGCGGGCAGGTCCAGTCGCCGTAAGGCAGCCCCACGCGCCACGTTTCAAAGGGCTCGAGCTTGGTGCAGTCGACGAGGCCCAGCCCGCTATAGTTTCGGACGCCCGCATCTTTAAGCGGTGAGGCCGGCTCCCGGGTACAGCAATCGAGAAGCCGCGTCTCGTCCACCGGTCCGGACACGACCGAGCAGTACCTGATGGAGCTCGCTGGGCCATCGAGGACTTCCGGGAGGCTCGCAAGCGGCGTTCCCAGGGCAATGTCGCTGCAGTGCGGATGTTCCTCGGTGCACCCAGCTCCGCCGGCGCTCAGGAAGAGGAACGCGATGAACGCTCCGGATGTCCGCGCGGTCCGCATGGTCCCAGCAGGACGATATGACATTCCAGCTCCGGGGTACCGGCAGGGAGGGCTCCTGTGCGGTGGCCCTTCCCGGAGCCGAGCCGGGACGCGGTGGTCATCCGTCTTCTCGTTGACCGCGACACGGGCGCGAATCGCCCCGTCGGATACGCCTCAGCGCCTGCCCGGAGTTGTGGCGCGGCCTCACGCTTTGTGAGATGCCCCGCGCTGCCGGATCGAGCACCGAACCTTCCCCGAGGAGCGTGCATGCATCTGACTCCACGAGAGCTCGACAAGCTGATGATCTACATGCTTGCCGAGGTGGCCCTGAAGCGGAAGGCCAAGGGGATCAAGCTCAACCACCCCGAAGCGGTGGCGGTGATCTCGGCGGCGGCGCTGGATGGCGCGCGCGAGGGAAAGACAGTCGAGGAGGTCATGAAGGACGCCCAGGCGGCTCTGTCCCGTGCCGACGTCATGGATGGCCTCGCGGACATGATCCCCTTCGTCCAGGTCGAAGCGGTGTTCACGGATGGAAGCCGGCTGGTGACCATCCACTCACCGATCAAGTGACCTGGCTCACTCCCGGAGACCAAACCCATGCCCACGCCAATCGGCGGCCTAGTCCTGGGCCCCGCCCCCATCGAGATCAACGCCGGACGCCCGAGCACGACGCTCAAGGTCAGGAACACCGGGGACCGACCGATCCAGGTCGGCTCCCACTTCCATTTCTTCGAGGTCAACCGTGCGCTGGAGTTCGACCGGGCGGCGGCTTTCGGGATGCGCCTGGACATCTCCGCCTCCACGGCGGTGCGCTTCGAGCCGGGTGACGAGAAGGAAGTGACGCTCGTGCCCTACGGCGGCAAGCAGCGGGCCTACGGGTTCAATGGCCTGGTGGATAGCTGGACCGGCCCCGGCCCGAGCCACGCATACCGCCCGAGCTTTGGCACCGCGATGGCCCGGGTGCGCCTGCTCGGCTTCAAGGACGCCCCCTCCGGGACCCCACAACCCCCGACTCCGAGCAGCCCGCCGAAGGAAGCAGCCCCATCGAAGCCGTCCCCCCCACCGAAGCCCGCAGCCCCGTCGAAGCCCGCTCCCCCATCGAAGGCCGCAGTCCCCCCGAAGAGCAAGAAGTAACGACGCCCATGGCCACGATTCCTCGAGCGGAATACGCGAACCTGTTTGGCCCGACGGTCGGCGACAAGATCCGACTGGGGGACACCGACCTCTACATCGAGATCGAGCGCGACCTCCGGGTCTACGGCGACGAGGCCATCTACGGCGGTGGCAAGACGCTCCGGGATGGAATGGGAATGGACAACCAGCTCACCAGTGCAGGAGGGGCCCTGGACCTGGTGATCACCAACGTCACCGTGCTCGATGCCCTGCTGGGCGTGCTGAAGGCCGACGTGGGGATCAAGGACGGAAAGATCGTCGGTGCGGGCAAGGCCGGGAATCCGAGCACCATGCAGGGGGTCACCCCCGGCCTGGCAGTGGGCCCGGCCACCGACGCCATCAGTGGTGAGGAGCTGATCCTGACCGCGGCCGGGATCGACTCCCATGTGCACTTCGTCTCCCCGCAGCAGGCCTTCGCCGCACTCTCCAACGGCGTCACCACGTTTTTCGGGGGAGGCATCGGTCCCACGGACGGAACAGCCGGGACCACCATCACCTCGGGTCCGTGGAACATCCATCGGATGCTCCAGGCCATCGAAGGCCTGCCGATCAACGTCGGCCTTCTCGGCAAGGGCAACTCGTCGGATGTCGGTCCTCTGGTCGAACAGGTACGGGCGGGCGCCGCTGGCCTCAAGGTGCACGAGGACTGGGGCGCCACTCCTCACGCCATCCGCTCGGCGCTGACGGTCGCCGATCAGGAGGACATCCAGGTCTCGCTCCACACCGACACGCTCAACGAATCCGGCTACGTCGAGGACACGATCGCCGCCTTCGAGGGGCGGACCATCCATACCTTCCACACCGAGGGCGCGGGTGGTGGACACGCCCCGGACATCATCAAGGTGGCCGGCCAGCTGAACGTCCTGCCC
>JBKPMY010000237.1:0-3873 GCA_046732375.1 Myxococcota bacterium
GTACAGCCGCGGATAGGAGTGGTCCTCCCGTCCGTCGAAGCTGCGGCGGGTCCAGTGGCCCCCCTCCTCGAGCATCACCACCTCGAGCCCGCGAGCGGTGAGACGGTCGGCCAGCACCGAGCCACCCGCACCAGAGCCGACCACCACCACGTCGCAGTGGAGGGTGGTATCGACGGTGTGGTCGCGGCCGGTGAGGATGCGGCCCGCCTTGCTCATGGCAGCGCCTCCCCGTGCCAGACCCCGTTCCCGTCCGGCCTTGGCGCGTCGCCACCCCGCCACTCGGGCTGGGAGGGGCCGTCCTGGAAGATGCCCGGAGGCCCGCCGTAGCCGACCGCGGGCCAGATGCTCGGGGACTGGTAGTAGCCGGCGAGCACCAGGGTCCGGAGCGCGGCGTAGCCTGTGCGGAGCACCGCGAGCCGGCTGTCCCGCCAGTCGGCGAGGACCGCGTCCTGCTCCGGGCCGGTCAGCCGGGTGAAGGGCCGGGTGCGCCCGCCGAGAACGAAGCCGGCGAGCCCGTTGTCGAACAGACCGAGGAGCTGGCGGAGCTCCTTCTGGGCGCTCGGCTCCACGCGCGCGGCGATGCGGTCTGCGGCGCGGGCGACCCCCACCTCGTCCACGGTGGGCCAGCCCGTTCGGGGACGCACCATCCGCCGGGCCACCGCGTCCAGGACGGCGAACTGCGCCGGGGTGAACACCAGGAGCCCGTCGGCCGGCAGTGGCACCGCGGCTCCCCCCCGGAAGGCGAGGAACCCGGCCCCGCCGGCTGCGAGCAGCGCGCCCCCGAGCAGGCCTCGCCTGAGGAGGGAGCGGCGGCTGAGACCGTCCGGAACCTGGGGATGAGGGACGTCCATTTTCCGGCCGGCGACTCTAGGCAGAGCCGTCACCCCGCTGCCACGTTGACCCCCTTCTCGACACCCACCTGCCCGGTGTCTAAATGGACGGAAGCATGGGCAAGACCCTCGCGATGATCATGGCCGGAGGCGCAGGGACCCGGCTCGAGCCGCTCACCCGCGAGCGCGCCAAGCCGGCGGTTCCGTTCGGCGGTCGTTTCCGCATCGTCGACTTCGTCCTGTCGAACTTCGCCAACTCGGGTGTGCTGAAGATGAAGGTGCTCACCCAGTACAAGTCGGACTCGCTGAACAACCACCTCACGCGTGCCTGGCGGCTGAGCAGCTTCCTCGGGCAGTTCGTGGACGTGGTGCCGGCGCAGATGCGGACCGGCCTCGACTGGTACAAGGGCAGCGCCGACGCGATCTACCAGAACCTCAACCTCATCACCGACGAGGAGCCGGACCAGATCTTCGTCTTCGGCGCGGACCACGTGTACCGCATGGACGTGTCGAAGATGCTCGAGTACCACCTCGAGCGGAAGGCCGAGTGCACCGTGGCGGCGATTCCCGTCCCCATCGAGGAGGGCCGGGACTTCGGCATCATCGACGTGGGGCCGGACGGGCGGATGCAGGGCTTCCTGGAGAAGCCGAAGAACCCGCCCCTGATGCCCGGAAATCCAAGGATGTGCCTCGCCTCGATGGGAAACTATCTCTTCGAGACCGAGACCCTGGTCCAGGAGGTGGTTCGCGACGCGGCGAACGACCAGAGCGCGCACGACTTCGGCAAGAGCATCATCAGCGAGCTCTACAAGCACTCCCGGGTCTACGTGTACGACTTCGGGGACAACAGCTACCCGGGGCAGGAGGCAAAGGAGCGTGGTTACTGGCGGGACGTGGGGAACATCGACGTCTACTTCCAGGCCAACATGGACCTGGTGGAGGTCGATCCCATCTTCAACCTCTACAACGATCGCTGGCCCATCTACACCCAGACCCGCTCCTATCCCCCGGCGAAGTTCGTGTTCAACGACGAGGAGAACGACCGGGTGGGCTACGCCACCGACAGCCTGGTCTGCGACGGGTGCATCATCTCCGGCGGGCACGTGCACCGGAGCGTCCTGAGCCCCAAGGTGCGCATCAACTCGTTCTCCGAGGTGAGCGAGAGCATCCTCTTCGAGAACGTCACCGTCGGCCGGCGCTGCCGGATCCGCCGCGCCATCGTGGACAAGAACGTGGAGATCCCCGCGGGGATGACCATCGGCTACGACCAGGCGGAGGACCGGCGCCGGTTCCACGTGACGCAGGGGGGCGTGGTGGTGATCCCCAAGGGGATGAAGGTCGCCGGAACCCCCTCCCCCGACTGAACGCCGAAACCTCGGCGTTAGCGCTGGCGGAAGATCCAGGCCAGCAGCGAGAGGATGATCGAGACCACGATCATCGACACCAGCGGGATGTAGACCCGCGTTCGTCCGGTCTCCCAGCGGATGTCGCCGGGCAGCCGGCCGAACCAGGCCAGCCAGCCGCTCCACACCAGCAGGCCGATCACCACCAGGCCCACCCCGAGGAGGATCAGCACCAGACCGGGACCGCGGTCGCTCACGGCCGTTCTGGTCTAGCGTGACCGCGCGTGCCTCCGCCAGCGCCGGCCAACCGGCCCGAGCCCGATTGCCCGCCGCGCGGCCCTGCGGTGCGCCGTCCTCCGTCCTGGTGGCCGCTGCTCGTGGCGCTGTGCACGGCCTGCAGCGCGCCCCTCGTCCCGGTCTTCACCAGCTCCGGGGACGCGCCGAGCCGGACGGGCCTGACCGCGCTCGGCGACGGAGCGGTGTTCGGCAACGACGCCGGCCGGGTGATCTGCCTCGACGCCGCAGGGCGGACGCTGTGGACGGTCGAGACCGGGGCGGAGATCGAGCTTCCGCTCGTGGTGAGCGAGGACGGCGTGGTGGCCGCGGTCAGCGGCGGAGATACCCTGGTCGCGCTCGATGCCGACACCGGCCACGAGCGCTGGCGCGCGAGCGGGCAGCCTCCGGTGGCGGCGATTGCCGCGGCTGGAACGCGAATCCTCCTTCTGGGAAAGGAGGGCGAGCTCCGCTCCTTTCCGGCACGTGCCGGGGGGATGCCCCTGCGGCGGGGCTGGAATGCCTCGCTCGGGCTGCGGGGGCGCTCCCCGCCCCGCGGTCTGCTCCCACTGGAGCGCGGAGTCCTGGCGATCGGGCCCGCGGCAGTGCTCCTCCTCTCCCCGGAGGACGGTTCTCTTCGCTGGAAGGCGCCGGTCCAGGAGCCGACCGGGGCGGTGCTCGAGGCCGACGCCCTCTGGGTCTCCGAGCAGTCCGGGCGCCTGGTGGTTCTGGACGCGCGCTCGGGCGCGCAGCGCCGGGTCCTGTCGGTCGGGCAGAAGATCATCTCGCCGCCCAGCGCGGCTCTGGGCCGGATGTGGGTCGGCACCGATGACCGGTCGCTGGTGGGTGTGGACGCGCACGGACAGCAGCCGCCGTTCCATGCCGCGCTTCCCGGGGCGCTGGTGGGCGGCTTGGCCGAGTGGCAGGACCGGCTCCTGGTCCCCACCGCCGGGCGGGAGGGTCGCCTCCTGGCCATCGACCTCGCACGGCCGGGCTCGCCGGCGACGGCACGGGTGGACAGCGCGCTCCGCAGCCGGCCGCTGGTCCGGGGCGGGGCGGCCTGGGTGCTCGCCGCCGACGGCCGGGTGATTGGCTTCCGCTTCCGCTGAGCCCGGACGGTGGCGCGCCCCTGCGCGCTTCCGCAGGCCTCCCCCTGGGTTCGGGGGGCTGAGCATGGACGCTGGCGCACTGGAAATCGGGCAGTCGCTCTGGCGTCCTCTGGGCGCATGAACCTGGTGATCGAGCGCCTCTCGAAGCGGTACCCCAACGGCGTGCAGGCCTTGCGCGACGTGACCCTCACCGTGGGCCCGGGAATGTTCGGGCTGCTGGGCCCGAACGGAGCGGGGAAGTCGACCCTGATGCGCACCCTGGCCACCCTCCAGGATCCCGACAGCGGCTCGGTCCACCTCGGCGACATCGACCTGCTC
>JBKPMY010000238.1:0-3545 GCA_046732375.1 Myxococcota bacterium
ATCGACAAGGTCTGGGTGGCCGGCGACATCGGCAGCGTCGTCATCAATCCCAGCAACGCCGAGAATCAGGCGCAGGGCGCGGTGCTCGATGGGATCTCCGAGGCTCTCGGCCAGGAGATGACCTTCGAGAAGGGCCGGGCGGTGCAGGCCAACTTCAACGCCTACCCGATGCTGCGCATCAACCAGGCGATCCCGGTGGAGGTCCATTTCCGCAAGACGGACTTCCCGCCCACCGGTCTCGGCGAGCCCGCGCTCCCGCCCGCCATTCCGGCGGTGACCAACGCGATCTTCGCCGCGACGGGCAAGCGGGTGCGCTCGCTACCGCTGTCGAAGCATGACCTGTCCTGGAGCTGAGCGAGACGCCTACGAGCGTCCGCGGCGCTTCTGGCGCTTCACCTTGTTCGCCTGCTTCCCGAGCGCCGTCCGGGTGCGCTTGGGCAGGTGCTTCAGGGTCTTCTTCCGCTTTGCGGCCGCAGCGGCCTTCTTGATGTTCCGCCTCGCCGCTGCCTTCTGACGTGCCGATGCCATCGTGAAGGCCCGGTCACTTGCGGCCGCGGTACGAGCTGCCCTTGTGCGAGCGCCGGCCACCCTTGCGGCTGGCCTTCGTCCCCGCGTTGGTGATCTTCGCCGCCCGTGCCTTGGACATCCCCTTGCGCCTCAGGGCCCGGTACTTCCGCGGGCTCTTCGTGGCCTTTCCGCCGCTGCGAGCGGTGCTGTGCCTCCGACCTGGCATGTCGAATCCTCCTGGGCTCAAATTTTGCGTGGCTTCCCGATTCGGCAACCCCTCGGAACCGTTCGAGCCGACCGCCGGTCATATGCGGGCGCCCCTCGAGCAACCAAGCCACCGGGCACGACGTTCACCGCCCGGGAGGTTTCCATGTGGAGAGGTCTCTTCCTCACGCTCGTCGTGTGCGCGGGCTGCGGCGATGCCGTCCCCGCCTCGTCCGACTCCTTTCTCGCCGCACTTCCGTCGCGCCAGACGCTCCAGGTCACGGCACCCACCGCGCGCGCACCGGCGGCGCTCTCCGCGAGCTCCGCCTCTGCCCTCGGCGAGACCGCCAGCCTGTACGTTCTCACCCGCCAGATGACCGCCCAGGTGAACGGCGTCGTGGGCGGCGCGCTGGACACCCTGGGCCACATCTCTCGAACGCCCCCGGCCGCGGTCACCGCCGACTCGGCGCTGTGGGGTCCCCTCAGCGAGCCGCTCTCGCCCGTGGCCGCGCGGCTCCTCGTCACCCGGGTGGCTCCGGGCTCCCATCGCTTCGTGCTCGAGCTACGACCCCGGTCCGCGCAGGACTCGGCCTTCGAGCCGTTCCTCCAGGGCGCGTCGACCGGCGCCGGGCCCGAGGGGCCGAGCGAGGGAACCTTCGCGCTGGATCTCGATCTCGCACACCGCCTCGACCCGGTCGCAGCGCCCGGGCAAGGACACGTCGTCGCCGGATGGGGCGTCGTCCCGGCCGGGCGTCAGGTCCGGGTCGCTCTCGGAGGGGTGCACGTCGGCTCGGAGCCGAGCACAACCGCGGAGATCGTCTCCACGATGCTGGCCGACGGCTCGGGCTCGCTGGTGTTCGACGCCGAGGCCAACCTCACCGGAGAACCGGAGACGCTCGAGGCAGGCAAGGTGCGCTCGCGCTGGAATCCCGGCGGCGCGGGACGCGCGGATGTGGAGCTGAGCGGCGGCGATGCCGGAGAGGGCGCGCGGATCTCCGAGTGCTGGGACACGAGCTTCCAGCGGGTGTATGCGCAGGGCGTCTCACCGGACGGAGGCGTGGGCTCGGAGGGCGACCTTGCCGCGTGCGCGTTCAGCGAACCCCTGCGCTAGCGTGCGCCATGGGCCCGACGCGTGGCACCGGCCGAACTCGAGCAGCAGATCGCTGCGCTCCATCCGGCGAGCTTCGCCTGGGCCCTGGCCTGCACGGGCTGGAACGCCGCCGAGGCGGAGGAGGTTCTCCAGTCCGTGTACCTCTCGATCCTGGAAGGCCGCGCCCGGTTCGACGGCCGCTCCACCTTCAAGACCTGGCTCTTCGCGGTGGTGCGGAACGTGGCCGCCCGCGCGCGGCGCCGCCGATGGCTGGAAGCGCGGGCGCCCTGGAAGCTCCTCCTCGGAACGCACGCCGAGCCGGTGGACCCGCTCTCCGCCAGGGAGAAGGGAGCCAGGGTCCGGCGCGCGCTCGGGACGCTGCCCGCCCGCCAGCGCGAGGTGCTCGACCTGGTGTTCTTCCACGAGATGACGGTGGAGCAGGCCGCGGAGGTGATGGAGGTGTCGATCGGAACGGCCCGGACCCACTACCACCGTGGCAAGCTCCGGCTGCTCGAGCTGCTCCGATCGGAGGACCTCCCGTGAGCGCTGGTGACGACGAGGCCCGCCTCCGCGCCGCGATGACCGAGGCGCACCGGCAGGACGCCGAGCAGACCCCATCCTTCGACGCCATGTGGCGGCGTCCCCACCCACGTCGATCGCCCTGGCGGTGGGCCGGGCTCGCTGCCGGACTGGCCGCGGCGGCGGCGGGCATCTGGCTGATGACCCGGCCCGAGCCTCGGCCTTCCTCGTGGCCCGTCATCGACACGCGGTGGGTCGGCCCGACGGACTTCCTGCTGGAGACTCCCGACCTGATCACCCTGCGATCGCTGCCGCCGCTGGATCCCGCCGCGGATCCATGGACGGCTCGACCTGCTCCCCGAGGCACTCCATGACTCGCCGCGTCCTCCGGAACCTCCTCGCGACGCTCGCCGTGGCCATCGGTCCACCGGCCCTGGCCGAGGGCCCCCCGACGCCGCCCCCGCAGGCCGCCGACCCGATCGGGAGCAAGCTCTTCCCTCCCGAGCTGATCATGACGCACCAGGCAGAGATTGGCCTGGAGGACAAGCAACGGGAGAGCATCCTCAAGGAGCTGGAAAAGGCGCAGGCGCAGTTCCCACGGCTGCAGTGGCAGCTTCAGGCCACGAGCCAGCAGCTCTCGAAGATGCTCGATGAATCCCCGATCAACGAGGCGAAGGCCCTGGCGCAGGCCGCCGAGGTCATGAAGCTGGAAACGGAGATCAAGCGCGCCCACCTCGGGCTGCTGATCCGGATCCGGAACGTCCTGTCCGACGCGCAGCGCAGCAAGCTCCAGGCGCTACGCCGGTCCTCTCCGTAGCCAGCGCCGCTACAGCACCCGCCGCCTGTCGCCGGCACCGCCACGACCGCGGCTGTAGCGGTGGCGTGATTCCAAACTGTTGTGGCGGGCATCGGAGATGCACTGCGCCCCAGCACCGCTTTCCGAGGAGGACACCATGGAGACCGAGACTGGGTGGAAGTGGGTTGTGCAGAGCGTCGTCGAGAGTGCGGTCCTGGTGCTCGCGCTGAGCGTCCTGGGGACTCTCACCCTCAGGCTGCTCGGCTGAACCCATGGCGACCGAGACCGACAGGTGGAGCTGGGTCGTGCGGGGCGTCCTGGAGAGCGCGTTCCTGGTGCTCCTGGTGGGCGTCCCCTATCTCACCCTGCTGATCGGCTGAACACCGCCATCTCGTCGGCGGGCCGGCGGTCTCGTCCACCGGGCCCAAC
>JBKPMY010000239.1:0-3187 GCA_046732375.1 Myxococcota bacterium
GGCCAGCAGCTCGCGCGACCAGACCCAGCTCAGGCAGCGCTCGGGCTCGCGAAGCGAGAGGTCCTCGTAGCTCGCGCGGGCGAGCGCGACCCGGTCCGCCTGCACCGCGACGCGTGCCGCTTCGAGATTTGCCTTTCGCTCGTAGGCGTACATGCCTGCTGCGCGGAGCCCCGGCGCCACGGTGCGGTACTCGCGCTCGGCATCGGCAAATCGACCCACCGTCCGGTAGAGGTCACCGAGTGCCTCGGCGAGGTACCAGCACGGAATCTGCATCGACTCGGGCCGGCAGAGCTCGCGTGCCTGGCGGATCCGGCGCTCGGCCTGGTTCGCGCGACCGGCGTCGGTCTCGACCCTCGCCTGCCGTGCGGCAAGGGTGGCGAGGAACCAGGGGTCCCTGAACGTGCGATCCAGCTCCTCGCGCTCCTCGGTGACCACGTAGGGTCGCCAGCCATCGTAGACCTGCTGGAGGATGTCCTTCTGCTCCGCGCGACGGGCCTCCTGCATCATCCGGTCGCTCTCTTCCCCGGGGGGCACTTTCGAGTTCGCGTTCAGGATCCACTCGCGATAGCGGGTGGCGAGGATGGGGCGTGCAGGCTTCCAGCCGCGGAGCGCGAGGTCGATCCGCGACTCGAGAACATCCGAGCTCAGCTCCCGCTCGAGCTCCACGGCGAAAGGACGAAGACGCTCGAGCTCGGCGGGGGTCCCGGCCGAGGCGACCGCATGGTAGAACCACGCGCGCGCCTGGCTCCGGTGTCTGCTGACCAGTACTGCGTCGAGCGCCTGCTGGCTCTCGATGAGCGCCTTGCTCGCCGCCCTCAGGCGGGTCCGATCGTCCTCGATCTGCTTCTGCGCGCTCTCGAAGGCGGAGGTGTCGCGGCGTGCTTCCTCGGACCATCCTCCGACGGCGCTCCGTGAAACCGGTCCCATCGCGGCAGCCGCGGCGTAGGGAAGCTGCAGCGCCTGCAGCGTGAGGGCGCGATTGAAGCGAGCCGGGAGAAAGTCGGGAGTATTGACCAGCGCCTGATCGAGGTACTCGAGCGCCTCGGGGTAACGCTGCTCCTCGAGACGCACGAGCCCTCGGTCGGCGAGGACGTCCGGAGTCTGCGGCAGCCTCGCCAGGTACCCGTCGGCCTGGGCGAAGTCACGGCGGAGGAGGGCAAGCGTTCCCAGCGTCCGCCAATCCCCGCTTCCCTGGAGCCGGAGCTCGGCCTGAGCGAGCGCGGGAGGGATGGGCACCTGACCCACCCCGCGCATGACCCGGTACTCCTTGTACTGCGCCGGGCCGGCGGCGCTGGGCCAGCCGGAGACGGTCCGCGCATCCAGCGACGCAAGCAGCGTCGGCACGTCCGGGCCCGAGCGGTGTCCGCGGAGGGCGAGCACCAGTGCCGCGGCCATCGCCACCGCCCCCACCACCCCCACCCAGGCTGCGCGACGGGGCCGTGCGCGCCGGTCGGCAGCGGCGATCGCGACCGGCGAGACCTCGGCCTTCCTCGCGCCGGGCTGCGTCCGGATCTGCTCGGCGAGCGCCGACAGCTGCATCAGCCCGTGCATCTCTTGCTGGCAACGAGCGCAGATCAGGAGGTGCTTGCGAAAGGCGGAAGCCTCGTCCGGAGCGAGCTCGCCGTCCACGAAGGGGCCCAGCTGCTCGCAGCGCACCGGCCCGCCGCTGTGGTCCTCGGGCGTCATGTCTCGACCTCCCTCCCCCCCAGGAGCAGTGCCCGGAGCTTCTTTCGCGCCCGGAGAAGGCGCGTTCCGACCGTGTTCTGCGGGATGTCCAGCGCCGCGGCGATGTCCTTGTACGAGCGGCGCTCGAAGGCGTGCAGGGTGAAGACCTGGCGGAACTCCGGCTCGAGCCGGTCCACCGCTGCCCGGAGCTGCTCGCCGTCGATGCGGGTCCACAGCGGCGCGTCGGACACCGGCGCGTCCTGCGTCACCTCCGGCTCCTCCGGAGGGTCACCCAGCTGTTCGCGCTCGCGCTTGCGGAACAGGTCGATCATCCGCCGGTGGAGGATGGTGACCAGCCAGGCCTGGAGATTCTCCACCGCGGCGAGCCGGTCCCCGGCCTGCAGCGCGCTCTCCAGCGTGTCGTGCACCACGTCGGCCGCGTCCGCCTCCGACGCACACATCCGCCGCGCAAGCACGAGCAGGACGGGCCGGAGCGCGACGACGGCCGCCCGCAGTGTTGGATCCAATGTCGTTGGACTGCGGAACTTCGACGGCGCCGGAATGACGCGACGGTGCCACCGTGGCGGATCCACGGTCAAGGCGTCCGTGTGGAGTGTGACGGCCGGTCTCATGTCCCCACAGGGAGTCGGCCGAGGCGGCCGGATCTTCCCCAGGGGACGCACCGCAGAACCCCCCACGCCAGGGGAGGGGCGCCGCGCGTCCGGGCTCACGCGCAGGCTCAGTGCTCGCCGCCGGATGGCATCAGCCTTGGGGGCGCTCGAACCGGTATCCCAGCCCCCGAGCCGTCAGGATGTAGCGGGGGGCCTCGGGGTCCGGCTCGAGCTTCTGGCGGAGCTGGCGGACGAAGGTGTCCACCGTCCGTGGGGTTCCCTCGTAGTCGATGCCCCAGGCGCCGGAGAGCAGCTCTTCCCGGGAGAAGGTGCGTCCGGGATTCGAGACCAGGTGCGCGAGGAGCTTGAACTCCTGGGCGGTGAGCTCCACCGGAGCGTCTCCTCGGGTCACCCCCCGGGTCCCGAGGTTCACCGCCACCTCGCCGAAGCGGACCACCTCCCCGTCCTCGCCCCAGCGACGGCGGAGTACCGCCTTGATTCGCGCCATCAGCTCGGCCACGCCAAATGGCTTCACCACGTAGTCGTCCGCGCCGAGGTCCAGCCCGAGCACCTTGTCCCGCTCCATTCCCTTGGCGGAGAGGACGAGCACCGGAATCCTCACCCCGCGCGCTCGCAGCTCGCGCAGCACCTCGTAGCCGTTGAGCCGGGGCATCATCACGTCGAGCACGACGAGATCCGGCCGGTCGGCCACCGCCATCTCCAGACCGCGCTCGCCGTCCTGCGCCTGGAGGACCTCGTACCCCTCGAAGCGGAGGTTCATGGACACCCCGGTAAGGATGGAGAGGTCGTCCTCCACGATCAGCACCCGGGGCTTCTCCCGGCTCACGCCCGTGCCTCCTTCGCCGCCGGAAGGTGGATGGTGAAGGTGCTGCCCTTGCCCAGCTCGCTCC
>JBKPMY010000240.1:0-15031 GCA_046732375.1 Myxococcota bacterium
CTCCGAGGCAGAGAGCGGCGGCGGCCGCCAGGCACAACTCCTTCTTTGTCGACATGCAAACCCCCTTTGGTGTTCGCGTCCTGGGTAGACGAGCGACTCCTGTCCCTTCAAGTCGCGCCGCGGCGGATGGCGCTCAAGCCGGAATGCCAGGTCGTTGAACGTGCAACCAATCGGAACATCTGTTTACAGCTGACGTTCCGCCTGCGCCTGCAGGACGAGCTCGCGGCGAGGCCCCGCTGTTGAAATCGCCGCCGAGGCGGTCAGTAGCCGCCGAGGCGGTCAGTAGCTGGGCGAGCAACACCCTTGCCCTGGGTAGCTCATCTCAGCTGTCTCCGGTGTCCTGATGCGCCACCGCGTTCCGGCCAGCATGAGGCCAGCCAGATGGCCGGCTGAATGGGCGGTTCTACTTGCGTAGGGGCAGACGTGCGGAGCGATTAGAGCCGGGTGAGCGCGCCCGTCAGGCATACGTAGTGACCGTCAGGCATACGTAGTGAGAGGAACTCGCGCGCGCGCAGTGCGAGCGGCGTTCGGGCGCGGGCCCGAGCTACTGCCAATGAAGCGCTCGGTGCGCCAAGCGCCCTCTCAAGCAACAGCGGAAGCGTTGCATCGAGCACGGCTACGTGCCGCTGCCCATCGGGCACCAGAGAGTCGGAGGAGGCGACTGGGACAGCGTCGCCACGCGCGCGGCCGCCTTACGCGCTCCGCAGGAGAAACTCCGCCGCGCCGCCAACCCCGAAGCAGCGAGTGCTCCCATTGTGCGCCGGTGGGCTGAGTTCGCCGCCGCACCCCACGCCTGGCTCGGGGTCACCCGCCCGGCTGCGAAGCGAGGGGAAGCCAGCTGTCTCAGCGGCGCGCTCGGAAGGCCAGCTCCACTCTCCGCGCGGCTGCCGCTCGGGTCCGGACAATGTTGGCGCACGATGGCGAGGAGGTCCGTCGCCCGGAATGGCTTCGGCAGCAGGACACTGATTCTGGGGTAGGTCACGTGCCGGGCGAACTGAACGTGCGCGGAGACGAGGACGACCTGCATCGCCGGCACGAGGTTCCGGTCGCGGAGTGCGTCGAGGAACTCGACGCCGTTCATCACCGGCATCATGACGTCCAGCAGCGCAAGGCGCGGCTCCGCACCGCCCTCCAGCAACTCGAGCGCCTCCATCCCGTCGCTCGCCGAGGACACCTCGATCCATGGAGTTTCCGTCTTGAACACGTCCACGACCGCATCCCGGATGTCCGGGTCGTCCTCGACGACGAGCACCTGGGCGGTCACGGACGTCGAGCCTAGGCGCTCATTCCCTGAACACGTCAGGTGGGGAGAGCTGCGCGTTCCAGAACTGGACCCGAGGGACGCGCGGGAGTACCAGGGCCGCGGCGAGGGTCAGGCAACGAGGACTGCACGCCGCGCACTCTCTCCAGGTGCCGAATCGTCTTCACCACGGTGTCAGTCTTTGTGCGCCGGTGCGAGACGGTGTGCCCCTTGCTGACATCAGCCCGAGGACGGAGCTTACGCGCCACGGCCATGTCCGATGGCGTCCGCAGCGTCTTGGTGGTCGACGATGATGGGGACAATCGTCACGCACTGGCTGAATTGTTTCGTGACGGCGCTCGGCAGGTCACGACGGCAAGGGATGGAGTGGAAGCTCTTGAGAAGCTCGCTTCACTCGAGCGTCCTGCACTCATTCTCCTGGACCTCATGATGCCGCGGATGGATGGGCTCGAATTCCTCCGCCACCTCTCCAGGCACGAGTCCGCAGATGAGCTCCCCGTCTTCGTGATGTCGGCAGATGATGGCCTGCGTCGAATCGCCAGACGGCATCCGAGGGTCCGGGGGGCATTTCGAAAGCCACTCGACGTCGATGACCTCTTGTCGGCGATGGCCGAGCAGCGCTGATGGGCTCGGTCCCACATCCGCGCGAGTAGACGCACCCAGCCGAGCAGGCGACAGCGGCGGCACTTTCTGTTGGTGTCAGTCATGGAAGAGAATCGGCCTGCCGCCCACGCCTTCTCCGTGCTGCGGAGCCCTCGACGGACCGACGCCGGCCCCTCCCCTGGCCTCGGCCTCTTCGGACGGTTTCCCGCTCGGGGTTGGCGGGCGGCAGTCTCGCTGCAGAGCAGGAAATCCGCCCAGCGCTCTTGCTGTCCACGCGGGCGGCAGACTCTCGGGCCGCAGCCACTCCAGCGGACGGGTCATTGACCCTCCTCGAGTCAGAACAAACCCCGAGCGGCTCATCCCCGGATGCATCCAAGCTGAAGGAATGACGCGCCACCACTCCGCGGCTGGGTTCCTGCACGAAGGACGCAGAACTCCAAACAAGCAGCAGCCGATGTTTGCCGTCACCGACGAGCTCACCCTGTACTTCCAGTCCCTGAAGGTGGGCCGAATCCGCCAGCCCTCCCTCCGGACTCGCTCGTGGTCCGGCGCTTTCACCCCGGAGCTGCCTCGCAAACACCCGACCGCCGACCGGGTGAAGGACTACATGCCGGCGGCGCAGCTTTTCGCGGCCCAGCTCCACCTGGCCGACGGCGGCCACGCCGCGCCGCCTGCCCAGGATTCGCTTCACACCTTCGTCGACCTCCTGTGGTCTTCGGAGTGGTGCGTGCTCGCCGCCGACGGACGTCTCATGTCACTCACCGGTGGGCCGTTCTTCTATCCAGACGGGCTCGTCACCTGGAGCGAACAGCTCTCCTCGGCCGTGGGCTGAACACGCAAGGACCGGCCAAGCCCGCGTGCCCGACAAGAGCGGGCCGAGTGCCGGCAACCACGCAGCTCGCGCCGGCCGTAGAGCTGACGGGAGGGGCCGAAGTGGGTGTGACGAGACCAGAAGTGCCCCATCTGTCGGCAGCGACTCAGGTGTCCCCGGGGCCAAGCCCGCGAGCTTTCTACGGGCTCTCCCCGGCTCAGGCTCTGCACTGAGGGCGGGAGGAAGGAGACGCGTGTGCTCATCGAGGCCATTCGGTCACTCTTGAAGAAGCGGGACCCCGAGGACGAGCCCCCCAGCGGGACACACTGCACCCAGTGCCGCAAGCGCATCGGCAGCTCCGACGAGGCCGAGCTCCTCGTCGCTGGCCGCATTCTGCTCGACGACGTCGGCTGGTTCTGCGGGCCGCGGTGCGAACGAGACTACCGGTTCGCCTTCCGCATTTCGTCAGAAGCTCCAACGTCGACCATCCCGGACTCTACCTCCTGAGAGGCTCGCCAAGCCGAAGCACCGTGCCCGTGTTGAATCTCCACGGCGGTTCGTTGCTTGCCACGTGGACGCCCATCGACGAGGCGAGCGAGTCCGGCTAACGACGGTCCATCTGCGGCTCGTCGCCGTCGGGCACTTTACCGGCCCAGGCTCCTCCTGGTCGGCCGAATCCTGGCCCGGGTCCCCGTGGTGCCAAGCCCCCACCGCGGACTCTCCGGGCCCCACACTGCATGGACCGTCCATCCCGCGAGAGCGTCTAACCAGCTGAATCCTGGTGTGCTGGCTTCACTGCCCACCGGGTGCACCGGTTGCTTGCAGATGCTGACAGGAGGCTCCGGAATGGTCCGCGCTCCCCTGAGGTGGCTCTGCTCGTGCTGGCGTTCAGCTCCTGGAAGGGAGCCTCGCTGGAGAAGACTGCAGCGCAGGTCGATGCCATCGACGCCCACCTGGCGCTCTGGTCGGGTTTACACCGCTCCAGCCGGCCCCAACGGCTTTCCGGTGAAACGATGAAACGCATCCTTGGCACTGCAACCCTGGTCGGCCTCGCCTTCGCGCTTGGAGTCGCAGGCTGCCAGGTCTACGAGTTCCAGCCGGTCAGCCCGTCGTCCGTTGCGCAGGATGCACGGACAGTTCCACTCGCCTTCAACCGCCCCAAGCCCAACCTGATGATTCTTGAGGACAAGTCGGGGAGCATGGCGAACGCCATCACTCCAGGAGGGGTGAGCAAGATGGACGTCCTCAAGCAGGTGATGGGGGACTTCCTGACCAGCAATCCGACGGTCGCGCGTGTGGGCTTGACGAAGTTTCCCAATTCCAGCTGCATTCCTTCGACCGGCTCCGACGTGCTCGGCGACGTCCCCCCTGGGTCCGCTGGGGACGCAGATTCGATTCTGACCGCCGCCTCGCAGGCAGCGAACGCTGCGCTCCAGACGCTCACCCCTGAGGGCGGCACCCCCACCGCCGGAAGTCTGCAGTTCCTCCACGACAATCCAACCCTGGTGGCGGATCCGGCGCGCGAAAACTTCGTGCTGCTGCTCACCGATGGCCTGCCCAACTGCAACAACGCCCTCGACGGCACCAGCTGCGTCTGCACCAGCACCCCCAACAACAGTCCCCCGTGTCCCAACTTCGACTGCCTGGACAATCTGGCGGTGGTGTCTGCCATCAGCGGCCTGAAGAACGAGCGCAGCATCAAAACCATCGTCATCGGCTTCGGCGGGGACGTCGTGGGCGGCATCGCCCAGACGACCCTCCAGGCCATGGCCGAGGCCGGCGGATTCGTGCGCAAGTGCCCGAACACGAACCAGAGCTGCGGCGCCAACAACCCCTGCAACCTGGGCACCGCGCTGTGCAGCAAGCAGTACTTCGAGGCCACCGATGGCCAGGCTCTCGCGGATGCGCTCGCGGAGATTGGAAACTCCCTGACCCAGGAATCCTGCCGCTACACCCTGGTGGACGTGCCGTCGGATCCGCAGCTACTCAGCGTCAGCGTGAATGGAACGCCCTTCCGCCCGGGCCCGGACAGCTGGCGTTATGAGCCGCCCCCTCGGAACCAGATAGTGTTCCAGGGACAGCTCTGCGAGCAGATTCAAGGCAACACGCCGGATAATCCGGTGCGCCTCGACGTCCGGCTCCTGAAAGTCCTGTGAGCCGTGTCGGATCGACCGACAGGGACCCCGCGGCTCCCCGCCGCTGAACCGGCGTCGCGGGCACGCTCGCCGAGAAAGAAGAAATCGACCTGATTTGCCCGAGGTCCGCGACCACCTCGAGGAAGGTCTCTCCATCATCGATGACGAGCACGGCACGCACGGCAAGCGAGCGCTGTGCCACGGACGCTTGCTTGCCAGCAAGCGCAGGAGGAGGTCAAAGTTGCCGGAATGACGTGAAACCGTGTGCCTGCCATGCGAGATGTCGCCAACTGGTACGCCTCGGGGCGCTGGGGAACCCTCGCTGCTGCGGCGGCCTGCAGGCGATGCACTCCCGCAGACGCAATCCGAGTGGCAATGCAGGCCGCGGAGCGGCGGCACGGTTCGATTGACTGGAGTCACTGGACGTTCACCACCGAGGAGTTCGGGTTCGGTCGACAGCGCATTCTCTTGTTCAAGGTGGACGCGCATGGCAAGCCCAGGCGGGCGACGTAGATGTCCGGCGTGAAAGGAGGGCGCATCAGGCTCACTGTCATCGACGCGAGGGGCGCTGCGTGGCACCGACGCACCTCGCCCGCCGCGGAAGCTCGCCAAGCCGAAGGAGAAAGACTGGGCCTCCTCGTGCCGTTGGACGAACTCCGCTCGGGGGTAGCAGACGGGGGAGTCGTGCGCGCAGCTCGCTCCAGCCCGTTCAGTGCACCCGGGCTCTCTTCGGACGTCGGCCTTCCTTGGCTTGCAGATCCGCCGGCGTCAGCGAGAGCAGCCCGGCAAAGTCATTCCGTCGAAAGACAGCAATGTCATTCCGGAGGAACCCCGACGTCGCCGCAGGCGTTCCGGCGTCCCGTGCAGCGATGTGGGTGAACAAGGTGAGTGTGCCCGTGGCGGGGTCGCGAGTCTCCCAGCGATGGCAACCGTTGCAGGTGGTCAAGGCGAAGAGGTGCCGTACCTCCTCGGAGACTCCCGCCTCGGCGCCGAAGGTCCATCCGCTGCCGCCGGGAACTGGCGCCGAGCCGCCGAGCATCGCATCCGGAATCCGGTGGACCCCGGCCCGGATGCTCTCCTGATTTCGGACTAGGAAGTCCGCGAGGGCTGGCGTGCCGTTCAGCGACAGGTCCGGGGTCTGCTTCACCGTGACCTCGTGAATCCACCCATCCCATCCAATCTGGAACTCGCGCAGTTCCCAGAGCCTCTTCGGGATGCCTGGGTGCTGCGACAGCTCGTTGGTCCGAAGCTGCGCCAGAGCGCTGCCGTTCGGCCGCCCGGGGGTCACCCCCCGCTTGGCGAACTGGTCGGTGATGCGCTGCAGCGCTTGGTTGAACGGCTCTCCGAAGTCACGCTTGCCGAGCTTGTGGAACTGGTCGGCCCAGGACAGGACGTCCTGGGCGCCATCTGAGGCCGGCAGCAGGTACTCCAGAATGACGGTGAAGCTCATTGCCTGTCCCCGGGCGTCCGCGACGCCGAAGACGAAGCGTCCCTCGCCGCCCTTGAGCTCCGGCAGGCGGAGGTCTGGCCGGTACACGATGGCGCTGAGCCGGAACGGGGACCGCCTGAGGTCGAGCTTGCAGGTCTCGTCCGTGGCAGGCCAGCCGCTCCGCATCCGCCAGGGGCCAATCACCTCGGTGTCGATGGGTGGGCGGGCCGGCACTGGGTAGCCGTTGATCAGCTGGCTGGTCCTCCAGGTGGCAAGCCACCGCATCACGAACTGGGAGGCGTCCTTCTCCCCTTCCATGTCCCGCATCAACCGGTCGAAGCTCCACGCGCCGCCGGGTGCCGTGCTTGCTGGGTCCTCGACGACGCTCAGGTGTGTCAGAACCAGCTCCCGGGACGCATCGATTTCCCACGGCTGGACGCGCGCCGGGGTGCCCTCCAGGATTCCCGAGTCGGAGTTTCCCGGCGGTCCTCCGAAGCTGCCCACGTTTCCGAGCGGCCTGTCAGCTGTTTCGAGACTCAGCCGCGAGTCGTCGCCCCCGCAGGCCGCGAACAGCATCGCGACCGTCAAGATGAGCCCCCGTCCGTGCATGGCCGCTGCCCCCTCCCAGGTGCTGAGGACTGCCCGGAGGTCGAGAGCAAAGGGCTCCGGCGGCTCGAAGGAGAAGCCAGGCGAGCCATCACCCGGGCACCGACGCTGCCCTGCTGACAGTCAGCCCGGTCCGCGGAAGCATGTCCGTCGGCCTCCGCGAGGCTGCCCGGACCCGCGTAATCCGCCGGCGCACTCACGCGTAGGCAGAGGGCGGCTTTTCGACCGAGGAGGTCACCCCATGTCTCTGCGTGCATGCGCGTGTGCCATCGCGCTGACCGGCGCCGTCGCCTGCGGCGATTCCACTCCCGAGCCGGGCTCGCTCCCCGCCGTGGGTCCCATCGGCGTCGGATGGACCGCCATGCTCCAGACCCGGTCGCATGGAGTCCGGGGCACGGCCACTGTCACCGACCCGACCACCATCACCTTCACCAATTTCTTCTACGACGGCGGAGGGCTCGGCAACGTCCGGGTCTACTCCGGCATCCGGGGAGACTACCGCGGGGGCTTCGCCTTCGGCCCGCAGCTGGCGGGCATGCCCAGGTCCGGCGCCACCTTCACCGCCACGTTGCCGGCTGGGAAAACCCTGGCCGACCTGGACGGGGTCAGCATCTGGTGCGTCGACGCGGCGGTCAGCTTCGGAGACTCGCAGTTCCACGCACCCTGAAGGGGCACCGACGACGTCCCAAATGCGACTGCTGCTTTTCAGAGCTTCAGGGGGCCGAGCGTTGTCTCTTTCACCCACGAGGCGGCCGCCGGCGAGCTGCCGCGGCTCGTCCCGCGCCAGCCGCCGGCGGAGGGGCACGGCGAGGCGGCTTTCTGACCAGCACTTCCACCTCGCCCGACGCTGGACTTTTAGCGGACGCAGCTTTCGAGCCCGCGCCAGACCTGGAGAGGCTCGCCTTCAGTGCCTCCATCAAATCGACCACCTGAGTCCTGGGCGGCTCCGCTCGAGCAATGGAGACCGGTTCGCCCGCGATCTTCGCCTCGATAACGGCCTGAAGCTTCTTCCGGTAGCTGTCCTCGTACTTGGACGCATCGAACGCCTCCGCCGACAGCTGCTCGATGAATTGCCTTGCCAGCTGCAGCTCCGCGGGCTTCACCTCGCCTTGTCCAATCGGCACCTCGCTGACGGGCCGCAGCTCGTCGGCGTACCGAAGAGCCTGCATCACCAGGGCACTCTGGTAGGGGCGGATGAGCACCAGCTCTTCCCTGCCCCGGGTGGAGTATTTGGCAACGGCCGCGTGCTGGGCCTGCTCCAGCGCCTGAGACAGGAGCCGATAAGGCCGGTCGGCGCCTTTGTCCGGCCCCAGGTACCAGCCGCTCTCGAAATAGAGCGGGTCGACGCTGGAGAGCGGGACGAACTCGGTAATCTCCATCGCCTTGGTCGAGGCCTCTTCCAGCGCCTTCAGCTCCTCGGCGGTGAAGAGCACGTACTGGTCTCGCGCGAACTCGTAGCCCTTCACCAGGTGGTCCCGGCTGACGACCTCCTCGTCGACCGGGCACCACAACTGCTGCTTGATGCGGCTCTTGCACTTGTCGTGGAGCTGGTGGAAGGAGATGGCCGCTCCGCTGTCGGCAGCCGCGTACAGCCGGACCGGGATGTTCACCAATCCGAAGGAGATGGTCCCCGAGCCGATGGGGCGCGCCGCCACAGCCGGTCAGACGGTCTTTCCAAGCTGCCGCGCGACGTCCTTGACCATGACCCCGGCCTTGGCCACCGCCTCCTTCAGCTGCTCCGGCGTCACCCCGAACTTGCTGCTCCAGTACTCGAGCTCGTACCGCTCCTGGACGTTGATTCGGTCCCGGTCCGCCGGGCCCGCCTTGCTCCTCTCATCGGGCATGTGGGAAAGCCTCCTCGCGCGAAGTTGCTTTCAGTCCCGCACCCGGGCAACCGAGCTGCCGAGGACAGGGAGTTCTCCTGTCAAACTCGCAGCCTTCCACTCCCCTCGACTAGGCAGGCTGCCCCCTAGGCCGTCCTCGAGACAGCCCGCTGGCAAGTCCTGAACCTCGCCTCACTCGAGATTCGACCCAACGCTGCCGTGCGACGATTGAGGCGAGAAGAGCTTCTCTAGAAGGGCGTCGAGTTCGGCAATCTCGAAGGGCTTGGTCAGCACCGCGGCAATGCCCTGAAGCTGCCGGGCGGCCTGAACATCCCCGGACATCGCGATGACCGAGAAGTCTGCGGCATCCGCTCTGGACGAAAGTGCCTGGAGAAACTCCGCGCCGCTCATCGGCCTCATGAGGACGTCGAGGAGGATGACGCAGGGCCTGGGCACGGCCGAAAGCCGATTCAGGGCCTCGCGGCCATCCCCTGCCCCGTACACCGCGCAGTCGAGTCCGCGAAGCGCCTCGACCATGACCTCGATGCAGTCGGGATCATCATCGACAACGAGCACTGCTCGAGACGCCGCCATGAAGGACACCAGCGTACATCTCGGGAGCCCGAGGAAGCGAACGGCTCCCTGGCTGCTTCCCTCGATGACGCACTGGCGCCGCGGTTTTTCGAGGGTTGCCAGAGCAAGGACTGTACGCATGTTCATCATCTTAGGGAGGAGACCATGACGGATCGCACGACAGCGTCTCAGGCCGGTGAATCCAACACGAAGAAGAATCCCGACGACTGGGTGAGCGGTGAGGAGCCCATGACTGGCGCGCAGCGCTCTTACCTCCACAGGCTCGCGGAGGAGGCCGGCGAGGAAGTACCGGAGCACCTCACCAAGGCGGAGGCCTCCAAGCGAATCGACGCCCTCCGGGAGAAGACCGGCAAGGACGACTCCCAGGGTCGAGTGCCCGGACCCTCAACGAGCTCGCGTTGAGCTCCACCGAGGACGAACGCTGCCTCGCCGCGCAGGGGCGCGGCATCTCGCTGAACAAACCGCGTCCTTTCCATCTAGAACCGGCGGCACCCGGCCACCCGTCGGAGTCAGCTGGTCATGCCCGGTTCAACATCGAAATGGGTGCAACAGACTCGGGCACCTCGCTCAGCCGCCACAGGCGCCGTTGCAGGACCCGGTAGACGAGTGGCCTCACTTGAGTCTCATCGAGGCTCCGACAGCGGAACCGCCACGCTCGGAGCGACACCCAGGGCCGCTGGACCCGGACTGCCGTGATCGCGAGCCGAACCGCCTGAAACGGCCGCATGAGGGCACAGACTGCACGGACAGGCTCGATGCCTTTCGCCTCTGCAGTCACCTCCCAGTACCCCACTTCCTCGAACATCGTCCCGCCCCGGGGTGCAGCGAACCAGCCCAAAGCTGCGTCCTTCTCGCAGTCCGGCACTCGACGCCTGAACGAGCCGCGTCCTGCTCGCCTGCTCTCTGCGTCAGCCATCCGCACTCGAGCGCCGCTCCCTCCCGGACGGCGTGTGTGGAAGTCAGCCCGCCCACGGAGACTCCGGCGCTCATGGACGCGACCTCCTCGCTCGCACTCGGCCCCGGAAATCGCATTGCGTTCCTCGACCGCCTCTTGGCCGCGTCGCGAGCGCGGCTCCTGCGCACGCCGGCAGAGGCACCCCGTCGCCGCTTTCTCCTGGCGCGAATCGTGGGTCTGCAGTTCGAACGTGATGTGCTTGCCAGCGCGCCTCGGGTGCACGGCCGAGCCGCATAGGCACCCCGGTCGGCCACAGCGCGCGACCGGACATCGGCGACGTCTTTCGTCGCGCCCGGGAGCGCCGTGCAGGCTGTCTACTCCGTCTGGCTGAAGACTCGACTTGCGACGCGGCTCATTTCGGCCACTCGCGTCACGAGGCCGCCGCGCATCTCGAAGAGGATGGCTGCCCTCGGCTGCGTCGGCAGGCCGGCAGCAATGGCTCTACGCTGGCCGACGCTCTCCGCCGTCTGCTCGACCGGTTGTGGAGGCCCTCGGCCCGACCAGCTTCCGTGGCCAAATTCGTGCCCCAGGAGGCGACGTCGCCCTTCTCTGCTCGGCCGGTTGACCGGAGAGCGAGAAGTCGACGCTTCGGCATCCGGCCCACACCGATGTAGCTTTTCCCTCCGGAACGGCGCCGAGGGGCAGGATGTCCGGCGAATCAGACCCGCCGCCGAATGGCATGGAGGACACTCTGGCCCTCGGGCCGAGGGCCGGCGCGGCGGCTGTATCCGAGCCGGAGAGACGCATCGGGCCGTACCGACTTCTCAAGCTCATCGGCGAGGGGGGGATGGGCGAGGTATGGCTTGCCGAGCAGGTCGACCCCGTCCGCCGAAGGGTGGCCATCAAGGTCATCAAGGCCGGCATGGACACCAAGCAGGTCGTGGCGCGTTTCGAGTCAGAGCGCCAGGCCCTTGCACTCATGGACCACCCGGCCATCGCCAAGGTGTTCGATGGGGGGACCACGCCCGAGGGACGTCCGTACTTCGTCATGGAATACGTGGCGGGCGTTCCCATCACCGAGCACTGCGACACCCACAAGCTGAACACCGAGGAGCGGCTGACGCTGTTTGCCGAAGTGTGCGAGGGGGTCCAGCACGCTCACCAGAAAGCCATCATCCACCGTGACCTCAAGCCCTCGAACATCCTCGTCTCGCTGGTGGATGGAGCAGCACAGCCGAAGATCATCGACTTCGGCATCGCCAAGGCGACCGGGTACCGGCTGACTGCGAAGACGCTCTTCACCGAGGTGGGCGCCGTCATCGGCACGCCGGAGTACATGAGCCCGGAACAGGCGGACCTCACCAGTCAGGACGTGGATACGAGGACGGATGTCTACTCGCTAGGCGTCATTCTCTATCAGCTCCTGACCGGCGAACTGCCGTTCGGTTCGATGGAGCTCCGCTCCGGGAGCTACGAGGAGCTGCGACGGAAGCTCCGAGAGCTGGAGCCTCCGAGGCCGAGCACGAGGGTCAGCACGCTAGGCGACGAAGCGGCGCGCGCAGCAAGGAACCGCAGCAGCGACCCACCTTCTCTCTTCCGCCTGCTCGAAGGGGACCTCGACGCCATCACCATGAAGGCGCTCGAGAAGGAGCGAGTCCGCAGGTACGGAACGCCCTCCGAGCTGGCTGCGGACATCGGCCGGCATCTGCGACACGAGCCGGTGCTGGCACGTCCCCCGAGCCAGAGTTACCGCTTCCGGAAGTACGTGCGGAGGCACCGGGTCGGGGTGGCGGTGGCCTCCGGGCTGGTGATGCTGCTGATGGTCTTTGCCGCCACGATGGCGGTGCAGGCGCGGCGCATCGCCCATGCGCGGCACGAGGCGGAAGTACAGCGAAGCAATGCCGAACGACGCCTCCAGGACGTGCGAAAGCTCGCCACGTCGTTCGTGTTCGAGTTCCACGACGCCATTGCCAACCTCGCCGGCGCCACCCCGGCCCGAGAGCTGGTCGTGAGCAAGGGTCTCGAATACCTGGATCGCCTGGCCATGGACGCACAGCACGATCGATCCCTGCAGCGTGATCTGGCGGACGCCTACGACCGCATGAGCGAGATCCAGGGAAATCCATTCGGCTCGAACGTCGGCGACGTGCGGGCGAGCCTCGAGAGCATGAAGAAGGCGACTGCAATCCGCGAGGTCCTCTCGAGGAACCTCGACCCGGAATCGCCAGAAGGTCTTGCGTATCGTCGCAGCCTGGTGCGGCTGGGCGACGCGTATCAGGCGAGCGGGCGGTCGAAGGACGCGGCCGATCTCTACCAACAGGTCGTCACGGTCGGAGATGCAACCCTGGGACGTGACCTCGGGAACGTGGAGAGTAGATTGCTCCTGGCGCACGCGAGCCATCGTCTGTGCGCGATCCTGATGGCACTCGGCGACAGCGCGGCAGCGGTGGATAACTGTCGGCGGAGCGTGTCACTGTACGACGCGCTGCTCGGGGGTCCGGCGGCGAATGTGAAGCTGCGACAGGCAGGCGCCGAGGCCACGGTGGCTTACTCGAACGCGCTCCGGCTGACGGGACGCGTCGAGGAGGCGCTCCCTCTGGGTGCCAGGGCGGTCGATGCCCTCAAGACGCTGGCGGCAGAAGATCCGACGAATGGTCAGGTACGTCTCGAGCTCGCGACGGCACTTGCCCGGCGAGGGACCATCGAGACGGCGCTCTCCCAGACCGGCGCGGCGGTCGAATCCTATCGGCAGGCGGTCGATGCATTCGACGAGCTGCTGGCGGCCGACCCCACCAACCTGCGGATCCAGACGCTGCTGAGCTACCTGCTGCTTCGCCGTTCCTCCACTCTACTTCGTGTAGAACGCGCAGAGGAAGCCTCTGCTTCCACTCGGCGCGGGCTCGCGCTGCTCAAGAAGCAGGCCGAACGAGCCACCGCCGGGCCGACCGACCTCAACGAATATGCATTCTGGCTGTTGACCTGCGTACCAGAGGAAGAGCGTCGGCCGTCCGAAGCGTTGCGATTCGCAAAACGCGCCGTAGAGGCGCAGGCGAACCCCGTCTACCTCGACACGCTGGCCCTGGCCTTCTTCCAGACGGGAGCCCCTGCGGAAGCGGTGAAGACCGCCGAACGCGCGCTGGGGCTGCTGCCCCCGGTCGCGCCGGGAGCGACAGCGACGGGCTTGCGCGGCGAGATCGAGAGCCACCTGGCCCAGTTCCGCGGCCGTTGATGCTGCGGACGATGAGGCCAGGAGCTCCTCGTCGAATTGCTCTGGCAGGTTAGCAATCCTCCGGCCGGGTGACGGTTCGCATTCACGGACGGAACCACGTCGTCTCCGGCAAGGACGTCCTTCCCAAGCGGCTCTCCTTCACCGTTCGCCTCCCCGCGGAGCTCGGCCGTCCCGAGGCCGCCGCCGAGGCTTCGACCACGGAGCGCCAGCCGCTCAGCCACGAGTGCTGGTGGGTGGACGAGGACGGCATCACCGTCCGCGATGAGAACCGGCTCATCGTCGCCGTCGCCGCCGGCCCCGAAGACGCGGACCTCATCGCGCGCGCTCCTCAAATGCAGGAGGCCATTCAGCGCGCCCTCGAGCAACTCCAACACGAGACCGGAGCGTCACTGGAGTCCGTCATCGCGCAGCTCAAGGCCGCGCTGGTCACGGACGAGTGACACCCGGCCCCAAACCACTTCCCTCCTGAGAGCGACCGAAAGAGCTGGACGCCGCAACCACCGCGCCGGCTCTATTTCGGCCCGGACGGGTCAGCGAGTCGCGTGCAGTCAGAAGGAACCCTGGAGCAGGCCATTCCCGGATGGCCCCAAGCCCAGGACATCACGCGCCGCGGCGGCGCGGCGCGCTCCCTGCAGACGCAAGAAGGATTCCAACAAGTAGCGCCCCGTGTTTGCCGCCACCGACGAGCTCACCCTCTACTTCCAGTCCCTGAAGGTGGGGCGAATTCGTCAGCCCACCTTCCGGACTCGCTCGTGGTCCGGCGCCTTCACCCCCGAGCTGCCTCGCAACAACGCCACCGCCGACCGAGTGAGGGACTACATCCTCGCGGCCCAGCTTTTCGCCGCCCAACTCCGCCTGGCCGACGGCGGCCACGCCGCGCCCCCAGCCCAGGATGCGCTTCACACCTTCGTCGACCTTCTCTGGTCCTCCGAGTGGTGCATCCTCGCCGGCGATGGACGGCTGATGTCGCTCACCGGTGGCCCCTTCTTCTACCCGGACGGCCTCGTCACCTGGAGCGAACAGGTCTCCTCGGCCGTTGGCTGAACGAAAGCAACGAGCGCTTCCCTCCCTCCGACCGCCGAAGTGCCCGCGCCCGTGCCTGGCCACCGGGCCTAATGCTTCTTCGGTTCCGTCGATCGGGGTGATGGAGTTGAGCCGGTGGTCTCTAGACGGCCGATGAGCTTCGACTCAGCAGCATGGCCGAACTGAGACCCGCTTTCGGAAGGCCCCCTCAGCTCCCCGCCGGGCTGGCCCCCGGCTCCGGACAGTGGTGCCGCACGATAGCGAGGAGGTCGGTCGCCTGGAACGGCTTCGGCAATAGCCCGGTGATTCCGGGGTAGTTGACGTGCCGCGCGAACTGCACGTACGCCGAGATGAGGACAATCTGCATCGCCGGCACGAGGTGCCGATCGCGGAGCGTGTCGAGGAACTCGACACCATTCATCACCGGCATCATGACGTCGAGCAGCGCGAGGCAGGGCTCTGCGCCTGCCTCCAGAAGCTCCAGTGCCTCCATTCCGTCGGTTGCCGAGGACACCTCAATCCACGGGACCTCGGACTCGAGGAGGTCAACGATCGAATCACGGACATCGGGATCATCCTCGACCACGAGTACCTGGGCGGTCACGAGCGTTGAGGCTAGGAC
>JBKPMY010000241.1:0-2966 GCA_046732375.1 Myxococcota bacterium
CCGTCGAGGGCAGGTAGCGCTCGGCCCGCGTGTTCCTCGGGTCGTCTCCCAGCGGCGCGTCGATGGACAGCTCGTCGTGCCCCAGCCGCTGGTCCATCTCCACCACGTCCTGCTCGGTGACGTTGAGCCGCTCGGCCAGGAGCTTGGGCGTGGCCTCGTAGCCCTGCTTCAGGAGTCGCTCCTGCTCCTGGCGCAGCTTGAAGAACAGCTTCCGCTGGGCCTCGGTCGTCCCGAGCTTCACCAGCTTCCAGTTGTCCATGATGTAGCGAAGGATGTACGCGCGGATCCACCAGGCGGCGTAGGTGGAGAGCTTCACCCCTCGCTCGGGATCGAACTTCTTCACCGCCTGCATCAACCCGATGTTTCCCTCCTGCACCAGGTCGAGCAGCGACAGGGGATTCCGGTGGTACTCGTGGGCCAGTTTCACCACCAGGCGCAGGTTCGCCGAGACCAGCCGGGCGGCGGCATCCAGATCGCCGGTGCTCCGGTAGCGGCGGGCGAGCCGCTCCTCCTCCTCGCGCGACAGCAGCGGATGCCGGTGCACCTCGGCCATGTAGGCCGCCATCGGATCCGCACGGGCGATGCCGCTGCTGGAGGAGCGGGCAGGGGTCGTGGCAGCGGACTCCACCACCGGCTCCAGCTCGGCCAGCTCCTCACCCTCGGGCTCGGCGGCGTCGACGGGTTCGGTCTCCTCGGTGGGTTCGGTGGCCTCCGAGTCCTCGCGCTCCTCGACTGGAGTGACATCGCGAACCTCGTCGGGGACCGGACGCCCCTGGCGACTGCCACGCGGTCGCGACACCTGTCCGGCCGAAGGGCGGGCCCGGGGCCCCGGGCGTGAGGCGGCGCGCGTGGACCGGGAGGCCGGCTTCGGGCGGGGCTTCCCTGGCTTCTTGGGGGGACGGGCCATGGAACGAGGAGACCGGCTGCTTCTAGCAGGACCCCCAGCCTGCGCGATTGCTACGTGATGGGGGAGGGATTAAGCCCGTGCCCGATGAGTGACAACCCGTCTGCGCCCGAACACGGCGACTCTGCTCCGCCGTCCGGCGCGGCCCCCGCCCCCGAGGCGGCAGCACCCCCCGAGCGGCCGGCCGAATACCTGGCGGAGGTCGGCTTCGACGAGCTGGCCCTCTCGCCGGAGATCCGTCGCGCCCTGGCGGATCGCGGATACACCCACCCCACCCCGGTGCAGGCCCAGGCCTTCGATCCGGTGATGCAGGGCAAGGACCTGATCGTCCGGAGCAAGACGGGGACGGGAAAGACCGCCGCCTTCGGGCTCCCGCTGCTGGAGAAGATGGATCCGGAGGACAAGGCCGTGCGCGCCCTCGTCCTCTGCCCGACGCGTGAGCTGGCGCTCCAGGTCGCCGCGGAGCTCTCGGACCTCGGCAAGCACAAGGGCGTGAGGGTCTCCGCGATCTACGGCGGCGCCTCGATGAAGGAACAAGAGGACGCGCTGGAGAGCGGCTCGCCCATCGTGGTCGGCACGCCCGGCCGCATCTGGGACCACATCCGTCGGAAGAACCTCAAGCTGCAGGGATGCCGGCACGTGGTCCTCGACGAGGCTGACGAGATGCTGAACCAGGGCTTCTACGAGGAGGTCACCCGGATCCTCGACCAGCTCCCGAAGGACCGGCAGGTGCTGCTCTTCAGCGCCACCGTGCCGCCGGAGATCCAGAGCCTCATCAGCCAGTACACCACCTCGCCGGAGATGCTGATGCTCTCCGGCGACGTCCTCACCGTCGACCACATCCACCACGTCCGCTACGACGTGACCGACGCTTATCCGAAGCCCCGGAACCTCATCTACCTGCTGGAGATGGAGGAGCCGGACAACGCGATCGTCTTCTGCAACACCCGGGACGACACGGCACTGGTCACCGCGGTGCTGAACCGGAACGGCTTCGACGCCGAGCTGCTCAACGGCGACCTGCCCCAGAAGGAGCGGGAGCGGGTGATGGGAAAGGTGAAGCGGGGCGAGGTGGCGTTCATGGTGGCCACCGACATCGCCGCCCGGGGTATCGACATCTCGGATCTGCAGTACGTCATCAACTACTCGCTGCCCGAGGACCCGGCGGTGTACCTCCACCGGGTCGGCCGGACCGGACGCATCGGGAAGAAGGGCACCGCGATCAACCTCGTCTCCGGGCGCGAGCTGGGCACCTTCACCGTTCTGGAGAAGAAGTACGGGATCCGGTTCGAGAAGCGGGAGATGCCCTCGCCCGAGGAGGCGCTGCGGATGTGGACCGAGCGCCACGTCCGGGAGATTCAGTCCGCGGCCTCGGGGAGCGTGTACGAGGGCTACCTCGGCCTGGCCGGGGCGCTGAAGCAGCGGGCGGACGCCGACGACTCGATCGCCTTCCTGCTGAAGTTCTTCTTCGGGCATCTCCGGATGGAGAAGGCGCAGGCCGCCGCGGCAGAGCAGGTTCACACCCGCCCGCCCCGGGAGCGCTCACGGGGTGATCGGCCCCGGCGCGAGGAGCGTTCCGACCGGGGCGAACGGCGGGAGCGAGGCGAGCGGTCGGCCCGGGAAGAGCGGGGCGAGCGGTCCGGACGGGAGGAACGCTCCGGTGGCCGCGAGCGGAAGGAGCGGCGGGAGCGCCCACCGAAGCGTGACCGTCCGGAGGGGTCGACCGCGGCTGCTCCGGCAGCTGAGTCATCGGCACCGGGCCAGGTCCGGCTGTGGATTAACCTGGGGAGCTCCGAGGGGCTGGATGCCGCCGGGATCACCGCGGCGCTGGAGAGTCTGGGGGCGCCGGCGGGGAAGCTGCTCCGGCTCGAAGTCCGGCCCACCTACAGCTACGGCTTCGTCGCCGAGGAGGACGCGGCGGCGTTCGAGAAGCTCAACGGGCAACAGCGCGGCGAGAAGACGCTGCGTCTGGAGCGCGCGAGGCGACGATGAGCGAGCGACCGACGGGCGAGGCACTCCGCGCAGTTCCCCTCCTCTCGAGCTTGACCGAGGCGGAGCGGGG
>JBKPMY010000242.1:0-8449 GCA_046732375.1 Myxococcota bacterium
CTCCTCGAGGAGGCGCGCTCGATGGCGTCGGCGAACCAGGGGCTCCACCGGACGGTGCCCGGGGAGATGGCCGCCGCACGCGTGCTGGAGCGGATCGCCGCTCTGGAGCTCGGAACGCCGGGCGCAGGGAAGGCGCTCGAGGAGACGGTCGCGGCGGCCGAATCGTCCTCGGACGTCCAGGTCCGCTCGGCGGCGGCAGAGGGTCGGGAGACCCTCGCCCTTCGCGCGCTCGGCGCTCGAGATGGCGTGGCGGCGTTCGGAGAGCTCGCTCACCTGCTCGGGACCTCTGCTCCGTCCCGGTGCGCGGTGGGCCTGGTCGCCGGCATCGCCCGGGCGGGATGGACGGTGGCCGACGCGACGGGCAAGGTCGAGGCCCACCTCGCAGATGCGCGCGGCGGCGTCCCCGCGCTCCCGGCCGAAGTGGTGGGCCGGCTCCGACCTTGCCGTGACGTGGCAGTGCTCTCCACCGGCCGCTTCCAGGGGCGCCAGGGGGTACTGCCGGACGATCTGCCCTGGTCTTACCGACTCGGCACCCAGGTCGCGGCGGCCGCCTCGCGTCCCGGAAATGCACGGCTCCTGGTCCGGGATGTGGTCCCCCCGCGTGACTTGCAGCTTCCGTCCCTGACCATCGCACCTGTCCCAGGGTCGAATCGCTGGAAGATCGTCTCCGGCGCTGATGCCACACCGTCGCGCGTCCTGGCGGCACTCGAGAACGCGGACGTGGTCGACTTCGAGGTGCACGGGCTCATCGACCCGAGCGTCCCGGACGGGGCAGTGCTGGTTCTGTCCGAGGATTCGGACCACACGTACTCTCTCTCGGCCACCCAGCTTGCGTCCCTGAAGCTCTCGCGGCGGCCGGTCGTGATGCTTGGCGCCTGCCGGGCCGCGGCTCCGAGTACCTTCCGGGCCGAACCGTGGAGCCTCCCGAGATCCTTCGTGCAAGCCGGGGCTCGAGGTGTCTACGCTTCGCTCTCGGACCTGCCGGATCAGGACGTCGGTGAGTTCTTCCGGAAGCTCACCGCTCGTCTCGACGCCGGAGCGAGCCCTGCCACAGCCCTCCGGGACGAGCGCCTCGCGTGGCTGGGTCAGGGGAAGACATGGGTGCGGGACGTGGTGCTGTTCGACTGACGGGGGCGACGAAATGAACAAGACGATTCAGCGGTGCACCCTCGGGCTGGTGCTGACGCTCGTGGGCTGCGCGACGACCAGCGAGACGCGCCCTCCGGGGGCGACCAGCGCGGACCTCTTCGGGTGCGAGCGAATTCCGTTCGATGGTCAGGTGCCTAAGCCGGACGAACCCGGCAGCTGGGAGCCTGCGAAGGCGGATCGCGGCTATCTCCACATCCGGTTCTTCGTGTCCGGTGGGAAGGTCTATGCCATCGGAGCACCGGTGGCCGACCTCAAGGCCGGAAGGCCCTTCTTCGTCGGCCCGATGACCAACCTCCCGGGCCCCTTCGACGCGAGCGTGGCTCCGGAGATGTTGAAGCGTTACCCAGATTGGCTCGAGTTCTACAAGCGGTTCGCCCGCGCGTACGGCGACTCGCGCCCGCTCGCGTTGGTCTGTCCTGGGCGGGATTGCCCGATCACGCCGGAGGGGCCTCCGCCCCCGACGTTCGGCGTGACGGCCACTTATTCGCCGACCCCGATCGCCTCGCTCGACCCGTCGAGCGATCTGCCTCGCCTTGCGGCGCTCGATCTTCAGGGCGGCGGCGCGACCGCCAGCGACGCTCGGTCGGCGACCGGCCAGCTCCCTTCCGAGGAAACGCTGCGGGCCCTCTTCTCGGACACAGTGAGCCGCGCGGTCTGCGCCGCCCGCATCCTCGGGGCGATGGCGAAGTGAGCCTGGGGCGGTGGCGCTGACGCTCGCGCTCGGCCTGTTGCTCGCGGCCGAGCCGCGCTGCGAGGTGCGACGGACCGGCGCGGCCCCCCCACCGCCGGGCGTGTTCGCCCGGCTCGGGAAGCCCGTGCTGGACGGAGCCATGGTCTGTCCGGTGGGAACGGTCCCCGTGCCCGCGCCGCTCCCGCCGGTCCCCGAGCTACCGCCGCGACCGGCCCCCGCTGCAGACGAGCACGACTGTACGCCCGAGGGCTGCTGGGCCTGGGCGGGCTGGAATGATCGCCGGCCGATGCGAGGCGCCGGCGCACGGCTGAGCATCGAGACTCCCGCGGTGGCTGCGCCGGACCATGCGCTCACTGAGATCGCGCTTCAGTGGGGCCGGGCCGAGCAGGACATCGTCGAGCTTGGCTGGGAGGTCGCCCCGCGACGCCACGGCGACCCCCAGCCGCGCCTCTTCGTGCATCGCTGGGTCCAGGGGAAGGCGTGCGCGTCGCCTTGCGGATTCGAGATTTCGAGTCGCCGGCTGTGGCTCGACATGCCGCTCGGCCGGTGGATCGGGAAGGAGCTCGCGGTCGGCTGGCTCCTCTGGGAGGGCCGCGCGTGGGCTTGGGTGGACGGCGAGTGGCTCGGCTCTTTCCCTCTCGGTCCGGACGCTCCACGGATCGCTCCGGTTGCGCAGTGGTTCGGTGAAGTCTTCTTCGTCCGAACGCCACCTCGGGTCCCGATGGGGAACGGGCTCGCCGCCGATTCGTCCGGGGCGGCGCGGATGACCTCGGTGTGCGACGTGCCCGAGCAGGGCGTGCACTGCGTGGTGCGGCCCGAGCGCTTCCCGCGAGTGAGCCAGCCCGACGCCTACTCGATGCGCACCGAGGCAGACGGCGGATTCCGGTATGGAGGTCCGCTCAGACCGCGTCCACCACCTTCGTCAGCCAGCGAAGGAACGCCGCCGGCGACAGGAAGGTGAGCGCCATCTCCCCGACGGTGATCCGGGTCGCGCCGCCGAGCGTGGCCGGAGCGTTGGGCGGGATCGGCTGGCCATCCACCAGGGTGCCGTTCCGGCTCGCGGCGTCGATCACGTTCCAGCGGGAGATCTGCGTGGGGTCCGGCGTGAAGTAGGCGTGGAACCGGGAGACGGACGCGTGCGGGAAGACCAGGTCGTTGTGCTCGGCGCGGCCCATCGTGACACCGGCACCGAACGGATTCGGACGTCCCGGAACCTTCTTCACCAGGAACACCACCGGGTTCTCGGGCGAGGGCGCGTGCTCCGGCGGCTTCGTCACCCAGTGCGCCTCCGCCAGGTCTCCCTCCCAGACCACCACCGGGATCTCCAGCGCCGAATGCAGCGCCGGCTCGTCATCCACCAGACGGCGGACCCAGTCGGTGAGCGGGGCGCTGGTTGGAAGTTCCATGACCTGGAGCTCGGGAAGGATTCCGCACCGCACGGTGTAGGTTCAAGTTTCCGTCCGGTGGCGATATGTGGGTTCGCCATGTACCGGCGATACACCGTGCACCGCGACGGAGACCTCCTGGTCGAGGAGCTCGGCCCCGATGGCAAGCCCCTCGATCCCGAGCCTGTTCCACCGGAGGACCGGCTCCCGGTGGAGGTCGTGCTGCTCGCGCCGGACTCCGTCGACGCACGGGCGCAACTGCTGGATCTCCTCGAGATGGCATTCGAGATGGAATCGACCCCGGACAACGAGCGGCAACCGCCGAAGCCACGCGGCTGACCGGTCGTCTCTCAGCTCTGCGGGGCTGCAGGCACCCGCCCCTGCGCCACCACCACGATCCGGTCCGCCCCGGGCTCCCAGGGACGTCCCTCGAAGTCGCGGTCCCGGGTGAGCGGCTCGAGGTCCGCGGCGGCCAGCGCATGATCCACCTCCCCGGCGGTGAAGTGCCGCAGGAGGAGGCGGTGGATGTCACGGTGGCCTTGTCGGGTGCGGCGGCTGTGGAGATGGGGAGTGAACACGGCGCGTTCCGGCTGCACACCCTCGTGTGGGTCCACGTCGTCGGGGAAGAGCCAGCGCGGCGGCGGGAGCGAGAGGTCGAAGGCGAAGCTGGCGCCGGGCGCCAGGTGCTCGCGCGCGGTGACGAACAGCGCCTCCAGGTCTCCGCGCGTCGCGACCAGCGCCACCGCGTCACGCGGCGCGAACACCGCCACGAATCGCTGCGGGAGCCGGAGCGAGCGCAGGTCCGCGCGCATCAGCTGCAAGCGACCCTGCAGCTCGGGAGGGAGCGTCGCCTTCGTCTCCTCCGCGCGGATGAGCATTCGCGGGCTCGGATCCACGCCGGTCACCGGAGCGCCTCGCCGCACCAGCGCCTCCCCCAGTCGGCCCTCCGCGACGCCGAGGACGAGCACCGGGCCGCCGGACTCGGGCAGGAGCGACGCGTACCGCTCCACCTCGCCTCGCGCTCCGCCCACCACGGTGAGCGATCTCCGCCGTTCTCCGCGCGCCATGTGTGGGACCCGTCCTGCAGGCAGCGGACTACCACACCGCCGCCCCGCCCGTTGTGCGAGAGGGTGTGTGCGACGGTAGCCGCGCGAGGGGACGGACCTTTCGTTGCGTGCCGAACTCCGTAGAATGGTGCCTTCCCCGCGATGACCACCGGTTCCTCCGCGACCATTCCCGCACACACCGTCCTCGGCCTGCGTGCACAGACCGAGAGGCTCGGGTTCCAGGAGTTCCACCTCGTCCTGGTGAACACCGACGGAGTCGGGAAGTCGTTCCCCATCAGCGACAGCAGCCTGAAGATCGGGAAGGCGTCGGACAACGACGTAGTGATCGATTCGCCCACGGTGAGCCGCAACCACATCGTCATCCAGCGGCAGGGAGACCGGTTCCTGGTGCAGGACCTCCAGTCCACCAACGGGACCTTCATCGACGGGGCGCAGATCCGCGAGGCGTACCTCAAGCCCGGACAGCTGCTGGAGCTGGGCGACGTCCAGCTCCGCTTCCAGTCCACCCTCACCCCCGTGCGCATCGCGCCCTCGGTGGAGGACCGCCTGGGAGAGCTGGTCGGCAAGAGCGTGCCGATGCGGCAGATCTTCGCCCTCCTGAAGCGGATCAGCTCCACCGACTCGACCTTGCTCCTGGTGGGCGAGACCGGCAGCGGCAAGGGCGCCGCGGCCAAGGCCATCCATCAGCTGTCGCCGCGGCGCGAGGGCCCGCTGGTGGTCTTCGATTGCGCCGCGGTCAGCGACAGCCTGATCGAGAGCGAGCTCTTCGGCCACGAGAAGGGCGCCTTCACCGGCGCGGTCAACCAGCGGATCGGGTGCCTGGAGCGGGCGCACGGGGGCACGCTCTTCCTCGACGAGATCGACGACCTGGCGCTGGACCTCCAGCCCAAGCTGCTGCGGGCCATCGAGGACCGTGAGTTCCGCCGCCTCGGCGCGAGCAGCTCTCCGGTGGCCTTCGACGCGCGGATCGTCGCCGCGAGCAAGAAGGACCTCTGGGCCGAGACCCAGGCCGGGCGCTTCCGCGAGGACCTCTACTTCCGCCTCTCGGTGTTCACCGTCAGCCTTCCGCCACTCCGCGACCGCAAGGAGGACATCGCGCTCCTCGTGGACGCGTTCTCCGGCGAGCCGCTGTGGGAACGGCTGCCCGCGGCGGTGCGGGACCAGTTCATGGCCCACGCCTGGCCGGGAAACGTGCGCGAGCTGCGCAACGCGCTCGAGCGCGCCCGGCACATGGTGGACATCCCCGAGCTGTCGAGCGGCTCGCTGCTCCGGGAGTTCGCCAAGGACGCCCCGGCCGGCGGTGACTTCTTGCCCGCGAGCTACGGTGGACCGTTCAAGGAGTGCAAGGAGGACCTGGTCCGTCAGTTCGAGCGCGAGTACCTGACCCGGCTCCTCGCCCGCTCCAAGGGCAACGTCGCGAAGGCGGCCCGCGAGGCGGAGCTGGACCGGAAGCACCTCTACTCGCTCCTCCACAAGTACGGGCTGGTCCAGTCCGACTCGGAGTGACCCGGCGCCGCTCAGCGTTGCTCGCGGGGAGCTTCGCCCTCCTCGCGGTGGTGGCCGGGATCGCCTGGCAGGTCCAGCTCCGGCGACCGGAGCCTCGGCTCTCCGACGTGGGCCCTCGCGTGGTGAGCAACCAGACGGCGCAGCCGCTCTCGCTCTACGGCGCTCACTTCCGGCGGGGGATGAGGCTCCGGATCGGCGCTCCCTTCGATCGCCTCGTGCCGCTGACCGTGGTCGATGCAGAGCACGCCCACGCGCGGCTCCCCGCGGGCCTCGTCCTTCCTGCCGAGACCGCTCAGGTGACGGCGGTGCTCTCGGTGGAGGGGCAGAGAACGCGATCCGAGGTGGGGCTCACGGTGGTGAACGACGCCGCCTTCGCCGACTGGACGCAGCTGGTCCGCGCGGGCGACCTGCTCTGGGCGGCCTCGTCCACCACCGACGCGCTCGCCAGGATCGACCCGGTCTCGGGAGAGGTGACCCGCTTCCCCGGCGGTGACGGACCTTCCGCCCTCGCCACGTGGAATGAGCCCGACGGCTCGCCGCGGCTGGCCGTCGTCCATGCCTGGGCGAGCGAGCTGTGGATCCTCGACGCGCGCTCGGGCGCCGTGCTCCGGACCCTGGCCGCTCCGGCCTACGCCTCCGGCGTGGTGGTGGAGCCCGGCCGGCGGGTGGCGCTGGTGGCAGAGACGGTGGAGAACACCGTTCGCGCGCTCTCGCTCGACGACGGGCGCGAGGTCTGGCGCCGCGAGGTGCTGCCTGACCCGAAGCCTCTCGCGCTCGCCGGCGGCAGGGTGGTGGTGGGCAGCCAGGCCACCGGCGAGCTGGAGCCGCTGTCGCTGGACGACGGCCAGCCCGGGGCGTCCATCGGACCGCGGCCGGGCACGCCCATCGTCGGCGGTCACACCGAGCCCCACGCCCGTGACGTCATGGGCGGCAAGGCTCCGCGGTCGCTGCTCTGGTCCGCGCGGCTGGGAAGGCTCTTCGTCACCGGCATCGGTCCCAACATCGGCCCCAACCCCCAGAGGATGGAGGTCTCGATGAACGGAGGCGTGGGGGTGGTCGATCTCGGCGCACAGCGCTTCGAGCGGCACCTCGGCTTCGGCGCAGGAGTCACCGAGGGCATGGCTCTCGACGACGGCGCCGGCCGGCTCTACGTCGCCGACATCGGGCTGGGGCTGGTGCGCGCGCTGGATGCCCGGGCGCTCGCCGACGGGAATGGCCCGGCGCGGACCTCCGAGCTGTGGCGCCTTCCGGTCAAGCCTCCTCCGGGCTTTCCGCTGGCCCGCGACGCCGCCGACTACGGGGTGAACGGCCGGGCGGGGGTGGAGCTGCACTCGGGCCCGCGCGCACTCGCGCTGTCCCCATCCGCCGGGCAGCTCTACGTGCTCGACCGGTTCACCGCGACGGTCGCGGTGGTGGAGGACGTGCAGACCGAGCGGCCCCGCGTCACCCGGCAGATCGCGCTCGAGCCCTCGATTGGCCCGCGCGAGCGCCGGCTGGGTCAGGTCCTCTATTACGCGGACATGGGCCGGAGCGGGATGAGCTGCGACAGCTGCCATCTCGAGGGACACGACGAGGGCATCCTCTTCGAGAAGACCCACCCCTTGCGCATCTACCGAAGCCCGACCGTGCGGGGGACCCGCGAGACCCCGCCCTACTTCACTCCGGCGAGCACGCGGAGCCTGGCCGAGACCGCCCGGATGGTCGGCGACCGGAACCGGTACATGAACCCGACGCTCACCGAGTCGGAGGTTCGCCAGCTCACGCTCTTCAGCGCGACCGTGACCAATCTGCCCAACCCCTACCGCGGACCGGACGGGGCTCCGCCGGCATCCGTCGCCCTCCCCGGAGGCGGCACGGGACGGCCGCTGGAGGGCCGCCGCCTCTTCGACGGAAAGGCCGACTGCGCCCGGTGCCATCCTCCGCCGCTCTTCACCACCGACCAGGAGCTCGCGACCCGCGGCCACTTCATCGACGTGGGGACTCCCCGGGCGTTTCCGCTCCGGACCGGAGATCAGGAAACCGTCTTCAGGGGCGTGGGCGTGCCCTCGCTGGTGGGGGCCTGGGACGTGTTTCCCATGCTCACCACCGGGCTGGCCGGCTTCCGGGAGGAGAACGGCCGCGCGGTGCCCTCGGATCGAGTGCCGCTGCGGGCGATGATCGATCGCTACTCCGCCCCGCCACACGGGAACGCCGCCGCTCTCGACGCGCAGGAGAAGGCGGACCTCCTGGCGTACCTGCTGACTCTCTAGAGTGTGGGGCCGAGACCGGGGGGCCGGCGCCACAGCCCACGCGCGCCCACTGCGACCACCACGTCCAACTCCGCGGACCTCCGACGTTTCGGACGCTGGATCGCTCGTTGCTAGAGCGCACCTCGGAGGATTTTCCATGACCCGAGCTCTTGCAAGCGCGGTGATCGCACTGGCCCTGCTCTGGGCCGTGCCGTCTTTCGCGCAGAACAGTGACAACCCCGAATGTCTTGGTACCCAGTGCGGTACGCCGGCGGAGCAAGGCGGCGGCGGCTGCGGCTGTGGCTGCGGCTGTTCGGTGTGGGTGAGCTACACCGACGACGGCAAGACGCTGTCGTACACCGACGATGCCGACGGTGACGGCAAGTCCGACGGCTTCGACAACTGCCCCTTCGTCGCCAACCG
>JBKPMY010000243.1:0-5308 GCA_046732375.1 Myxococcota bacterium
GGTAATAGAAGAGCCCATAGACCGCGAGCGCGACGCCCAGCACCACCAGCCACCCCAGGCCGGCCCGGTACCCAGCGAGGAGGACGAAGAGCTTGGCCCAGAACCCGGCGACGAAGGGGATGCCGGCCAGGGACAGGAGGAACACCAGCAACGCGGCGCCGAGCACCGGCGCCCGGCGCGACAGCCCGGCGAGCTTCGGAATGCTGTGCCCTCCGGAGCCCTCGGCGCCGGCGTGCAGCACCAGGAACGCGCCGAGATTGCTGAAGACGTAGGTGGCCATGAAGAACAGGGCCATGGACAGGCCTGCGCGCGTGTCGGCCGCGAGCCCGATGAGCACGTAGCCCATCTGGGCAATGCCCGAGAACCCGAGGAGCCGGCGCACGTCGGACTGGTTCAGCGCGAAGAAGTTGCCCACCAGCATGCTCGCCGCGGAGAGCAACACCACCACCGGCTTCCAGGTCGAGGCCTCTCCCCCCCAGCCCTGGAGGAGGATGACCACCAGCGCTGCGATCCCGCCCAGCTTGGGGGCAACCGAGAGATAGGCCACGAAGGGGGTGGGTGCACCCTGGTAGGTGTCCGGGATCCAGAAGTGGAACGGCACCGCGCCGATCTTGAAGCCGAATCCGGCGACGATGAGCAGCATCCCCACCGCGGTCAGCGGGACACGGCTCGGATCGGCCAGGGCGTCGATCCGGGTGCTCCCGCTGAGCCCCACCACCAGCGCCAGGCCGAAGAAGGTCAGGGCCGAGCTCGCGGTACCGGTCACGAAGAGCTTCAGGCCCGCCTCGGACGCGAGCCGGGGGCGCTCGGGCGGTCCGTCGTTCTTCGCCCAGGCGACGAGGGCGTAGAGCGGGATGCCCATCAGCTCGAAGGAGACCACCAGCAGCGCCCAGTCCCGGGCGCCGGGGATCATCATCATCCCCGAGGTACTGAAGAGGAGCAGGGCCAGGTACTCGGCCTGGCGGCCCCCAACCTGGGACTCGAGCCAATCCATCGAGCCGAGGATGGCGAGCGCCGCGCTGCACACCAGGACTTGCTGGACGAACAGCGACCACGGGCCGGAGACGTAGGCACGGTGGGGCGCGACGCCCGCGGCGCTCATCCCCAGGGAGAGCGCGAGCAGACCAAGGAGCAGGACGACCGAGGTCCACCCCCACAGACGGCCGCGACCGGGCCAGACCGCGTCCCCGGCGAGCACCAGGGCACCGAGGCCTGCCACCGCGATCGCCGGCCCGAGCAGCTGGAACCAGGGGTTCATCGCCGCAGCGCCTCCGCCACCAGGGCCACGCGGTTCAGGTACCCGGAGGTGGTTGCATCGATGACGTCCAGGAGCAGCCTTGGCCAGAAGCCGAAGATGATCAGACAGGCGCAGAGCACCACCGGCGCGGCCCACTCGGTCCGCCGCGGGTCCGAGAGGTGCGAGAGAGCGCCCGCCGGCGCCGGCCCCCAGAAGATGATCTTCGAGGCCCGGAGGACGTAGACCGCGGTCACGAACGCGCCGAGCACCGCCGGCACCGTCCACCAGGCGCTCCGGCCCGTGGCCGCGCCGAGGAAGACCAGGAACTCGGCCACGAACCCGGCGGTGCCCGGCAAGCCCAGTGAGGACAGCGCGCCCAGGGTGAAAAAGGCGGCGATGGCCGGCATCGCATGCGCGAACCCGCCCATCTTGGCCAGGTCACGGGTGTGGGCCCGCTCGTAGACCAGGCCGACCAAGGCGAAGAAGAGCCCGGTCATGATGCCGTGGGCGAACATCTGGAACACGGCTCCGTTCCAGCCCACCGGCGTGAGCGTGGCGGCCCCGAGCATCACGACGCCCATGTGACTCACGCTGGAGTAGGCGACGATGTACTTGAGGTCGTCCTGCGCCGCGGCGCACAGCGCCCCGTAAAGGATGTTCACCACTGCCACCGCCCCCACCACCGGAGCCCAGCTCACCGCGGCCTCCGGGCAGAGCACCATCCCCACCCGCATCACGCCGAAGGCCCCCAGCTTCATCAGCACGCCGGCGTGCAGCATGCTCACCGCCGTGGGGGCCGAGGCGTGCCCGTCCGGGCTCCAGGTGTGGAAGGGGAAGACGCCGGCCAGGGTCCCGAATCCCAGCCACAGCAGCGGGAAGACCCACATCTGCGTCGAGCGGGGGAAGGGCACTGCCGCCAGCTGCCCGAGGTCGAAGGTCCGCGCCCCGGCGCGCGACCAGAGCCCGAAGATGGCCACCAGGATGGCCGCCGAGCCCACCAGCAGCATCAGCGTGAGCTTCATCGCCGCATACTCGCGGCTGCCCACCGCGAAGCGACGCCAGGCGGCCCGGAACGGACCCGCGGGAGGAATCCGGTGGCTGCTCCCCCAGATGCCGATGAGCAGGTACATCGGCAGCACGGCGATCTCGTAGAAGAGGAAGAAGACGAACAGGTCCTGGCTGACGAAGACACCGAAGACGCCGGTCACCAGGGTGAGGAGGAGGACGAAGAACTCCTTGTCTCGCCGTTCCACGGTCCAGCTGGCCAGCACCCCGGTCACGATGATGATGCCGGTCAGGAGCACGAGGGTGATGCTCCAGCCATCGGCGGCCAGCGAGAGCGAGATGCCCAGCGAGGGCACCAGCGGGTACCGCTCGATGAGCTGGAAGCCCCCCACGCCGCGGTCCCAGGCCAGGGCGGCGAGCACCGAGGCCACCAGCCCTCCCCCGGCTCCGGCGAGCGACACCCACCGGACGAGCTGCCGCCTCCGGGCCGGGATGAGCAGCAGCACCGCCGCGGCGAGCGCCGGCGAGGCCACCATCCCTGCGAGGAGGTGACGGCTCATGCCCAGGCCCCCAGGACGATCAGCAGCAGTGCGCCCACCACCACCGCCAGCGCGTAGTCGCGCGTGCGGCCAGTCTGGACCGGGCGAATCGCCTGGCCGGTCTCGAGGGTGCCGAAGCCCAGCCCGTTCATCAGGCCGTCCACCAGATAGCGGTCCACCCAGCGCAAAAGACCGCTGAGCGGAAGGAGCACGCTGCGGTAGCCGAACGCCCAGGCGCGGTCCACGACCCCCGCCCGGTCCAGCGCCGCGACGGTCGCGGCCAGCGGTGCCTCCCGGCCGCGCAGGTAGGTGGCCAGCGAGAGCGCCAGGCCTCCCAGCCCGGCGAGGCTGGCCAGCACCGGCGTCAGCCCGAGGTGCAGGTGCATCTCGCCCCCCAGGCCTCGCGCCAGCCACGGGCCGAGGAAGCCCGCGGCCACGGTGGGGATGCCCAGAGCGACGAGGGGGACGGTCATCGCCGCCGGTGACTCGTGCGTGTGCGCCGCCGCGGGAGAAGGCTTGCCGAGGAAGGTCAGAACCAGCACCCGTCCCATGTAGAAGGCGGTCAGGAAAGCCGTGGCCAGCAGCAGCGCCCAGGGGATCCACCCCGCCTTGCCCTCCAGCGCGACGAGGATGGCGTCCTTCGAGGCGAACCCGGCGAGCGGCGGGATACCGGAGAGCGACAGGGCTCCCAGACCGAAGGTCACCGCGGTGAGCGGCATCCGGCGCCCGAGCCCACCCATGTCCTTCAGCTCGTTGGAGTGGACGGCGTGGATGACGCTCCCCGCTCCGAGGAACAGGAGCGCCTTGAAGAAAGCGTGGGTCCCGAGGTGGAAGTATCCGGCGAACGCCGAGCCCGCGCCCAGCGCCGCCACCATGAAGCCCAGCTGCGAGCAGGTGGAGTACGCCAGGACGCGCTTGATGTCGGTCTGGACCAGGCCCAGGAGCGCGGTGAACACCGCGGTGATGGTGCCCACCCAGAGCATCCCCCCCTGCACCCAGTGCGCCTGGGCGAAGAGCGGATCGGCTCGCACGACGAGGAAGACGCCCGCGGCGACCATCGTCGCGGCGTGGAGCAGCGCCGAGACCGGCGTGGGACCCTCCATCGCGTCGGGGAGCCAGACGTGGAGCGGGAACTGGGCCGACTTCCCCATCACCGCGAGGAAGATCAGGCCCGCGGTCGCCTCGGCCACCTCGGGGCGGAGCGCCACGTCCCAACGGAAGGCACCGGTCCGGGCGAAGAGAAGGAGCAGCGCGAACAGGAAGCCCATGTCCGCGAGCTTGGTCATCCAGAACGCCTTCACCGCGGCACGCGCGGCGCTGGGGCGATCGAAGTGGAAGCCGATGAGGAGGTAGCTGACGAGGCCGACCAGCTCCCACCCGGCGAAGGCCTGGAGCAGGTCCGGCGCCAGCACCAGGAGGTTCATGCTGAAGAGGAACAGCGCGTGGTAGGCGAAGTACCGGCCGTACGAGCGCCGCTTCTCGTCGTGCATGTAAGCCACCGAGTAGACCTGCACCGCCAGGGCCACCAGGCACACCACGAGCAGCATGGGGATGGACACGGCATCGAGCCGCACGCCCATCTCGCCGAGGCCACGCCCCTGGACGAGCAGCCAGGGCACCGTGGCGCGGATGGCACGGCCGGCCACGTCCTCCATCACCAGCAGTCCCGCGGCGCCGGTGGCCAGGAGGCTGCCGAGGATGGTGAGGATCGCCGCAGGGGTACCCCGATGCCGGATCGGCGGGATGACGACGCAGAGGAGCGCCGCGGCGAGCGGCGCGATCAGCGTCACGAGGGCCAGAGCGACCGAGGAGTTCATCCCTTCGCCTCGCTGGCCAGCTCGAGCAGGGTGTCTCCATGGCGCCGGTAGAGGAGGAGCACCAGCGCCAGTCCCACCGCGACCTCGGCGACGGTGATCGCTAGGGCGAAGAGGACCAGCGGGTGCCCGGGTGCCCCGCCGTACCGGGCGAAGGCGACGAACACGAGATTCGCGGCGTTGACCATCACCTCGATGGAGAGCAGGAGCGCCACCGCCTGCCGCCGGGTGAGGAGGCCGTAGATCCCGATGCTGAAGAGCGCGGTGGCGACCAGCAGGAGGGCCCGGAGGGTCACGGGGCGCTCCCTTCACGGAGCGCCGCCGTCTGCGGCGGGGTAGCCGCCTCCGGCAGCGGGTCGCGGCGGCGAGCGAGCACCACCGCGCTCACGATGGCCGCGAGGAGCAGCACCGACGCCACCTCGAAGGCCAGCAGGTAGCGGTCGAGGAGGGAGTGCGCGAGCTCCTGGGTGGACGGCGTCTCGACGGGTGTGAGCGAGGAGAGGTCGGTCTTCAGGATCCCGTAGGCGACCACCGCGAAGAACGCGAGCGCCGTTACCGCCGCCCGGACGCGCGCGGTGCCGTCGATGGTGAAGGAGGTCCCCTCGTGCTTCCGGGTCACCATCACCCCGAAGATCATCAGGGTGACCACGCCGCCCACGTAGGTCAGCACCTGGACCCCCGCGAGGAAGGGCGCATGCAGCAGCGCGTACAGC
>JBKPMY010000244.1:0-12920 GCA_046732375.1 Myxococcota bacterium
TGCCGACACGGGGGCCCACGGCAACCACCACGACGGGAGTCCCAAATACCTCTTACGAGCGTACGAGCAGCTGCCGCTGTTCGACGTTGACCACCGCGGCATCCTCGGCCCACTGGTGCTCTTCGGCAGCAGCCGCACTGCGGTGCCCAAGGGCGCGACGTGTCCCAACGTCCCCCCGACGAACATCCCCGAGGAGGCATCCATCATCTACCAGGACGCTGATTCGTCGGTCTCGGAGGAGGCCTCGCCGCTTTACCTCTTGCAGCTATGCGGCGATGACGTGTGGAACAACGAGCCGACGCGGTTCGCCACGTGCTACGGCACAATGGGCTGCTGCAGCAACTTCAGCACCTTCAACACCGGCGGCTGCACCTGTGGTGAAGGGTTATGCTCGCAAGCGACCCGCGAGCGCATGAGCTGGTTCACGGGCCTGAATTGCTCGGGGCTTGAGTACTCGGCAAACGGCGTCGCCGGAGCGAGCCCGACGCTCTTCGACACATGGGACGGGAACGGGATGGTGGGATTCTCCCAAACCACCGTCTCGGTGCGCTCGGTGCGGAAGAGCGACGGCCGCTGCTACGCGACAACCAAGGCCCGGGTGTATCGCGGCTGCCGCGACTACATCCCCTTCCCGGGAACCATTCTCGCGCGGCGCGTCTACCGCACCAACATCGACCAGTATGCCGCCGACCCCGCGGGCGCTTTCGAGGAGCCGGGGTACCAGGTGGCCAGCGTCACCTACAACATTCTGTGCCCATGACCGCGAAGCCACGAGGTCAGAGATGACCAAGAGGACACTGCGCAATGCCGCCCTCGCCACGGCGCTCGTCGGGCTGGCCACCCTTCTGCTCCTCTGGCTGCGCCCGGATCCGGCCCCCCCGGCGAAACCCCAGCCTCCGGCGCCAGGATCGGCAGCGACGAGTGCGTCGGCGCCCCGCATGTCCACGCCGGGGAATACACCGCCGGGAGTCGAGCCGACGATGCCCGACGCTGAGGCGCGTGCTCATGCGCTTGAACGCGCGCGGCGGGCCCTCGCGCTCTATCAAGAAGCAATGGTCTACCCGCCGTGGTCGCGGCCGTTCGACGGTTCGACGCGGCACATCGTCGAGTGGAATCACATCCAGGGACTGGGGCAGCCGTTCGCAGCCGATGAAAACGGCCGGGAGATTCGCGTCGATGCCGCGCTCGACCGGCTCTTCGCCGGACCCGGAGAGGAGCTCACCGCTCGGCTGAGCATCACCTACGCTGATGACGGCACGCCGGTCGTCCCCGACGAGATCACCGGTGCCGTGGAACACCAGGGGGACGGCCCCGATTGGGAGCACGGGGCTGCCGTACCGTTCGTGCACGAGGGCGATGCATACCTCGCCCGCTTCGTCCCGTCGCGGCTGCCAGCGCTCGCAGAGAGTCCCCGTGATGCGCATTTCCTCGCGCACGTCCGTGTCGGCCGGTTCTTCAAGCGGCTGCCGCTGCGTTTTGTTTATTCCGCCCAGAAGCCACTGACGATCCACGGCATGTCGGGCGAGGCCATCCGCGACGGGTCGCTCGAGGTGCTACTCGACGTTGAGGTGAAGCACATCGCCCCCACCCTTGTGCAGGCCGGCCTGTTCGACGCCAGCGGCGAGCACGCCATCGCCATCTTCGACGAGTACGTCCGCCCGACCACGACGGGAACGCAGCAGATAGTCCTACGTTTCTTCGGGAAGATTCTGCGCGAGCGAGGCATCGACGGTCCGTACCGCCTCCGTGCCCTGCACGGGCACGTGCGCGTGCCGGACGCGGTCCCGCCGGAGGTGTTCTGGAGCCATCCGGATGAGCCACCGATACGCACGCGCCACTACAAGGCTTCGGACTTCGCGAGCTCCGACTGGAGCAGCCCCGAGAAGAAAGCGAAAATCGCGCTTTACAAGAACGTCATCGAGGAGCTCGAGCGCACGACGCACTGAATCTGCTCCGCGGCGCGAGCCTACGCGGTGCTCCGCGCTCAAGGGCCGTAACGTCCCGAGCTGGATGGCCGGCTGCTCGCGCGCCAAAGACCGGGAAGCCGTCACGAAGCCTGCCGGTCCGATTTAACCGTCCTCGCCCGGCCGCAGCTCGCTCCGGAATGCTGCGGCAATGGCCTGCCCCGAGGCGAGCGACAGCAGCTCCTCGATGTCGAACGGCTTGCGGACGGTGGCTCGCACGTTCGGGAAGTGCTGAGCTTCCCTGCGCAGAGCGTCGTGCGCCGACATCACCACCACCTCGAAGTCTGCCCTGTCGGCACGGGCCTGCAGGCGCGTCAGGAACTCGAGCCCGCTCATCCTCGGCATCATCAAGTCGAGGAGGATGAGGCAGGGCCGGCTCACAGTCCCCAGCCTCTGGAGCCCGTCCAAACCCGTCGATGGGCGTCGTGACCGTCCATCCCTCGTCCCGGAGCAGCTCTGCAAGCGTTTGACGGATGTCGCAGTTGTCGTCGATGACGGATGGACTTTCGCATAGCCGGGCGCCCAGCAATTCCCACACCGCCTGCCGCACCGCGGCGCCGGCCGACCCAGTGCGCAGCGGTTGCGCGAGCGGGCCAGACCGTCAGGTCGTGCGGAAGAACACGGCGGCGTCGACGGCCCGCGGGCCCCCTTCGGGAAGAGCGGCCGAGCATCCGCTTGTCCCCAGGATTCACACGGCTTCTGTGGCTTTCGCGAAGGGCTTCGCCGCCGCAGATGCTGCGCGGCACCCGCAGCATTCGTCGCCGAACCGCGAGCCTGATGGCCTCATGCGGTCAGTACGCGCCCGACCGCCGCGCGCCGTTGAGAGCACGAAGACTCCCAGTCTGACCGGATGGAAACACCTCGACCAGGGCAGCACCCGCCGGCGCGCTCTCCCTGGCAACGCCGGCGGCCAGAGGGGAAGTTCCAGACGTTAAATGGATGGAGGAAACCATGAAGTTCACCGGCTTCTCCTTCGGGAAGCTCCGTGTTGACGGGGACGAGTACAAGAAGGACCTGGTCATCGACCGCGGCGAGGTGCGGAAGCGGAAGAAGCGCCGCTCCAAGAAGTACCGAGACCGCTACGGCCACACGCCTCTGTCGCTCGACGAGAACATCCCCTGGAAGTGCAAGCGCCTGGTGGTGGGGACCGGCGGCGGAGCGTTGCCAATCATGAAAGAGGTGCGCCGCGAAGCAAAACGGCGGCACGTCGAACTCATCGCCCTACCCACAAAGGAGGCACTCGAGTTTCTCAGCGGAAACCCCGGGCGGACCAACGCTGTCCTCCACCTTACCTGCTAGTGGCGGCACGGGCAGTGGATGTGAGCTCAGCGGAGGGACCCGGGCTCGACCGCCCGTTCTGACCGAGTCCCGGCGCCGTCCGCTCTTCCTCGTGCGGTCTCCATTGCTCTCCCGCCTCTCCCCCGCCGCCCTCCTCGGGCGAGGCGGCGCGGGAGCCGTCCAGAGCGGGAGACGACACGCATGAGCCCGGACGCAGTCGCGGCACTCAACGGAACCGATGGAGACACCCACCGCCGCACGACGGTCGAGACCCTCCGGACGACGCTCCGACTCCTCGAGACGCACCCGGGCTGGAGCGTCCCGCACGCCCTGGCCCGGGCCACGGACACCGTCTGTGTCTGCCCGAGGTGCATTCCTCAGGTGCTTCCCCCGTCCGCTCGAGGAGCACACTGTGAGACTCGCCGCCGAGTGCCTTCTCGTGGGTCTCCACGCCGACTTCTTTGGCATCGCGGATGCCAACCGCGGCGGACGCAGCATCACCAACGACGCCGAGCGCGTCGTCACGGAGCTCCTCGCCACCGGGCAACTTCTTCCCCACCAGCGGCTGCTCTACCGCGACACCCTCGGTCGCTGGGACGAGCTCGTCCACGACGGCGATCGCTTCACGGGCTTCCGACACCTCGGAGGCGACTCCTTCGGTGACGCCATTCGCCGGGCCCGCGGCCTCACTCGTCGGAGCGAGCCGTGAGCCCCCGAAAGACACACGTCGCCGACCGGCACATGCCGCACCTCACCCCTTGCGGCCGCCAGGCAGAGGGCGCGCGGGTCTCGCTTGCAGCCGCCGGCGCGGAACCCACCTGCGCCTGGTGCCTCGCCTACGTCCGAGGCGCTTGGGGCGCGTCCGGTGTCGTCACCCCCAGCTCGGAGCCGTTCCCAAAAGCGAGAGCGCCGCTGGAAAGAAAGGCCCGATGCATCGCCGTCCCCTCGAGGTAGGCCAAGGTGATGTGCCAGTTCCCGACGGAAGCGATGCTCCGGGAGTCTCGAGGGGACGGAGATGGCTGCTCGCCCGGTCCCTGGGACGCATCAGGTGCGCGAGCCCACCGTGCGGCGGAAAGAAGACCCCCTTCTGAAAGCCTGCCGGCGGGTGACGCCTCGTCCCGGCTGAAGCGACACGGCCCGCCTGGGTCCGAGACTCGAACACCCGGTTTGGTGGTTCTTGAACTGGCTCAGACGGGCCTAAGGCTCCAAAGCCGGCACCGACCAGCGTCCAAGCCGCGGTCGAAGAAATGTCTCGGGGACGTACGCGTAAGCGCGAATTCACAGTCCTCATAACATACTCGGCCGGACTCCTTCCGGGCTTCGCCCCGGATATGCCGAACGTCCGGTTCGGGCCTTCCGCCACGACTTCGGGCGGCGAATATTTCGGGACCGAAATGCTTCCATCGGAGGGGAGCCATGCGCCCGAAAATTCTCGGTACCCTCAGTCTTGCTGCGCTTCTGCTGGCGGTCACGCCCGCCATGGCGGTCACGAATGGCCAGCCGGACGGAAACGGGCACCCATACGTCGGTCTCATGATCCAGTTCATTCCGGGCACCCAATTGGTGTCCGTCTGCTCGGGTTCGGCGCTGTCGGCAACGAAGTTCTTGACTGCCGCCCACTGTGCCGACCCCTCTCTTCCCGTCTATGTCACGTACAAGTCTGGGCCTCCGTTTTCGCTTGCCAGCGACTTTACGCAGGGGACGTTCTATCCCCACCCAGACTGGTGCATCGGGTGTGGTCCTGGCCTGCCGGGGTTTGATTCGCACGACGTCGCCGTCGTCTCATTGAACTCGCCGAGAAATCCCGGAGCGTTCGCGGAGTTGCCTTCGCCGAACTTCGTCGACTCGCTGCCGATGCGAACGCAGATCGACGTCGTCGGTTATGGCGTGCAGGGGTTCACCAATGGAGGTGGCCCGAGGGGGCAGATCTTCCTTTTCACGCGTTACTTCGCGCCCAGCCTCCTAATTCAAAGCAACAACGTTCAGAGCGTTGAATTCATCAAGTTGACGGCCAACCCGGCGCAGGACAAAGGCGGGATTTGCTTCGGGGACTCCGGCGGCCCCGACATCCTTTCCGGAACGAGTATCGTCCTCGCCGTGAACTCATACGTCACGAACAGCAACTGCGCGGGAGTCACGTACTCACAGCGCGTCGATCTGCCCGACATCCTGGGCTTCATCAACAGCACTCCCTAGGGTCGGGCGCAAGACCAGAGGCAACTCCCGTTGCTCGCCGCCCCCGGGACTCGAGAGAGCCTCGTCGGAGCGGACGGTGACGCTCGAACGCCTTCGCACCGGGGTTCGACTGCTCGAGCACCACCCCGAGTGGCCCGTTCGTTACGCCCTCGCTCGGACGATCAGCATTCCGTGCGTCTGCCCGCAGTGCCATCCTCGAACCGACCGCTCTGTGGAGGGCGTGCGATGAGTTTCCACGCCGAGTACTTCGTCATCGGGCTGCACCAAGACTTCGTCGGCATCGCCGATGCGAACCAGGGCGGCAGAAACGTCACCGACGACGCCGAGCGGGTCGTCACCGAGCTGCTCGCCACCCAGCAGCTCCTTCCCCACCAGCGGCTTCTCTACCGCGACGCCCTCGACTGCTGGGACGAGCTCGTCCACGACCGCCGCCGCTTCACCGGGTTCCGCCACATCGGCGGCGACTCCTTCGTCGGCGCCGTCCACCGGGCCAGGAGCAACCAGCGAGGCCTCCCGCGCCGAGTGGCCTAACCGTCGCGGGTGGCGTCCTCTGACCGGGCTTCCATGAAACCCTCCGAAACGGCCAGGGCCGCCTTGCCGAGCATCTTCCCCGTCGCGGAACTGCTGCTTCTCTGCGTCCTTCAGGTACCCCGTATTGCCGTTGGGCGAGAGGCGCGTCAGTTCAGCGAGTCAGGGGGCCCGTCTGCCCTGTAGGAGGCGGACGACGAGCACCACCACCGCCACCACCAGGAGCAGATGAATGAGGCTGCTTGTGATGTGGAAGGCGAAGTAGCCGCCGAGCCAGAGAATGACGAGGACGATGACAAGAATGGTCAACAAGTCCATTGGGTCTCCTGTTCGCCGGTTCTGCCAGCGGCACGCGGTGCTTCGACCTACCGGCTGGCCGTGCTCCCGAGCTTCTGCACCAGCTTGTCGGCGTCGCGCTTGTGCGAGGCGAGCTCCTTGCGCGCCTTCTCCAGCAGCTTCTGCAGGCTCTTGTTGCTGGTCTGCTGCTCGAAGGTTCTCACCTTGTTCAGGTCGTTGGCGTGGTCCTCGGCCATGGCCTGCATGTAGCCTCTATCGAACTCCGCGCCGCTGAGGCTCTCCAGCCGCTGCCGGGTCTGCTGCATCTTCTGCATCTCGGCCTTGTGCGCGTCGTCCTGGGGCGGGTCACCGATGGTCACCTTGTTCGTCTTGGCCCACTTCTGCGCGTCCTTGTCCAGGTCGGTGTGGGCCTTCACCATGCGCTTGCCGAACTTTTTCACGTCCTTGTTTTGTGCCTTCTGCTCGGCCATCTTCCCCATCTCGATCTCGGCCTGGTTGGCCATGTGGAGCTCGGCGAGCATCATCTCCGCCGACGGCGCGGTCGTGGCCTGACCGCTCTGGGCGTTCGGGGGTTGCCCAGCCGTGCCGCTCGGGCCCGGGGATGTGGTCATGCTCCCGGTGCTTCTCTCCGAGCTTGGGTCGGTCAACGGCGTGGGGCCGGGCCCGCTCGTGCCTTGCTGCGCGAACGCAATTCCGGCGAGCAGGACGGCGGCGGTGAGCAATGGACGGTGCGCGTGCATCGTGAGGGTCTCCGTTCGAATTGGACGAGGCGGCCCGGATGGTGCGTCCTCGTCTGCCCGCCGGCTCGAAGGGGCCAGCCGGAACGCCGGGGATTCAACGAGCGGGAGGCCGGAGTCGCACTCCCGGCCGTGGCCACCGCACGGGACTGAACGGAGGTTGCCACGGACGGCCCTCGAAAGACCGGTGTGGCGGCCTCCAGCGCGCCGGGCCTTTCGGCCGAAGCGGTCGGCACCAGAGTGCCAAAGCCCGTCGAGTTCAGATTGACGTACCGCCGGCAGCCCGTGAAGCGCTCCAGTCGAGGGCGCTGACCGCCCGTCGGGCTCCGCTGCCCTTCTGATGCCGAGGCCGCCAGAGCCGACGCGAGCAGCCCTTCGGTGAACGACATCCTGACCTCGCAGCTCGCGCCCCTCGCCGCGAGCGTGGTGTCGGCGAAGCAGTGGCCGACCCCAGCGGTCGTCCCCATGGCCGCGCCCTCTGCAAGAGGCGATGACCAGCTGGGACACCGAGGCCCGTCCGTTCTTCCAAGAACAGTCGCGCAAGAACCCGACGCGGGCATCGCCGCTCCCCGCCCTCGGGTCCTATCCTCGCGCGCCATGCGCCGTCTTCTGCTCGTTCCCGTCCTGCTTGCCGTTCTTCTCACCGCCGCTCGAGCCCTCGCCATCACGAACGGCGTGCCGGATGCTAATCAGCATCCGAACGTAGGCGGCCTGGTGGCGGCGACGCAGTACTCGGACGGGACGTGGATCTATTGCTCAGGCACGCTCATCTCCCCGACCGTGTTCCTCACCGCGGCCCACTGCGGTGAGGAGGGGGAGCGCGTCACCGTGACGTTCGACCCTGCCTATCAGGCGGGCGACACCGTCTATACCGGGACCTTCCACGCGGACCCGCTCTACGGCCACTCTCAGAGCGATCCGCACGACATCGCGGTCGTCGTCTTCGACCAACCGGTGACGGGCATCACTCCGGCCCAGCTGCCCACGACCGGCTCCCTCTCAGGCCTGCCGCACGACCAGATGTTCACGTCCGTCGGCTACGGAGCCTACGAGGTTACCAACGAGCCGGGTGGGCACCAGTACCTCTACAATGACGTCCGGATGGTGGCGACGGGGACGCTCAACGCGGTCAACAAGTCATGGCTGCGAATCTCGATGAACCCGGCGACTGGCAACGGCGGGACCTGTTACGGGGACTCGGGTGGTCCCAACTTCCTCGGCGGCACCGACGTCGTGGCCGCCATCACGATTACCGGTGACGCCGTCTGCCGCGCGACGAACGTGGTCTACCGGCTCGATACGGAGTCCGCGCGAGCGTTCCTCGGGCAGTACGTGACGCTGCCCTGACCACTCGCGCGCGTCTCGGACTTCGTCGAGCACCAGGCCCGGCTGCTGAACCTCGGGAACAGGCAAGCCCTCCGTCGCCCCGCGGACTGCTCCAAGCTCGCCTTCCGCAGCAGCCATGGTCATGGTTGCAGGACACATCACCGTCGAGCCCGAGCAGCGCGTGGCGTGGCCCGCTCCGACCGAACGAGCACCAAGCCATGGCCGTTCGTCCTGGCTCAAAGAAGGAGAGTGACCCATGCGGAAAATCGTCGTCGGCGCCCAGGTTTCCATCGATGGCGTCATGCAATCGCCCGGTGGGCCGAGCGAGGATCCGAGCAAGGGCTTCAAGTTCGGCGGCTGGGCGATGCCCTATTTCGATCGAGAGTTCGGCGAGGAGATTGACCGCGTCTTCAAGTCGCAATTCGACCTGCTGCTCGGCCGAAAGACGTACGAGATTTTCGCCGCGTACTGGCCCTACTACGACGAAGACGCTCCCGCGGGCGACATCGCCAAGCTGTTCCAGGGCATCAAGAAGTACGTGATTTCGCGCTCAGGCGAGGTCGATACGAGCTGGGCGGGCTCAGTGCTCCTGCGCGACATCGCCGACGTAAAGCGCCTGAAACAGGAAGACGGCCCGAACCTCGTCACGCAGGGCAGTACTGAACTCGTCCACGCCCTGCTCGCCCAGGACCTGGTCGATGCCATGAGCATCTTCACGGTGCCGGTCGTGCTTGGCGGCGGCAAGAAACTGTTCGCGGACGGCGCGGCGCCGCATTCGTTCAGGCTGACGAGGTCCCGCGTCTCTGCAAATGGGCTCATCATCGCCCATTACGAGCGAGAGGGTGAGATCAAGATTGGCGACACGATGTTTGCTTCCCCCAGCGAACGTGAGATTGCCCGCCAGGAGCGCATGAAGCGCGAGGGCTAGAGGTTTGCCGACGCCGCCGCGGAGGACGTGCGGGGCAACGGGGTGCATCTGCGCCTGGACGGCAGACGGTCGAGGGCGCGATGCGCTGAGACTGGCCGGCGCTGAGGGAGAGGCGCCGGGAACAACGCTCCTGCATCGCGGCCGAGCCGGCTCAGCCTCCCGCCGCGCCTGGACCTGGATCCGGGCAGTGCTGCCGGACAATCGTCAGGAGGTCGGTCGGCTGGAACGGCTTCGGCAGGAGCCCGCTGATTCGCGGATTGTTCACGTGCCGGGGCTGGACGTAGGCCGAGATGATCACCACTCGCATGCCCGACGCGAGCCTCCGGTCGCGGAGCGCATCCAGGAACTCCAGGCCGTTCATTACCGGCATCATGACGTCGAGTAGCGCGAGGCGGGGCTCCGCGCCGCCCTCCAGCAGCTCGAGCGCCTCCATCCCATCGCTCGCCGAGGACACCTCGATCCAGGGCACCTCGGCCTCGAGCAGGCCCACGACCGAGCCGCGGATGTCTGGATCATCCTCGATGACGAGCACCTGGGCGGCCACGGAAGTCGAGCCTAGGCGCTCATGCTGAACACGTCAGGTGGGGAGAGCCGCGCGTTCCAGAACCGGAACGACTGGACGCGTGTTTGACCACCCCACCCTACCGTCCCGACGGACAATCCCGGAACTCTCATCACTTCCAACGTCGCGGTGTCTCCGCCGGCCACCTGCACGTTGCTTGGTCCATCCTGGCGGGGTTCGACGACATGCTGGCGCTCATTGAAAGCGGACTGGTCTCCGTTGAGCAGATGCTCTGCGGAGGGAAGAGCGGGACCTTCGCCGGACTCTCGTTACCTAGCCCACAAAATTCTGGATCTGCCTTCAGCAGAAGTCGCCCGGTTTGAATGCCTGGAAATCTGGTCGTTACCGCGAGCGGCATGGCTTCGCTGCTGCACGGGCTGCCGGTCAGCGCCCCGATGTCGTGATGCGCGGGCCGCCAGCTGAGCGCAGCAAGGGAGCCTTGATCGTCGACGATGACCGGGACGTGCGAGAGACGTTGGCGGACGCAGTGGAGAGCATGGAGCGCCTGGTCTTCACGGCCGCTGATGGCGCTGAGGAACGCCCTGCTCAGCTCGGTGCCGCACTGCCTCGCGGGTCCGGACAGTGGTGCCGCACGATGGACAGCAGCTCGATCGCCCTTGAACGGCTTCGGCTACAGCCCGGTGATTCCCGGATAGTTCACGTGGTGGGCGAGCTGGACATAGGCGGAGACGAGTACCACCCGCATGTCTGGCGCCAGCTTCCTCTGCCGGAGCGCGTCGAGGAACTGGAGTCCATTCATCACCGGCATCATGACGTCGAGCAGCGCAAGGCGCGGCTCCGCACCGCCCTCGAGTAGCTCGAGGGCCTCCATCCCGTCGCTCGCCGAGGACACCTCGATCCACGGCACCTCGGCGTGGAGGAGGTCGACGATGGAGACGTCCGGATCGTCCTCCACCACGAGCACCTGGGCGGTCATGGACTTGCTGAAGCTCAGGGCCCCCCCGGCTCGACGACTACCCGCCACGGGCAGCAGCTCAACTCGCCCATCGCTCCTCCGTGCAGCAACGGATCAGCGGTCGCCGCGACACCGCCAGCAGGCCGGACGAGGTCTGGCCCGCCCCTCGCGCGGGAAAGGCGGGCCATCGCCGACCAGGTCAAGGAAGTACAGTCACCGCCTGGGCTCGGGCGATCCAGGCCTGCACGTCCTCCTCGAGCATCAGCCGCTGCGACTGGAGCTGCTCGGCGGCGTCGGTGATCTTCGCCACGTAGTCCGCCTTGTTGGCATACCGGCTCTCCAGCGACGGGCGAGGATCACCGGTCGCAATCCGGGTGGCCTCGTCCTTGGCGAACGCGATGAACGACCCGTTGCCGGCGCACATCTCGTCCTCTGCGTGGCCAGGAGCACGAGGATTCCAGGGGAGGTGCGTTCCGAGCGGATAGGTCACGTCCGGGGTACGGATTCCGGCGATGTCGTTTCCGTCGGAGTCGGTCGTGGGCATCGGGACCTCGTACGGCTTGCTGGTGTCCACCACCGGAGGAACGACGCTGTAGTCGGTGACGTACAGGAAGTTGTAGAGGCCGGTGTACTGGACGCCGATGCTCGAGAGGTCCGGGAAACCCAGCCCCGAGCGGGGCAACGAGGGGGCGAGAGTCCCGTTGCGCAGCGATGGGTAGCGGCTAGCCGGCGGCCGGCGGCCCTCGGAAATCCACTCCACCAGATCGACCAGCAGGGCCCGCGATGTCGAGCCGACGTACACGATGTTTCCCGGATACTTGCAGTTCGGATTCTGCGCAGGAATGCCGGTCGACGAGTAGCCGTGCGGCGTGCCAGTCATGTAGTAGGCCCGCACGTTGGACGGGAGCCGGACCGGATTGCCCTGCCCGTCGGAGACGACAAGCGATGCCCGGCCCTGCCAGAACTCGCCGCCGCCATCGAGCTGGAACACCTTGGGGCAGGTGCCGCTGTTCCGGCAGCGGCGCAGAAGCCCGTCCCACCGACCGCTGACCGGGTCCTGAAAGGTGGCGTAGGCGAACGGGAACTGGTCCCCGCGCTGGAGGTGGTCCTCGTGCTCCTTAGACCAGCGCCCCGGCTGAGAGAAGCGGAAGTTCGTCCATGTCTTCCGCGATCCGCCGATCAACGGCATCATCCCCTCAAAGACTCGCCGGCCAGTGCCGTCATCGTTGAACCCCTGCCAGAGGTAGTCGCGAACGAAGCGGCCCGACTGGGAGATGCCTTCCATGATGGCCGTGCTGCAGATGCGGTGATGCTTGCGCCACCTGCCCTCCCACTCGCCGCCGTCGTCGTGCTCTCCCTCTTGGTCGTCATCATCACCGTCATCACCGTCGTCACCCTCATTGTCGCCCTTGCCGTGGTGACCGTGCCGGCGCTTGCTTTCGCAGGCCGGAGCCTGGAGGTCCGCAAGCGGGTTTCGATTGCCCTGCCCGTCCCGGTCCTCCCAGCGCAGGAAGGAAATCAGGTCCCGGATGCTCGCAAACCCGATGCCCATCACGATCGGGTCCTTGGCGGTGTAGATGAACTCGTAGATTGCCCCGGCGTCGAACCCCGGAGCGGGCGTGATCTGGATGTGCTGTTCATCGACGTAGGACCAAGTGGAGACCGGGACGAACGAGTCGGTCTGCCTCTCCTTTACCCTCAGCGCTCCGTTGCTCGGGTCGAGCGATGCCGTCGGCCAGGTCAGGTAGGTGAGACCCGGCGGGGGCTCACCCGGTACCTCGCCTGGCGGTGAATCGAAGATGAACTCTTCGCGGCTCTCTCCGGTGATCGAGCTCCCATCCGGGTTTTTCGCGACGGGGAAGCTTGCGCCCATCGGCCCACCCGTTCCGGAGAGCGGGATGTCCCCCTGCCACCCGCTCCAGACGACGGTGTAGCCCTGCTCCATGAGGAAGCCATTGCCCGCTCCAGCAGCGGTGGAGAGGCTTCCTCCCTCGTTGAAGTAGAGCCCGGTCGCCAGCTTGTTGCCCCGGTTGTTCACGTCATAGAAGAGCACCCTCGCGGCGTGGGTCGGGTCCGTCGGGCGAAGGATGACCACGTCCGATTGGTACTCCACCTTCCCGTCTTCTCCGCGCGGCGCGAGCTCCAGATCGACGATCCGCCGGTTCGCGCGGTGGTCGGGATCGAGCTT
>JBKPMY010000245.1:0-3098 GCA_046732375.1 Myxococcota bacterium
CAGCAGCACCAGCACGGAGAGCAGCACCTACGGCGGGTCGGGTGACAGCTCGACCACCACCACCAAGAAGCAGAAGAAGAGCAGCACCAGCAGCACCACGTCCTCCGACCCGGCTGGCAGCAGCAGCTCCGGGGCCGTTCCTCCCCCCAGCGGCAGCGCTGGCTCCGGCGGCAGCGGCTCGGACGCGACCGGCGCGGGCTCGACGAGAAGTCCCTCCGGAACCGGCTCCACGAGCGGGACCGGCTCGACCACCACGCCGGATACCACCAGCGGCAGCAGCGGCCGCTAAGGCGGCGCTGACGTAAAAGCGGAGATTTCACGAAGCGGCCACGGTCGGACTCCCGGCCGTGGCCGTTTGTGCTAAGGCCCCCCGGCCGTATGCCCCTTCACTCCCGTTCCCTGGCTCTCGTCGGCGTGCTCGCCCTGGGCGCCACCGCGGTGGGCTGCTCCCACGAGCACGGGCCGCTCGCCGACAAGCCGGACACCACCAGCCTTGGCAGCGGCCTTCACTGGGGTGTGGCGTTCATCAGCACCTCCGACGGCCTGGCGTTGCGCCCCCGTGACCCGAACACGGTCATCCCCGGCACGGTGCAGGGTGAGACCTCTCCGTTGACCACGCAGGTCCAGCCTCCGCTGACGCTGCTCGGTACGCGCGAGGTCTGGATCTTCGGTCAGACCTTCGGGCCCCGGACCGGATGGGGGATGAACGGCTGGATCTCGGGGCCGAACCTGCCGGTGGAGCCCTGGAACATGGCCCTCGAGGCGCCCGCGGAAGGCGGCGGTGAGGGCCACGGCGTGCGGAAGGCGCACTAGGCCGGAGCCGGGCGACGCCGAGGGGCGCGGGTCGGCCTCCCGGCGAGCAGCGCTAGTGAAGCACCTGCGACTCGGGCGGCGCCCCGAGGATGCGAGTGACTGTCTCGCGAACGCGGTCGAGGTCGACGGGCTTACTGACGTACCCGCTCGCGCCGACCAGCTCGGCCTCCCACTCGAAGCCGTAGGCGGAGATGATGATGATCGGGAGGCCGCGGGCGCGGGGGAGCTTCTTGAGCGCCTCGAGCAGCCCCCAGCCGCTCATCACCGGCATCCGCAGATCGAGCAGCACCGCCTGGGGCATCTCCTCCTCGAGCACATCCAGCGCCTCGCGGCCATTTCCCGCGCCGCGTGTGCGGTAGCCCATCTCCTCGAGGAGATCGCAGATCAGTGTGCGATGGCTCGCGTCGTCGTCGACGACCAGGACGAAGGACATGGGAGCTTCCGTGGGGCGCCAGCCGGAAGATGGTACCGCCCCCGCCTTGGCGGCAACTCACGTGTGCTCGTGCGTTGCTTCGGGGAGTGCTAGGAAGTTCGGCCACTTCCGCGCGCCAAGGAGGTAGGACAGTGTCGTTCCGCGCAGCCCAGCTGCTCTCGGTGCTCGTCGGCTGCGTGGCCGTCGCCGCAGAGCCGCACGCGCACGACGCCGGCCCGCGGGCCGAGGCGGCCCAGGGGGAGGCGGCGAGCGACGCGGGCGCCGCCGTTCCCGCTCACCAGAAGCATCCGGTCGATTCCCGCCCGCCCGTGCCGAAAGGGAAATCGGTCGAGCTCACCTTGCCGGATGGACGGACCAGCACCGCCTACGTCGCACGGCCGAAGGGTGCCGCCCGCGGCGGCCTGCTCGTCGTTCACGAGTGGTGGGGTCTCGTCGACTGGGTGAAGGCGGAGGCGGACCGGTACGCGGGGCAGGGATACCTGGTGCTGGCGGTGGACCTCTTCGGCGGCTCGGTGGCCACCACGGCCGAGGAGGCCCAGAAGCTCATGTCCGCGCTGGACCAGAAGTCGGCCACGGAGGTCGAGGTCGCCGGAGTCGAGTGGCTCGCGCGCGCGCTCCCGGGCAAGAAGATCGCCACCCTCGGCTGGTGCATGGGCGGCGGACAGAGCCTGAACGCGTCGCTGGTCAGCGGGGGCAAGGTCGGGGGCACGGTCATCTACTACGGGCTCCCGGTGTCCGACGTGAATCTCCTGCGGAAGCTGAAGGGGCCGGTGCTCGGCATCTGGGCCAAGCGGGACGGGTGGATCACCCCGGAGAAGGTCGCGGCGTTCGATCTCGCGCTCAAGGACGCGGGCATCAAGCACGAGTTCCGCAGCTACGATGGAGACCACGCGTTCGCCAATCCGAGCGGGGGCCGCTACAACCCGCCGGCCGCGAAGGACGCGAACGAGGCCACGCTGCGGTTCCTCAAGGCGGTCCTGAAGTAGCGAAACAACGGGATCGGCGCGCTGCGCGCACACCGGGGCCGGCCCTCAGAAGCCGGTGATGCCCTGGGCCTCCAGCGAGCGACGGAGGGCCGGCATGGCCCGGGTAACGCGCATCTGGAGGGTGCCGGGACGCGCCCCGCAGAGCTGGGCCATCTCCTCGTAGGAGAGCATCTCGCCGTACCGGAGCTCGACGGCGCGCCGGGCCTCGGTGGAGAGGACGTCGAGCGCGCGGCGCAGCCTCTGGACCAGCGACGCGCGATGAACGTCTTCCTCCGCGGTGGAGCGGGCATCGCGCACCTCGGGCAAGGTGCCATGGAGGATCTGCCAGCGGCGGCGCCGGCGATGGATCTTCAGGGCATCGAGGCAGCGATTCCTCGCGATCGCCATCAGCCAGGCGGCGATGGACTCGCGCTCCAGCACCCGCTGGAGCGACTGGTAGGCCTGGACGAAGCAGGTCTGATGAACGTCCTCGGCGAGTGACCGGTCGGGGATGAATCGGGAACAGACCGAGAAGAGCTGCGTGCCGTACGCGTCCATCAGCATCCGCAGCGCCGCGTCTGGTTCCCCCGCCCGAACTGCCAGGCGGATCCGAGCATCCGCTGCGCTGCGTTCCTCGAGCCCGACACCCATCGCTTTGCTCGCCCCCGGCGCCAGAGGCCGTGGATCGGCCTCCGGTGAACGGAAGTCGGACGAGGGTGCGGAATCTTCCCGGGAGGGGAGCCGCCGAGGGGGTCCGCTCGGCCCGGGGGGGCCCTGCGGCCCTGGTTCGGACGGCGACCGTCTGGTCAACCCGGCCGGCCTCCCCCCTGGTGGGGATGGGGGGTGGGCGGACGCCGGTCCAGTCGTTCCAGGAAGCGTCCCTGGTC
>JBKPMY010000246.1:0-4444 GCA_046732375.1 Myxococcota bacterium
ATGCGGGACGTAGCGGTAGACGAAGCTGTTCGGGCGGCGGGCGGTCGTGCTCGCGCCGGTGGTTGGGTCGGTCTTGTTGGAGCCGCTGATGTCCTCGACGATCCAGATGTTGCCGTAGTTGTCGGACTGGATGCCCTCGTACCCGCCCCGCCCGAGGGCCCCGGACACGTCCTCGACCTGTGAGGGTACACCAGCGTCGCGGCGTAGGTCGGAGCGTTCGCGTTCTCGGTGGTGAAGAGCAGCCGCTGGGAGAACGGATCCCAGGTGGATCCGTCGATGTTTGCGATGGGATTCCCGGCGACGTCGTGGGTGGCCAGCAGGGTCACCCGGTGCGCCGTGTCCGCATCGAGGTTGATCCGGGTGATGTAGCTCGCGCCCTTGACCCCCGCCTCGTGGCCCTGGAAGAGGAAGTGCGTTCCGTAGTTGTAGTGCGGGTCGGCCCCCTTCTGCCCCCCGAGGACGAGATAGGTGTTCTTGTCTGGCTCCGTCTTCTGCGCCTCGTACGGCGTCGGAGAAGTGGTGCTGGTGAGAATCGTCCCCACCATCTGCGGCACCGCCGGGTTCTCGGTGCTCGGGGCGTCGTTCTGATAGCCATACCAGCCGATGATTCCCTCGGGGTTCTCGAGCGGCATCGCTCCCACTGCGACGGGCTCCTGGCGCCACTCGCGGGTGAGCTGGCTCGCCGGAGCGTAGCCCGCGGCCTTGATGTTCGCGGCGGGTACACCGCCGATGGGCGCGGCGCTCGCCACGACTCCGGTCGTCAGAAACATTGCCAAGAAGCGCTTCATCACGTCCTCCGGGAAAAACGCTGGCCGACAGGCGCAGCGCGGCCGACGAAATCGGCGTGCGCACACGACCCGAGCGCGCGACGGAGGTGCGTGAACCCTGGGCAATCTCGTGTGCCGAATCCGTCGCGGGGCGCCACACCATGGCGCGAGCAAGTTCGCGCGCAACAGTGCCGGTTGACCTGGGCGCTTCGCTCCGAGCTCGAGAAGAGCCGAAGAGGCGACGCCGTGTCGGGCTCGTGGAGCGTCGGTGTCCAAGGCCCGCTTGCCTGCTAGGGTCCGCTCATCATCCCAGCAGAAGGAGCGGCACCATGGTCCTCGCCGGCCTCCGCCGGTTCGCCCCGATCCTGGCGTTCGTGTTCGCAAGCTCGGCGGATGCCTCGTCTCCCGCGGCCGCCCGGCAGGAGCCGACTCTCCGCTCCTACTTCCAGGACGCCGAGGCCGTCCGCGCAGGCGGGGTGAAGCTCGTCCCGGTCAAGACGCCCAAGGGCGTGTTCAGGGTCTGGACGAAGCGAATCGGGAACAACCCGCGCATCAAGGTCCTCCTCCTCCACGGAGGTCCGGGCGCCACCCACGAGATGTTCGAATCCTTCGAGGGCTTCCTGCCGCCCGAGGGGATCGAGCTCATCTATTACGACCAGCTCGGTTCGGCATGGTCGGATCAGCCGGACGATCCGGACCTGTGGACCATCGATCGGTGGGTCGACGAGGTGGAGCAGGTCCGGAAGGCACTCGGCCTCGGGCGCGACAACTTCTTCCTGATGGGCGCCTCGTGGGGCGGCATGCTCGCCGTCGAGTACGCGCTCAGGTACGGACAAAATCTCAAGGGACTCGTCATCGCCAACATGATGATGAGCATTCCCGACTACAACCGGTACGCCACCGACGTGCTCGCGAAGTCGATGGACCCGGCGGTGGTGAAGGAGATCCGCGATCTCGAGGCGAAGGGGCAGTTCGAGAATCCACGCTACGAAGCGCTGCTCGTCCCGAACTTCTACGCGAAGCACATCTGCCGGCTGCCGGAATGGCCGGACGCGGTGAACCGGACCCTCGCGAAGCTCAACAAGAAGATCTACGTGCTCATGCAAGGGCCGAGCGAGTTCGGCGCGACGGGACGCATCGAGAAGTGGGACCGGAAGGCCGATCTCCCCAAGGTGTCGATGCCCACCCTGGTCATCGGGGCGAAGCACGACACCATGGACCCGGCCCACATGAAGTGGGTCGCCGGGCAGGTCCAGCAGGGAAGCTTCCTGTTCTGCCCCGACGGCAGCCACTTCTCGATGTGGGACGATCAGAAGACCTATTTCCCGGGCCTGGTGAAGTGGCTGAAGGCGGTCGATGCAGGTCGGAAGCAGGTGACGTTCTAGGTGCTCCCGGCCGTCCGGCTGCCCTCCACGACCGCGAATGCGCCGTAGCCCACCACCCGGTCCGCATCGCCCGCCGTGTCCGAGGAGTTGCGCAGGTCGAGCAGCTCCGTGATCCACTCCCGGCGCCGTGCAGCCAGCATCAGTCCGGCGAGCGGGTGGTGACCGCACGCCATCTCCGGCTCGAGGTTCTCGACGTCCCCCGCCGTCACGACTCCGCAGGTCCGGCGGTCGACCTCCCGTGCCTCGTCCGCAGGGAGGTAGTGCGACAGGTCGGTGCTGATCAGCACCAGCGTGCCCGGTCGCCCCGAAAGGAGCTCGATGATCGCGGAGACCTCCGCCGGCCGGGCGTCCCCCACGACCAGCGGCAGCACGGTGAAACCCGCGGGCAGGACGCTCTGGAGAAAGGGCAACTGCACCTCCAGCGAGTGCTCGCGACGGTGCGCTCGTTCGGAGCGGAGCACCTGTCCGAAGCGCTGCGGCAGGGACGCGGCGAACGGATCGACGGGGACGATGCCCAGGGGCGTGGCGAGCGCATCCGCCTCCGGCAGCGCCAGCCCTGGGAAGGGCACGAAGTGTGCGGGGCCGAGCAGCGCGATGCACCGTGGGAGGGGCGATTCCCTTCGGAGCACCGCGTATGCGCTGGCAGCGATCGGTCCCGAGTAGACGTAACCGGCGTGCGGGACGATGAGTGCGCGCAGCGACCCGCCGATGGTCGGAGGGTTGGCGCGAGCCAGGAGCCGATTCACGGTCTCGCCGAGCACCCCGGCGTCGCTCGGGTAGAAGGCCCCGGCCACCGCGGGAGGGCGAACGGCGACAGCGGGCGCGGACGACATGTCGCTACCCCCCGCCGGCGAGCACCACCGGGCGGCGCCTCGCGCCCCAGGTGCCAGGCACGCGCTCGAAGTGCCCCCCGAGCGTCGTCTCGCAGGCCCGACACCGGCCCTGCGCATCGAGCTGCCAGCCGGTGATCTCGTACCCGTCACGTCCGATGACATTCCGTCCGCAGCCGGTGCAGTAGGTCGACTGGCCGCGCGGGTCACGGATGTTCCCCGTGTAGACGTGCCTCAGCCCGGCGGCCAGCGCCTGCTCGCGTGCCCGGGTGAGAGTCGCGGCCGGCGTGTGCGGGACGTCCATCAGCATGAAGTCGGGGTGGAAGGCGGTAAAGTGCAGCGGCACGTCGGCCCCGAGCTCGCTCACGAACCACCGGGAGAGCTTCTCGACCTCCTCCTCGGAGTCGTTGCGACCCGGGATCAGCAGAGTGGTGACCTCGAGCCAGACCGTCGTGTGGTGTCGGAGCCACCGAAGTGTGTCGAGCACGGGGTCGAGATGGGCAAAGCAGAGCCCGCGGTAGAAGTTCTCGGTGAAGGCCTTCAGGTCGATGTTGGCCGCGTCCATGTGGGCGTAGAACTCGCTGCGCGCCTCCGGCGCCATGTAGCCGCTCGACACGGCGACCGTCTTCACGCCGCGGGCGTGAGCCTCGAGGGCACAGTCCATCGCGTACTCGGCGAAGATGACCGGGTCGTTGTAGGTGAAGGCGATACTCCGGCAGCCCCGCTCGACCGCCGCCTCGGCCACCCGCGCCGGCGTCGCTCGTGCGGAGAGAACGCTGTCCTCGCGGGCCTTGGAGATGTCCCAGTTCTGGCAGAAGCGGCAACCGAGGTTGCAGCCCGCGGTCCCGAAGGAGAGAACGCTCGAGCCGGGATAGAAGTGGTTCAGAGGCTTCTTCTCGATCGGATCGATGCAGAAGCCGGTCGCCCGCCCGTAGCTGGTGAGAACGACCTCTCCGTTGCGGGCCTCGCGCACGAAGCAGAACGCCTTCTGCCCTTCGTGGAGCTTGCAGAAGCGGGGGCAGAGGTCGCACTGGATGCGGCCGTCCTCGAGCCGGTGCTGCCACGCCCCGCGGACGACACCGGGCTCGATCTCCTGTCGAAGGGGCCTGGCCTCGTTCGAGTCTCGAGTCATGAGGCACCTCCCGTGCTCGTGGAGATGTTCCACGCTCGGCGCGTGGGTGCAAGCAGGCGCCCGCGCAAGCAGATGCCCGTGAACGAGGTGTCTGAACGAGGTGTCTGGCACCGCGACCGGCAGCGCGCCCGGGAGGGGCCGGTTCGATGGGCGCCCGATGGCTGTCCGGGAATTCACCGGGTGTGCATGCGCGTCCGTCCCGTGCGCGACCATCCGGAGCACATCCCGCCGAAGCGGGCTCAGCCGACGCCGCTGAGTCCGGCCGCCGGCTCCTCGACGACCGTGAGCCCGGGGCGTCGCTCCGCTCTGGTGGAGTCGTCGCTCGTGAGC
>JBKPMY010000247.1:0-18710 GCA_046732375.1 Myxococcota bacterium
GGAACGTCTGCCCCCCTTACCGGAGTGTCCGATGATTCACGAACTCGCGCGTAACTGGGGCTGGGTGGCCCTCCGTGGTGCCGTGGCAATCATCTTCGGCGTGCTGGCGCTGGCATGGCCGGCATCGGCCTTCGCGGCGATCGTCCTGCTCTTCGGCGCCTACGCCTTCGTCGACGGGGTGTTCGACCTCGTCGCGCTCTTCCGGGGCCAGGGAAAGGACCGCTTCTGGCTGCTGGTGCTCGAGGCACTGGTCGGCATCGGCATCGGTATCCTCACCATTGCCCGCCCGGCAGCGACCGCCCTGGTGCTGCTCTACTACGTGGGCATCTGGGCGATCCTCACCGGCATCTTCGAGCTGGCGGCCGCGATCCGGCTGCGAAAGGAGATCACCGGCGAGTTCTGGCTCGGCCTGGCGGGCGTGCTCTCCATCCTCTTCGGCATCGTGCTCTTCGCCGCTCCTGGCCCCGCGGCGCTGGCGCTCACGCTCTGGATCGGCGCCTACGCCCTCATCTTCGGGGTGATGCTGCTCTTCCTGGCCTTCCGCCTTCGCCGCCACGCCGAGGGACACCCGACGCCGGGGGGCACCGGAACGCCGGCCACCGTCACTCGCTGACCTTCGGCGCTCCCTCCATCCCCCGGGTGAGGGACTCGAGCACCAGGGCGAAGTTCTGCCACGGCCGCCCCGTGGCCCGGTGCATCCCGATGGTGCAGGGGTGGTTGGAGACGAGGTGGGCGTCGAACTGCCGGCGGGAGATCTCCTCCGCCTCGGCCCGGGTGGCGGAGGCGGCGAGCTCGGGGTGAAGAAACCCGCGGTCCCCGGCGAAGCCGCAGCACCCCGCCCGGTCGGGCACGACCACCTCCTCGGCCACCGCCTTGCCGATCCCCACCAGCTTCGGCACCAGGCCCATCTCCACCAGCGAGCACACCGGGTGGACGACGGCCGAGCCGAGCCGTCGGTCCGTCCGGAGGCGGGGCAGCAGCGTGTCGTGGACGAACTCGACCGAGTCGAGGATCCGCAGGCGATCGAAGCGCTCGCGGTTCGCCGGGGTGAGCGCCTGGCGAGCCTCGCGGAAGCCGTGCGCGCACGAGCTTCCCTCGACCACCACCGGTAGCCGCCCCTCCCCGGTCCACCGCCAGAGGCGCTCCAGGGTGGCGTTGGCCATCGCCTCGTCTCCCTCGACGTAGCCCTTGGAGTGCCAGGGAGTGCCGCAGCAGGAGCCGGCGATGTCCTCCGGAATGTGCACCGGGACCCCGGCACGGCGGGCGAGCGCCACCAGCGCCTCGGGGATGGTGGGGCGCTCCGGCTCGCCCTCCGCAGGCCCGAACATCCGGACCACGCAGGCCGGGAAGTAGATGGCCTGCGCGCCCTCGGCGCCGGTGCGGGGGAGGGGAGGGGCGGCCCGGGGCATGTCCGGGGTCCAGCGAGGTACGAGGTCGTGGCCGAGCACGGCGCGGAGCGCATCGGTCATCGCTCCCACCGCGCGATGGCCGATGACCGAGGCGAGCGCGTTCCCGGCGGCGAGGCTGGCGCGCGCCATCCGTTCGGTGGTCCGCCCGGACAGCGCAGCCCGGAGCCCCGCGTCCCTGCCGAAGTCCGAGTGCTGCGCGGCACGGAAGCGCTTCACCAGGGCACCGGTGTCGATCGAGACCGGGCAGCGCGTCTGACACATGCCGTCTCCGGCGCAGGTGTCGAGCCCGGAGTACTGGTAGTCGCGGCGGATCTCCTCGGAGACGGTCCCCGCCGGGCGGCGCTCCAGCTCGCGGCGAACGACGATGCGCTGCCGCGGGGTGAGCGTCAGCTCGCGGCTCGGACACACCGGCTCGCAGAAGCCGCACTCGATGCACATGTCCGCCTCGCGCTCGATCGAGGGCAGCGACTTGAGGTCCTCGAGGTGGGATTTGGGGCCGGCGGGGACGATCACCCCGGGGTTGAGGATGTTCTGCGGATCGGCCAGCGCCTTGAGCCGGCGCATGATCGCCAGCCCCTCCGGCCCCCACTCGGTCTCCACGAAGGGAGCCATGTTCCGGCCGGTCCCGTGCTCGGCCTTGAGGGCTCCGTCGTACTTGCGGACCACCAGGGGGACCAGGTCGTCGATGAAGCGCGCGTACTGGTCCACCGCCGCCTGGTCGTTGAAGGACTGGGTGATGACGAAGTGGACGTTCCCATCCTTGGCGTGGCCGAAGATGATCGCGTTCTCGTACCGGTGGGTGCGGAACAGGCCCTGGAGGTCCACCGCCGCGTCGGCCAGGTGCGGGATGGGGAAGCACACGTCCTCGATGATGACCGTCGTTCCGCTGCGCCGGACGCCCCCGACGGTGGGGAACAGACCCTCCCGCACCCGCCAGAACCGGGCCTGCAGCTCGGGGTCACGGGTGAACTCCGCCGGAACGACGAGGGGAAGCGCGCGGGTGACGCCCGCTGCCGCCTCTTCCAGGCCCGGGAGCTCGACCTCCTTGCCGGTCTGGAACTCGCAGAGGAGCGCGGCCGGGGCGGCGCCGAGGCCGCGGAGGTCAGTGGGCATCCCGGGCTTCCCCGACGCGGCACGGAGGCTGGCGGCGTCGAGGAGCTCCAGGGCCCTCGCCCCCGAATCGCGCAGCGGGGCGATGGCCGCGCACGCGGCGTGGATGTCGCCGAAGAAGAGCAGCCCGGTCGACTTGTAAGGAAGCACCGGGACCGTCTCCATCACCGCCTCGGCGATGAAGGCCAGCGTTCCCTCGGAGCCCACCAGGACGTGGGCGAAGATGTCGACCGGCCGCTCGAAGTCGACGAAGGCGTTGAGCCCGTAGCCGGTGGTGTTCTTCATCCCGTACTTCGCGCGGATGCGCTCCACCAGCTGGGGGCGCGCGCGGATTTCGTCCCTGAGCTCCAGCAATCCTCGATGCAGCGCCGGCTCGCGCGCCCGGAGCTCCTCGTCCGCCCCCTCGGCCCCGCTGTCGATCACCGTCCCCGAGGGCAGGACGAAGGTGAGCGAGTGGAGGGTGTGGTAGCTGTTCTGCTCCACGCCGCAGCACATCCCGCTGGAGTTGTTGGCCAGGATGCCGCCGAGGGTGCAGGAGCGGATGCTCGCCGGGTCGGGACCGATCTTCCGCCCGAACGGGCGCAGGAGCTGATTCAGATGGTCCCCGATCATCCCCGGACGGGCGCGGATGCGGAGCCCGTCCTCCTCCACGCGCGCCGAGCGCCAGTGCTGCGCCACCTCCACCAGCAGCCCATCGGAGAGCGACTGGCCAGAGAGACTCGTTCCAGCGGCGCGAAAGGTGAGCGGGATGCCTCGCTCCCGGCTGAGGGCGAACAGCCGTTGCACCTCGTCGACCGAGCTCGCGAGCACCACCGCCTGGGGCAGCAGCCGGTAGAAGCTCGCATCCGAGGCGAACGCCACGCGATCCAGCGGCCGGGTGAGGACCCGTTCGGGTGCGGCGCAACGGGCGAGCTCATCGACCAGGTCCTGCGCGGGCGGAAGCAACTGCATCGAGTCGGTCCCCATGGCGCGCATCAAAGCGATCCCCGGGCCAGCTGGCGAGGTTCTCGCAGGGCCCCGAGACGGGCGAGCGATCGGGGGGCCCGGGGCGCATCTTTTGCGCTGCCGGCCCCCGGAGCAGCGTTCCGTGCACCCGCGCGACAGGAGCCCCGCCGATGACCCCCTCGACCCTCCGCCGCCTCCGCACCACCAGCTCTCGCCGGAGCTCACCCCGAGCCACCCACGCCCGGAGCAAGGCCCGCACGTTCGTCTTCCGGTTCGACCAGCTCGCCGAGGTCAAGCGAACTGCGAGGACCTGGGACGAGGTCAAGGCCTTCCTCGGCGGCAAGGGGGCCAACCTGGCCGAGATGACCCGTCTGGGACTGCCGGTGCCGCCGGGGTTCACCGTGACCACCGAGGCCTGCCGGGCGTTCCTCAGGACCGGAAGCTGGCCGCGCGGACTGTGGGACGAAGAGGTGGCGGCGCTGCGGGAGCTGGAGGGCCGCACCGGCAAGCGCTTCGGGGACACTTCCAACCCGCTGCTGGTGTCCTGCCGCTCCGGCGCGAAGTTCTCGATGCCGGGGATGATGGACACCGTCCTCAACATCGGGCTCAACGCGGAGACGGTGGAGGGCCTCGCTCGGCTCACCGGCGACCCGCGCTTCGCATGCGATGCGTACCGGCGCCTCATCCAGATGTACGGGACTGTGGTGCTCGGAGTGCGCGACGAGCCCTTCGAGCAGGTGCTCGCCGAGTGGCGCACCCGGCGGGGCGTGGAGAACGACGCCGACCTGAGCGCCGACGACCTGCGCACCATCGCCGGCCGCTTCCGGGAGCTCGTCCGGAAGGAGTCGGGCCGCGAGTTTCCCGATGATCCGCTGGAGCAGCTTCGGCTGGCTACCGAGGCGGTGTTCCGCTCCTGGCAAGGCAAGCGCGCCCAGGACTACCGAAGGGCGGCCGGCATCCCCGACGACCTGGGAACCGCGGTGAACATCGTGGCCATGGTCTTCGGCAACCTGGGAAAGGGCTCGGCCACCGGGGTAGCCACCACCCGAAACGTCTCCAGCGGAGAGAACGAGCTCGAGGGCGACTACCTCCTCAACGCCCAGGGCGAGGACGTGGTCGCTGGCATTCGCGCCACCCAGCCCATCGAGTTGCTGGCGAAGGACATGCCCGAGGCGTTCGCCGAGCTGAAGCGCATCGCCCGGCTGCTGGAGAAGCACTACCGGGAGGTGCAGGACATCGAGTTCACGGTGGAGCGGGGCACCCTGTGGATGCTCCAGACCCGCGACGCCAAGCGCACCGCGCGGGCGGCGGTGAAGATCGCAGTCGATCTGGCGAAGGAGAAGCTCATCACCCGGCAGGATGCGGTGCTCCGGGTGACGCCGGAGCACGTGGAGTTTTTCCTCCATCCCCAGTTCGACCCCGAGTCGATGCGGTCGGCGCGGGCGGAGCGGCGGCACCTGGCCAGCGGGCTCAACGTCTCCCCGGGGGCGGCCGTGGGTCAGCTGGCCTTCGACGCCGACACCGCCGAGCGCTGGTCGAAGGAGAAGAAGGCGGTGGTGATGATCCGCGCCGAGACCAAGCCGGACGACGTCCACGGCATGCTCGCTGCCCGGGGGATCCTCACCAGCCGCGGAGGCCGGACCAGCCACGCCGCTCTGGTTGCCCGGCAGTTCGGAAAGCCGGCGGTCGTCGGGGTGATGGCCCTCGAGGTGGACCCGGAGAAGCGGGAGGCCACCCTCAAGCGGTCCAGCATCGTGCTGCGCGAGGGCGACTGGGTCTCCATCGACGGGACGACCGGGGAGGTGTTCCTCGGCCAGGTCGAGACGATGCAGCCCTCCCTCGAGGACCCCGCTCTCATCGAGCTCCTGGCCTGGGCGGACCGCTTCCGCCGTCTGGGGGTGTGGGCCAACGCCGACTACCCGCGCGACGCCGAGCGGGCCCGCGCTCTCGGGGCGGAGGGCATCGGCCTGTGCCGGACCGAGCACATGTTCTTCGAGACCGACCGGCTGCCGCTCGTCCAGACCCTGATCATCTCCCGCTCGGAGGAGGAGCGCGCCGAGGTCCTCCGCCGGCTCCTGCCGCTGCAGCGGGCGGACCTCGAGGGCCTCTTCCGGGCCATGGACGGGCAGCCGGTCACCATCCGGCTCATCGATCCGCCGCTGCACGAGTTCCTCCCCGCGCACGACACGCTCCTCCGGGAGGTCACCGAGCTGGAAACTCGGCAGGAGCTCCGCTCGGAGACCACGCTCTCCGAGGCAACGACCCTGGAGACGAAGCGCCGGATGCTCGGGGCCGTGGAGCGGCTCCGGGAGATGAACCCCATGCTGGGCCTCCGGGGTGTCCGCCTGGGCATTCACATGCCGGGCCTGGTGCGAATGCAGGTGCGCGCCATCTTCGAGGCGGCGTGCAACGTGGCCGAGGCGGGAATCGGGGTCTTTCCGAAGATCATGATTCCCCTGGTCACGCACGGGAACGAGCTGCGCTGGGAGCAGAAGGCGCTGGAGGACGAGGCGCGGACGGTCATGGCCGAGCGGAAGCGGAAGATCCGCTACCGGTTCGGGACGATGATCGAGATCCCCCGGGCAGCGGTCACCGCCGACGAGATCGCCTCGCTGGCCCAGTTCTTCTCCTTCGGGACCAACGACCTCACCCAGACCACCTTCGGCATCTCCCGGGACGACGCCGAGACCAGCTTCCTCTCCGAGTACCTCACCGCGGGTATCCTCCCCGAGAACCCCTTCGACCACCTCGACGAGGGCGGGGTGGGGCGACTGATGCAGATGGCGGTCGAGCTGGGGAGGAAGACACGCCCCGGGCTCGACGTCGGCATCTGCGGCGAGCACGGGGGCGACCCGAAGAGCATCGCCTTCTGCCACCGGCTGGGCCTGGACTACGTGTCCTGCTCGCCGTTCCGGGTCCCGGTGGCGAGGCTGGCCGCCGCTCACGCGGCACTGTGGGAAGGAAAGGCAGGGCGCGCGCGGCGGTAGCCGGGCTCAGCGCGGGGGGAGGGTGGGGTCGGGCACCCGCCCTGGATCGTTCGGCGCGCGCACCGGCGAGTAGGGCGCCGTCTGGTACGGGCTCGTGCACTGGCAGACCCGGCAGCCGCGGGCCGCATCGCGCGAGCAGTCCGGCGTGGTGGCGCAGCGCAGCCCCTGAGACTCGGGACAGAGGTCCTTGTCGGTCATCGCGCAGCCCGGGCCGAGCAGGAGCGCGAGGGTGACGGCGATCGGGTGCAAGCGCATGGCACCGCACCCTAGCGCCGAAACGGCGTCGGCCGGTCGGACCGTCAGCGGGAGGAGAGCTGCTTACCGCCCCAGAGGCTCTTGGGCATCATGCAGTGCACGCCCTTGCGGACGTCGACCACCTGGCTGACCCGGCAGTCCCCGGCCATGGCGGTCAGCGAGTAGGCCTCCTCACGGGTGAGGCCCTTGGTGGTGCTGAGGAAGTCCACCATCTCGGTGGCGGCGTTCACCATCGCCTTGCCCAGGTCCTCGTCGAACCCGACGCTGATCCAGTGGGTCTTGGTCTCGATGCGCGGCCAGGTGAGCTTCATGTCGTGGTGCACGATGGGCTGGATCTCGATGGACTCGAACGAGCACTCCAGCGCGGTGAGGTTCACCTCTCCGTTCCCCTGGGCGCAGTGCGAGTCCCCGGTCCAGATGAGGCCGCCCTCGAGAAAGACCGGGATGAAGATGGTCGACCCCGCCGTCAGCTCGTTGATGTCCATGTTGGAGCCGTTCTTCCAGGGCCGCAGCGTGCTCACCGGGGCCATGGGCTCCTTCGCTCCGCCCTTGCGCGGCGAGGGGTCTTCCGGGTCGATCCCCACTGCCAGGGTGCCAGGGAAGGGGCGCAGAGGAATCTCGATGCCCGGCTTGAAGGTGACGGTGGCCTTCTTCGGATCGATGTCGAAGTAGTGGACGTACCCCTCCGGGAACTGGGGGGCCAGCGCGCCGATGGTCGGGAACTCCTTGCCCGGGAGGTTGAAGTTGGTTCCGACCTTCTTGGGGACGATCTTCCGGATCCGGATCTCCATCACGTCGCCCGGCTTCGCGCCCTTGACGAAGATGGGGCCGGTGATCGAGTGAGGGCCGCCGCCGGGATTCGCCTTTCGCAGCTCGACGATCTTCTCCATCGTCGTGCCCTTCTGGATCTGATCCCGGGCGTGCATCAGCGTCTCGATGGAGACGATGTCGCCGGATTCGATGGTGAGCTTCGGCGGCTCCTTGGGGTCGAGCCACCCCCACTGCACCGTGTCGGGCGTCGCGGTGAGCCGGTGGGTCTTCGGAGCGGCCTCGGCGGTTGCGGCGGTGGAAAGCATCGCGGCGGCCAGCGCCACGGCGTGCACGCGCGTCTTGGACATGTTGGGTCCCCTCGAGTTCGCTGCCCGGAGATGGCAGCGGTGGCGACGGTAGGAGCGCGAGACAGCGCGAGACACGGGGCGTCCCACCGACCGTCTGGTATGCAACCCAGTCGCGTCAGACCCCCACGCCCCCTGTGCCCTCGGTCTCCTTGACGGCCGCAGGCACCGCCCTGCCACGGGACGACTGGACCAGGACGATTCCCGCGGCAACTGCGGCAAGCCCGAGGCCGTCCAGCGGACGCACCGGCTCTCCGAGGAGCAGCGCGCCCAGCCCCAGCCCGAAGATGGGCGTGAGGAAGTAGAAGGCGCTCACTCGACTGGCCTCGCCGTGCCGCAGGAGCCAGAACCAGAGGAAGGTCGCACCGAGGCTCATCACCAGGACCAGATAGGTGAGGTTCAGAATGAACTCGGCCGTGGGCGGGAAATGCGGCGCTCCCTCCAGGAAGATCGCCACCGGCAGGAGCGCGACCGACGCCACGCCGAGCTGAACGGTGTTCGCCGCCAGGAGATCCTCGGCCGTCTTCAGACGCTTGAAAACCAGGGTGGAGCCCACCAGCGCGACGACGCCGACGAAGGCCAGGAGCACGTCCACCGGTCGAGCCGCCTGGGTCCCCGCTCGCGCTGACATCGCGACCAGGACGCCACCGAACCCGAGGAGGAGCCCGACGATCTTTCTCCCGGTCAGCGGCTCGTTCAGGAGCGCAGGCGCCACCAGCGCGAGGAGGAGCGGATTGGTGCTGGCGATGATCGCGCCCATGCCAGAGGAGAGATGCCGTAACGCCTCGTAGGTGCAGCCGAGGTAGGTGGCGTTGGCCAGCAGCCCGTACCCGGCGATCTGGATCCACGCGGCGCGGGTTCGTGGCCAGGGCCTGCGAAGCGCGACCACCACCACGGCCATGAGAACCGAGGCGATGGCGAAGCGGACGGTCAGCACCCACAGGGGCTCGCCCATCCTGGAGAGCACCCGGCTGGGCACGAAGGCGGAGGACCAGAGGAAGACGTAGAGCAACGCCAGCGCGGTTCCGGTGCGGCCGTGGGCACGGAGCTCGGAGGGAGTCATCGTTCGGCCGGAACAGTCGCATCTCCCTGGCCCGGTGCAATGCACAGTCGCGGGCCTCGTCCGGAAGTCAGGCTGGCAGCGAACAGGACCGGCACCGCCCTCTCGATCTCTCGAGCCGCTCCCGGTGCCGCTCCACAAGCCCGATCATTCCTGGGGGCGCTTGGCGCGCCGTGCCGGTGCGGCTTCCTCGGCGACCTCCAGCGCGGTCCGCGCGGCCTCGGTGGGGCTCGCCCCCTCCGCCCGCCGTGCGTAGGCCCGCTCGGCACGCGCGTCAGCCGCCCGCTGCGCCGGATCCGTCGCCGGCTCGCCGGGGAGCTCGACCCGCGACTCCTTCACGATGCTCACGATGGCCGCGGCGACGGGGAGCGCGAAGAGCGCGCCGAAGATACCGCCCAGCCGACCTCCTACGAGCAGCGCGACCAGAACCCCAGCGGATGGGAGCTTCAGTGTCCGTCCGTAGATGCGGGGAATGAGTACCCGGCTCTCGAATTCCTGGTAGGCGACCATCAGCAGCAGGATGGCGATCATCGCCCCGGTGCCTCGCGAGAGCCCAGCCAGCACGGCCGGCGCGGTCGCGAGGATCCCTCCGACGAAGGGGATGACGTCGGTGAGCCCCGCGAAGGCAGCCAGCGCGAGTGCGTCCGGCAGCCGGAGCACCGACAGCAGGGTGAAGGTGAAGATCGCGATGAGCACCGAGGTGATGATCTGGCCCCGGATGTACCCGCCGACGATAGACTCGAGGCTGATCAGTACCCGCGCGGTGCGGACGTGAAAACGCCTCGGCACCAGGGTGTAGAGCACTCCCTGCATCCGCTCCCGATCCGCGAGCAGGTACACGGTCAGGAACAGGGCGGTGAGCCCGTAAGTGATGAACTCGGCCAAGCTGACCGAGACCGCGACCGCCGCGCCGAGGTCCACGTTCTCCCCGAGCCGTTCGGGATCGAGCTGGCGAAGGCCCTGAGCGAGCCCGGCGGTGCCGCGGTGTGAGGCGAGCGTCTCGGCGAGCTCGTCGCGCAAGCGCGGAAGCTCGCCCACGAACCGTGTCACTGCCTGCCAGAGCGGCGGGCCGATCACCAGGACGATCACCCCGAGGAGGACGACCGCTGAGCCGAAGACCAGCGCCAGGGCGAAGCCACGGCGGATCCGGCGCTCCTCGAGCCAGCGCACGCTCGGAGCCAGGGTGGCGGCGAGCATCAGCGCGCAGGCGATGGTGACCAGGACCGGAATCAGCCGGCCCAGGATCCAGACCACTGCCACCACCAGAACCCCCAGGAAGATGCTGGTCGGAGAGATCTCGATCCGGAGAACGGAACGCGACTCGGACGCCGGCGGGCGAGGATCGGCCACCTCGGTGGAGTGATACCTGCCAGCCCGGAGAAACAGTGGCCGCTACCGGCGAGTGTCAGCCAGGAATCGGGGAGTCATCAGGGCTCAACTACCGCGGATCCGAGCAGCTCGTCGGCGACGGAAGCGCCGATCCCACCGCGAGGCTACCGAGGTAGACCGCGGCCACGCCGAGCCAGCGGCGGCGCCGAGAGGGGAAGGTCCGTGCCGCGAGCAATGACAGGACACCGAAGACGAGCCACACCGCAAGGAGCCCGCTGACCCGGGCTGCGATGGAAGGGGTGAGGGCGGACACGAGCTCTCCGTCGTCCGAGAACGGCGCCGGACCCCGGAAGGCCCGGCCGAGGTCCATCGTGAGCGGGAACAGGCGGAGGCTCGCGTTGGGAGGCGGCGGTGGCCAGCCGAACGAGCCGTGGCGCCGGGCGATGGCGAGCAGCACCGCCGCGAGGACGAGGGTGACCACCGGCCACCGGCCTTGCCGCACAGCCAGAGCGAATGGGAGACCGGCACCGTGGGATCGACCGGCTGGAAACCCATGCGAGCCGGAGTGCCGGTCAGGAAGAAGACGGCACGATGCCCGAGCTCGTGCAGCACGATGGCGCCTGCCGAGAGGCCAGCGACCGTCACCGCCCGGCGGACGATGTCGCGCATGACGCGTCCGCTGGGCCCGCGGATTGCCGCTAGCCGCCGCCCAGGTGGTCCACGAGGATCTTCACCCCCAGCCCGATCAGGATGAGGCCCCCGAGCACGTCCAGGCGCCGGCCCAGCATCGCCCCGGCGCGGCGCCCGAGCAGGAGCCCCGCCACGCACATGATGGCGGTGGTCACCCCGATGGTCGCCACCGACAGGGCGAAGGGGGCGTCGAGCATCGGGAGCGTGATGCCCACCGCCAGCGCGTCGATGCTGGTCGCCACCGCCAGCGTCAGCATCACCCGGAGCCCGAACACCTCATCCTCGTTCCGCTGTGTGGCCGCCGCCTTCGGATCGCGCGACTCCCAGAGCATCTTCCCGCCGATGGCGGCCAGCAGGACGAAGGCGATCCAGTGATCCCACGCCTCGACCAGCGGCCCCACCCGCGAGCCAACCAGCCATCCGATGACGGGCATCAGCGCCTGGAATCCGCCGAAGAAGAGAGCCACCAGGGCCACGTGGCGCGGGCGGATCCTCGGAACTGCCATGCCGCGAGCAGCCGAGACCGCCGTCGCATCCATCGCCAGGCCCACGGAAAGGGCCAGGATGGCACCGAAATGCATCACGGGGAGGAGCTCCTTCGCATCGGAGGCGCACTTCTAACGGCGATCGGGGTCCCCGCAGCCTTCGTTTGCGTGCCGGACGGGACCGGTTCTCAGGCCGCCGGCGGATGCACGGAGACGGCCGGCGCGGGAACAGCGGCGGGAGCCACGACCGTCGCCTCCCCGTCGGTGACCAGGGCCTTCAGCAGCGTGTAGCTCACCGCGAGGATGACCGGCCCGATGAAGAGGCCGATGACCCCGAACCCCAGCAACCCGCCGATGACGCCGGCGAAGATCAAGAGGATGGGGAGATTGGCTCCCCGGGTGATGAGCCAGGGGCGCAGCACGTTGTCCATGGTCAGCACCACCAGGGTCCAGACCAGGAAGAACGTTCCCCATCCCGCCGACCCCGACCAGTAGAGCCAGATCACTCCGGGGATCATCACCAGCGCCGGCCCGAGCTGCGCGATGCAGAGCAGGAACACCACCGCCGTGAGGAGCCCGGGGTGGGGGATCCCGGCGATGAACATCCCGATGCCCGAAACGGTGGTCTGGATCAGGGCGGTGACGATGACCCCCAGCGCCACCGCACGGATCGCCTGGCCCGCGAGGATGACCGCCGCATGACCGCGCTCGCCCGCGAGCCAGTGGAAGAAGGCCAGCACGCCCCGCGCCGCGATGTCCCCCTGGGCGAAGAGGACGACGGAGATGATCAGCATCACCAGGAGATGAACCAGCAGCGCGCCGAACGAACCGGCCTGCGCCGCGAACCACCTGACCGCCGTACCCACGTAGGGCTCGACACGCGCGGCGAGGGCTCCGGGCTGCGCTTGCGCCAGCTCATTCCAGGAGCGAGCGACGCGCGGGCCCAGCGGGATCGAATCGAGCCAGGTGGGGGCAGGGGGAACCTGGAGCGTCGGCAGTGAGCGGGCGAGATTGATGAGCCGATCCGACTGCTCGATGACCGTGTCCACGGCCAGCCAGACCGGGATGACGATGATCGTCAGGAGAATCAGCGCCATCACGGTGACCGCCGGGCCACGGCGTCCTCCGAGCCGCGCCTGCAGCTTCCTGAACAGCGGCCAGACGGCGACGACGATGGTGACTGCCCAGATCCCTGGTCCGATGAACGGGCGCACGATCCAGAGACTGCCGAGCAGCAGTCCACTGATGGCCAGGATCGACATCACGGTTCGCGGAAGGCTGTTCGATGTCGCCATGCCGTTTCTCCCGGGCTATCGCCGGGCGCAGTCTAGAGGAACGGGCGCGGCCGGGCGTTGGGATGAGACCAAGGTCCGATGGGCTCTCCTCCGGAAGGCCGGCTGGAGCCCCTTCCGGTCGGCCGTGGGGTATGACCGGGCGGGTGCGGACCCCCGGAGCGATCGAAGCGGAGGTGGACGAGGTCCATGCGTGGGTGGACGGGCTGCTCCCGGGGGGCGGACGGGGTCTCCGGGTCCTCGAGGTGGGCTGCGGCCCGGGAGTGTTCGCCGAGCGTCTCCTGCGCGCAGGCGTCGAGCTCACCGCGATCGACGTGAGCGAAGAGCAGGTCGAGGAAGCGCGCGGACGGGGCGTTCCGGCCATCGTCTCGGACTTCCTGGCCTTCGACGCAGCCCCCTTCGACGCGGTGGTGTTCACCCGCTCGCTGCACCACATCGCCCCGCTCGAGGCCGGCATCGCAAAGATCCGTGCCCTGGTCCGGCCCGGTGGCCTGCTCGTCGCCGACGAGTTCGCGCACGAGGAGATCGACGCGGCCACCGCGGCGTGGTTCTGGGATCTTCAGGCGGTGCTGGAGAGCTGCGGAGCGCTGGCGCCGGACACGCCACGGAGGCACGACGGCCACCACCGGCACCGCGGCGAGGGTCCGCCACCCGCGGACCCGATCGAGCGCTGGCGTGAGCGGCACGTGCATGAACCTCCGCTACACGCCGCGGCGATGATGATCTCCGCGCTGGGAACGGCGTTCGACCTTCGCGCTCCGGAACGCCTTCCGTACCTCCACCGGTACCTCTCGGACCGGCTCGACCCAGGCGAGGCCGGCACGCGTCTCTTTCTCCGGATTCGCGAGCTCGAGCGGCTGCGCGTGAGCCAGCGGCTGCTGGTGCCGATCGGTCTGCGGCTCGTCGCGACCGTTCGCCGGCCTGCCTGAGTGCCACGCGCGCGGGCGGGCCGCACGGGAGCGAACTGGGGTCGCACAGCTTGCATCCGGCGCGCGGGTGCGAAGCTCACGGTTCGAGGACGAGAGGTGAAGGCGCGATGAAAGCTCGGTGTGACACCTGCGGAAACGAGTACGACAAGACGTTCCAGCTGAACGTGAATGGAGCGGTCCATCGCTTCGATTCGTTCGAGTGCGCGATCGAGAAGCTGGCTCCCCGGTGCAGCCACTGCGGGGTCCGCATCCTCGGACACGGGCTCGAGGCCGGCTCGAGGTTCTTCTGCTGCGCGCACTGCGCAAAGAGCGCCGGTGCGGCGGAGCTCCGCGATCGCGCCTGAGGAGCTCGGCGGGGTCGCCGTGCACGAGGGACCTGGAGCGTTTGACACGAGATAGCGTTGTGACCGCCGGGACGAAGGTCCCGTTGGCAGCAGGTCGATGGATGGGTACCTCCGCGCACGATGCGACTCGTCCGGGTGTGCCTGACCGTGTCGTCGGTCTTCCTCGCCTGTACGAGCCAGCTGCCCTCGGGGAGCTCGATGGATGCCGGCGGGCCGCGCCAGCCCCGTGTCACCGACGCCGGCGCGGACGCGGGGAGCCCGGTTGGAGACGCCGGCGCGGACGCGGGGAACCCGGCCGGAGATGCCGGCGCGCCCGGAGCGGATGCTGGAATGCCGGATGCCGGGCTCGATGATGCGGGTTCGCCGCCGCCTGATGGGGGCACGCCGGACGCGGGCCCATCACCACGCCCGGATGCCGGGATGCCCGATGCAGGGACGCCGCCCGTCAACCTGGGCGAGACCACCTGGAAGTCACTGCTCGACCCGTCGCTCTCCAGATTTTATCGCTGGCTGCCCTCGAACGGCCGGAACCGGGATCCGGAGAGCGTGTTCCGCATGGAAGGCGACGTGCTCCACATCCTCGGACTCCCCACGTCGGGGAAGCCCAAGGACTTCGGCTATCTCGCCAGCTGGGACGAGTTCCACGATTACCGGCTACGGCTCGAGCACAGGTGGGGGACGCAGACCTTCGCCCCGCGCAAGAACCAGCCGCGCGACAGCGGCCTGCTGTACCACATGCACCTGCCGGACCGGATCTGGCCGCGGTCCCTCGAGTTCCAGATCATGGAGCACGCCGTCGGGGATGTCTGGATGCTCTCCGGCACGGGCCTGACGACCACCGTCGCCGACCCCCGTGCATCGCCTCCGAAGTTCGCGCCGCGCGGCCAGGAGGTGGCGCTTCGCGGGGGACAGGTCATGAAGTCCGAGGAGCCGGAGTCGCTGACCGGGTGGAACATGCTGGAGCTCTTCGCCTCGGGCCGGGACTCGGCACAGATCGTGAACGGCCGGCGGGTGAACACGGCCAGCGACATCGAGACCGACGACGGTGACGGCTGGGGCCCGCTGAGCCGGGGCCAGATCGCTCTTCAGGCCGAGGGAGCGGAGGTGTTCTACCGGAACGTGCAGATCCGCCCGCTGGTCTACTTGCCGCCGCCATCCGGCGCGACGGTGCTGCTCAGCGGCACCGCGCTGGACGCCTGGAGGCATCGGGACGGCTCCGCGCCACGCTGGAGAGCGGTCGATGGGGCGATGGAGGTGGTTCCCGGGACCGGCGACCTCTACAGCCACCGGTGGTTCGGCGACGTCCGGATCCACGTCGAGTTCCAGGTGCCCGAGTCCAGCTCCGGGGCGGCGGAGCAGGACCGGGGGAACAGCGGCGTCTACATCCAGGGCCGGTACGAGGTGCAGATCCTGGACTCCTTCGGAGCGACGCTGTCGGGCGCCAACGACTGCGGCGCCATCTACGGGGTGAAGGATGCGGACGTGAACGAGTCGTTCCCGCCGGGCATCTGGCAGAGCTACGACATCCTGTTCCGCGCGCCGCGGTGGAGCGGAAGCAGCAAGGTGAGCCCGGCCCGCATCACGGTGGTCTGGAACGGGACCCGGGTGCAGAAGGACGTCGAGGTCTGGGGGAGCACGGGCCTGGGCGACCCCGAGATTCCCGGCGAGCCCGACGGTCCGCTCCGGCTCCAGGACCACGGGCATCCGGTGCGGTACCGGAACATCTGGGTGCAGCGCCTGCCGTGAAGAGGCGGCCGCCGGAACCCTTCTGCCCCCTCTGAACGAACGTCCGATAAGATGCGTTATGTCAACTCGTTCCGCAGGCTCGGTGGGACGTCCTTCGATACGTCGGCTGGTTTCCGCGGGCCACGGTGGGAACGGCAGGACCGCTTCCCTGCTCCCCCCTGGCGCTCAGCAGTGCTCGTCCACCCAGGAGAGCAGCTGCCCGATGTCGAAGGGTTTCCGCAGGGTCCCGAGCACACCGGGGTAGACCTCGGCCTGCTGCACAGTCCCGTGCGCCGACAGGATGAGGACGGGAAAGTCCTTCGAGCGAGGATGCTTGCCGAGTCGGCGGAGGAACTCGATTCCGTCCATCCTCGGCATCATCAAATCCAGCAGAATGAGGCACGGCCGCTCGACGACGTCGAGCTTCGCCAGCGCGTCCAGGCCATCCGAGGCGCACACCACCGTCCGCCCCGCCTCCCGAAGCACCTCGGCGATGGACTCCCGAAGCTCCGGATCGTCCTCGACGAGGAGAAGTGTCCTAGGGGCCACCGGTTTCATGAACCGTAAAGCTGGCGATGCTGACCGCTCGTCGAGAACCCCCCTTCAGTCGCGACGACGCGATTCCCACAAGCCGCCCGGCTGAGGCCTCACCCTGGGTATCGGTGGGTGCACTGAGAGTAGGCCCGTCGGACCGTGTCGGACTCGCCGCGTCCGAACTGCGCCCTAGCGGCCTGAGCCGCTGGATTCCGTCGAGCTGGAGCGGCTGGTGCCTGGGGTTCCAGATCCGCTGCTGTCTGCCGACGAGCTGCCCTTGTGGTGCTTCTTCTTCGCCTTCTTCGACCCGCCGGTCGTGCCATCGCCCTTATTCGCCGACCCCACGGCGTCTGTCCCGCTCGGAGCGACCCCCGTCGGCCCCGAGCTGCCGGTCGTCGCGGGCGGGCCAGGGCCGGGCGAGCCGGTATCACCCGCGGGCCCGCCAGTTTGAGCGAACGCGGCTGTTGCCGCGAACAAGGAGATGACTGCCACGCGCCTCCACCAGGTCTGCATCGGCACACTCCCGAGAGTTTTTGCGCGAATCGCGCTCCATCTATCTGAGGGGCAAAGCTGGGGCCGGCCAGAGGAATGGGAAACCGGCCCATGAAGCGCCTGGTCGGTGCAGCGACGGCCCCGCGAGCGTTTGCCCCTTTTGGGCCCCGGTCGATGCTACGGACCGCCCGGGAAAGAGCGGCGAGCCGGTCGAGGACCGCCCGAGTCGATAGAATCGCTCCGTGCGCTTTCTCGCGCTGGCCATGCAGGTCGTCACGGTCGGCTGCGCAACGCAATCACCGCTTCCCCCACCGACTCGACCAGCAGGGCCGCAACCGGTAATGGAGCTGGGCGATTTCGAGTTCCGCGATGAGCGCGGACGGAGTGACCGGCCCATCCACGTCTGGTACGCGCGGCCCGTGGATCTCGGGCCGCAGCCCCGCATGGTCTTCATCCTGCACGGTGATTCGCGGACCGGAAAGTCGGCCCGTGACATCGGCGCCCCCTACGCCCGGGAGCACCGGCTCATCGTGGTCGCGCCGCAGTTCCGGGAGGATCATTACCCGGATGACTCCTACGATCTTGGCGGGATGGTCCGCGGCGGCGCCCTTCAGCCGCGAAAGGACTGGGCGCTCCTCTTGATCGAGAATCTGTTCGATCACCTTCGCGAGCGATGGTCCCTTTCCGTCACGAGCTACGACATCCTGGGGCACTCGGCAGGTGGGCAGTTCGTCCAGCGACTCGTGCTGTTCGTCCCCGAAGCGCGGTTCCGTCGAGCGGTGGCCTCCGGCGCCGGGACACTCGCCATCCCGGATGTCCGCGTCCACGCTCCCTACGGCCTCGGCGCCGTGGCCATGGACGCCGGTGCGCTCGAGCGCTCACTCACTCGCGACTTCGTCGTCGTCGTCGGTGACCGCGACATCGACGAGGGGCCCAGACCGGCGGTCGTTCTCGCCCAGGGCAAGACGCGCGTGTCGCGCGCCTACCGGCTGTTTGCTGCTGCGCACGAGGCGGCGGTCGAGCGACGAGTCACGCTGGCCTGGCGCCTGCGGGTCGTGAGCGGTCTCGATCACTCGCCGCCCGAGACGCTCGCCATCGACTTCGACGAGATTCTCAAGTGAGCTTGGCTCGGGCACCGAAAGGCGCGCCCCGGGTCCGGGAGCTGATTCCCCGAGACCTCGGAGCCCGCCCCACCACGCTCCGCGCTGCTACTTCTTGCAGGTGAGCTGGCAGCTCGGCGGCCGCGGAGCGAGCACGTCGTTGCAGCTCTCGTTGTTCGCGGCCGAAACGCACTCGTCCACCTCCACCGTCTGCTGGGTGCAGGCCGCCGGTGTGGACTGGACGCAGAGATTGGTCATGATCGACTCGCATTGCGCGCTGGGCGTTCCGCCGCAGGCGCTCACTCGAGCACACCAGGTCTTTGCGAACTCGCCGCAGTCCGCCTTCTTCCCACAGCCGACCGCTCCAAGCGCCGCGATACATGACAGCAAAAGCAGTGTTCTCATGACAGGTTCCTCCGGGTGACGGAGGACGGTCTGTGCAACGGCCCCGCCAGCGCCGGCCGAGTCTTTTCGGGGCCGGAGCGCGGCCGGGTGCGCCGATCGCGCCTCACCTGTTGCCGGACGAGCAACCGCCAGCGGCGCTCGATAGGCGCGTGTCCCACATCGCGTACATCGGCGGATTTTCAGGCGTCTCGCTGCCCGGGACGCCTACTTGGTCCGAGGTGGGAGCAGCTCCCGCACCCGCGGGACGCCCTGGTCCAGGCTGGCGACGAGGACTCGCCGCGCCAGCCCGACGAAGAGACCGTTCTCCAGCGTGCCGGGGATCATCTTCAGATCTCGCTCCAGCCTCGCCGGGTCCGCGATCTCAGCGAACCGGACGTCGAGCAGCAGATTTCCCTGGTCGGTGACCACCGGGCCTGCCTTCTTCACCGCCATCCGCAGCTCCGGCTGGCCACCGAGGCGCTGGATGGCCCGGGACACCGGCCCGACGGCGAACGGCAGGACCTC
>JBKPMY010000248.1:0-8489 GCA_046732375.1 Myxococcota bacterium
CGACATGTCCCCGCCTCCCTGGAAAGGGCCGGATGCTTCCGTATCCACCGCGGCGGAGCCAAGGCATTTCGTGATAGTCGGCGCCGCCATGCCCAAGCCCTCTCAGCGCCGTGGCCTCCGCGAGGCCTACGCCAAGTCCCGCAGCGTCGATCCCCGGCCCATCACCGGCCGCGAGAAGCCGGCGGACCTCCTCGCCCACGCCTTCGGCGCGTACGTGGGGAGGCAGGAGCGGACCGCGTTCGAGCTGATGCAGCGGAGCGTGGCCGAGGACTGCAGCATCTTCCTCACCCTCTCCGGAGCGATGACCCCGGCCGGGCTGCACCAGAGCTGCCTCATCCCGCTCATCGAGCGCGGCATCGTCAGCGCGCTCACCACGACCGGCGCGAACCTGTACCACGATGCCCACCGGATCATCGGTCACGCGATCCGCGAGGTGAACCCGAACGCCGGCGACCTCCAGATGCGACTGGCTCGCATCATCCGCATCTACGACCTGGGCTTCTGGGAGGAGGCGCTCCTCGACACCGACCGGCTGTTCAGTGCCATCATCCGCCGGCCCGAGTTCCAGCGGAGCATGACCACTCCCGAGTTCCACTACCTGCTGGGCAAGGCGGTGCACGGGATCGAGCGGTCACTCGGGGTCAAGAAGCCCTCGCTGCTCTCCACCGCCTACAAGCACGCGGTGCCCATCTGGGTGGGCGCGGTGCAGGACGGGAGCATCTTCCTCAACGTGGTGAAGCTGAAGCGGCTCCTGGGGGACGAGTTCCGCTTCGCGATCGACATCAACGACGACGTCTACTCCATGGCCGCCATGCAGCACTTCTGCCGGCACCACGGGAGCAAGAAGCTGGCGATCTGGATCCTCGGCGGCGGCGTGCCCAAGAACTACACGCTGCAGGGCGAGCCGCTCCTGGACCAGATCCTCTCCGTGCCCACCACGGGGTTCGACATCGACCTCCAGTTCTGCGTCGACCCGGTGGACAACGGCGCGCTGTCCAGCTGCCCGGCGGGGGAGGGGCACACCTGGGGGAAGGTCTCGGTGGAAGCGGTCGAGTCCGGGTCGGTCTACGTGCACACCGACGTGACCGCGGTGTTTCCCTGGCTGACGCATGCCCTCTTCTCCGAGGGGGCGAGGCGGACGCCGATGCGGCTGATGGACCGGCTGAATGACGCGATCGCTTTCCTCGACCGGGACCTCGCCCGGCGGCGGAAGAAGCTGATGGCCACCATCGACTGGAGCCCGGACACCGAACCGCCGACCAAGGGCGAGCACGAGATGGTGGTCCGCTAGCTCCAGGCGCCCGCAGGCGCGTTGCGTTTGAAACGTTCGCACCGAGCCGACACGACCGTTTGGCGTTACCATCTGCCGGCCGTTCCCCGGAGGTCGCCGATGCCCGAGCAGCCGCACTTCGTCGAGATCACCGCCGAGTCAGTGGGTGGGCTCCACGTCCGCGTCACCCACGGGCCGAGCGGGACCACGGCCGTGACCGACGCCCCGAAGGACAACGGCGGCGACGCCTCGGGGTTCTCGCCGACGGACCTGGTCGCCACCGGCCTCATCGACTGCATGATGACCACCATGGCCATCGTCGCGAAGCGGGAGAGCGTCCCCTGGGGCAAGACCCGCGGCCGGGTGGAGAAGCACATGCATCCCTCGCCGCGGCGCATCGGGACGCTGGTGATCGACCTGTGGATGCCCTCCGAGCTGCCCACCGACAGGCGAGCGCAGATGGAGAACGTCGCCCACACCTGCCCGGTGATGCGGACCCTCCACCCCGACGTGAAGGTGGAGACCCGCTTCCACTACTGAGGGGGTCGGGCGCTCTTCGATCGCCGGGGAGCAGCAAGCCACAGGGCGAGGAGGAGGAACAGGCCTGGCGCCGCGCCGCCGGATCCGGCCGAGCAGCCCGACTCCGACGTCTTGCTCGACGACGACTGCTGCTTGCTTCCCGCATCGGGCGTGGTCACCGTGAGCCCCTCGCCACAGACGCCGGTCCCCACCACGCCAGCGTCCACCAGGCACACCCGCGAGGTGCAGTCGGTCCGGACGTCACATTCCGCCCGACAGCTCGAAGGGCCGCCCCCGAGGGAGATGCAGAGCCCGCCGCTGGCACAGGCGTCCGTCTCGGCGTTGCACGTCGATCCCAGGGGCACGACGGGCCGCTGCGGATGGCGGCACGCCGACCCTTCACAGACGAAGCCGCCACCACAGTCCCCGTCCCCGGAGCAATTCTTCGAGCAGTAGGCCTCGACGTGCTGGGGATCGGTCACGCACAGCTTGCCCTCGCACTGTTCGCCGCTGATGCATGGGGTGCCGAGCGGGACGCAATCGGGGTCGGGTGAGGGACAGGCAGCCGCCGAGCACAGCCCGCCCGGCGGACAGCTCTCCGGACAGTCCGGGTCGGTCGCCTTGTCGGGGCATTCGTCGCTGCACACTCCGTCCGCCAGGCAGGGTCCGGCCTCGAACTCCTCGAGAGTCGTCCGGATGAAGTCGGCCGCGACGTCCACGCGCGCAGCGATGCCTCCTTCCTCGCAATTCAGGTCGCCAGGCTCGTGACGCCCACGACCTGATCGACGCCCCCGTCGGTCGCCAGCAGAGGACCGCCCGAGTCGCCGAAGCAGGTCGCGGAGGGGCTGCCCCGCTCGAGCAGCGTCCGCTCGGTGACGAGGTCCACCCGATCGCGCCCGGAGCGGCGTCGTCCGAACTCCCCGGTGTTGCTGGTCTTCCCGTACCCGACGAGGAGTACCGGCGTCCTGTCGGCCGGTGGAGTGTCTGCCCAGGCACGGGGGGAGACGGAGGGCGCGGACGCGAGCTGGATCAGGCCGATGTCCAGGTCCGCCAACGGCGACTGGCCGCCGCTGCAAACCTCGGAGTATCCGGGGTGTCGTCGCCACGCCGTTCCCCGGATGGTCGTCAGCGACGGGGAGAAATGCCCGCTGTTGGAGTCGAGGGGGTGCTGCTGGTTGGTCACGTCGATCGTGAGCGGCTCGGTGAGGCAGCTCAGGCAGTGGGCAGCGGTCAGGAGGGTGTGCGGACCGATGAGGGTGCCGGTGCAGGCATAGAACCCGTTGCTGACCTCGCTGTCCCGGATCATGAGGAAGAACACCTCCGCACGAACGGGATCGATTTCCCCGCCCACCACCGCGGACGAGCGGGACGCGATGTCCTTCCGAGGTTCCTCGGGGAGCGTTGCGCCGCAGGCTGCGAGGAGTGCCGTCGAGGCCAGAAGCCCGCGCATCGCTTTCGTCCCTCCCGGTGCGCCGGAGGAGGAGCGAGTGACGAGCGAGGCCCCCCGTCGCAGTCGGAGAGTCTAGCCGAGTCCGAGAGTTCCCGACCGGGGAGCGCAAGCGGATGGAACGACTGGGGTCGCATCCGTCCGGTGCATCGGACGGCCCAGCGTGTCACTCCCGGCTCGGGCCTCGTCCCATGGGTCGAGATCCGGTCCTCGAGCGCAGCGGCGCGCTGTAGCCTGCTCGCCGGTGAAGACTCTCAAGGCGTTGGTGTGGCTGGTGGTCGGCCTGGCGCTTGGGCTGGGCTCCCTCTACTACGGAGCACAGGGGCTCAGGGGCGTGCTCGCCGACCGGAGCCTCTGGGAGCGAGGAATCCCGGCGAAGTGGGTGCGCGTCGGCGGCCGGGTGAAGTCCAGCAAGCTGGTCATCAAGGACTACAGGCTCGACGTCGACTTCCAGGACAGCGCGGGAGGCTCCCATCTGGGACACCAGGAGTTCACCACGCTTTTCACCTCGTTCGACCACGAGCGACAGCCCGAGCTTCGCTACGACCCGTCCGATCCGAGCCGGTTCGTTCTCTCCTGGGGGCAGGAGGTGACCGGAGGTCGACTCATGGCCGCGGCGTTCTTTCTTCTGATGGGGCCGGTGTTCCTGCTCGGAACGGTGGCCGTCACCCGGGGGAAGCTGCTCGGCCGTGCGCCACGGACCCCTCCGGCCGCGCCCCGCTGAGCGCCCGGGCGAGGGAAGCTCACCCCCGAGAGGGTCGGTCCAGCTTCGCGCAGAGCCGCGCCCCGGCGACGTGGACGAAGGACTCCCGGAGGAGCTTCGCGACCAGCTCCCAGTCCGGCCTCCGGTCGAGCACCACCCCCACCCAGCCCGCGCTCCCGACGTAGGGCGGCCTGAAGAATCGCGCCGAATCGGCAGCCACGAGCTCGTCCTGCACCCCCGGAGGCATCGGGAGCCAGACCGAGAGGTGCTCGGAGCCGTGGTGGTGGTTGTCGAGCATGGCGAAGACCTTGCCCTTGCCTGCGAACCACGTCGGCTCCCCGTGGGAGACCCGCTCGTTCGCCTCCGGGAGCGCCAGGCAGAGCGCGCGCAGACGGGTGAGGGACACCGCGTCCCGCTTCGACACCGGTCGGACCGGATGCCCGGGGCTCACGTTCCGGTCGACGACCGGCCCGGCTCCGCCTTCTCCACCAGCCGCAGCTGGCCCGTGGCGGCGAGGGCCGGGGCGTCCACCTCGCGCTCGAGGTAGGTGTAGCCGGAGAGCCCGTCCTCGTAGGCCCGCAGCAGCTGCCGCGACTGGTCGAGGGTCATGGAGCCCTTGCGCAGGGCTTCCTCGGCGAAGCGGCGCACGCGGGCGACCAGGTCGTCCTTGCTGTAGCTGACGTAGTTCAGCACCTCGGTGACCGTGTCGCCGCCCACGACGTGGTCGATGAGGTACCCGCCGCTCGGGCCAAGGGACACCTGCACCGCGTTGGTGTCGCCGAAGAGATTGTGGAGGTCGCCGAGGATCTCCTGGTAGGCGCCCACCAGGAAGATGCCGATGAAGTAGTCGTCCTGGTTGATGGGGTGGAGCTCCAGGACGTCCTTCACGTCGCGCCGGTCGATGAAGTGGTCGATCTTGCCGTCCGAGTCACAGGTGATGTCCGCCAGCACCGCACGCCGGCTGGGGCGCTCGGTGAGCCGGTGGATCGGCATGATCGGGAAGAGCTGGTCGATGGCCCAGCTGTCGGGAAGGGACTGGAAGACGCTGAAGTTGCAGAAGTAGGTGTCCGCCAGCTGCCGCTCGAGCGTCTCCAGCTCCTCGGGCATCTCGTCCAGCTCGCGGGCGACCTTGAGGATCTTCTTGCACACCGCCCAGAAGAGGTTCTCCGCCGCCACCCGCTCCGCCAGGGTGAGGTGCCCCAGCGAGAACAGGGTGAGGCACTCCTCCTTGTATTCGGTTGCGTCGTGGTAGGCCTCGAGGACGTTCTTCCGCGTCAGCTCGCGGTACGTCGCCCAGAGCTTCCGCACCACCGGAGAGGCGTCCTCGGGCAGCGTCTCTGGCACGTTCTGGGCGTCGAACTCGCTCACCCCCAGCACCTCGGTCACCAGCACCGCGTGGTGCGCGACCACCGCCCGGCCGGACTCCGAGACCAGCGTGGGGTGCTCAACGCCGGCCTCGTTGCAGGCCTCGAGCACGCTGAACACCACGTCGTTCGCGTACTCCTGGGTGGTGTAGTTCATCGAGGAGGTGAAGTTGGTCTGGCTGCCGTCGTAGTCGACGCCCAGGCCGCCACCCACGTCGAGGTACTTGAGCGGCGCGCCGGCCTGGGCCACCTCGACGTAGAAGCGGCTCGCCTCGCGCAGCGCGTTCTTGAAGTTGCGGATGTTGGAGACCTGGCTGCCGAGGTGGAAGTGCAGGAGCTCGAAGCAGTCGAGCAGCCCCACCTTCCGCATGAACTCCATCGAGTCCACCAGCTCACTCGACGAGAGGCCGAACTTGCTCCGGTCACCGCCGGAGGCTTCCCACCTGCCGGCGCCACGGGTGGAGAGCTTCACCCGGATGCCGATGCAGGGGCGGATCCCCACGCGCCGGGCCACCTCGGCGATGAGGGGGATCTCGCTCGGCTTCTCCACCACCAGGACGACCTTCCGGCCGAGCCGGGAGGCGTAGAGCGCGGTCTCGATGTACTCCTCGTCCTTGTACCCGTTGCAGATGATCAGCGCCTCGGGGCTGTCCAGCAGCGCCATCACCGCCAGCAGCTCCGGCTTGCTCCCGGCCTCCAGCCCGTAGTCGTACGGTCGGCCGGCCTCGACGATGGTCTCCGCCACGTACCGGTGCTGGTTCACCTTGATCGGGTACACGCCCTTGTAGCTGCCCCGGTAGCCGTGCTCGGAGATGGCTCGGCGGAACGACTCGTTGAGGTGCACCACCCGGCTCCGCAGCACGTCGGTGAACCGGATGAGGAGGGGCAGGGAGATGCCGCGACGACGGACCTCCTCCACGAGCTCCTTGAGGTCCAGGGAGTGGCCGTTGCCGTCGGCGTGGACGGTGACGTTCCCCTTGTCGCTGATGCCGAAGTACCCCGCGCCCCAGTTGCGGACACCGTACGTCTCGAAAGCGTCTGCCAGGGACCAGGGTTGCGGGGGTGAGGTGGGCATCGTGAGGTCAGGACCTCCAGGTGGCCTCCCGGTCGCCCGGGAACGCGCACAATAGAAGAACACGGGGGGGCGTCAATGCCGAGCCCCGTGCCACTGCAACGTCCCTGTGACGCGGGGAACCGTCTCGGCATTCCCCGGCAACACCGTTCAGTTCTCCCGGATCGCCTCGAGCACCTGCTCCACGTGCCCATCGACCTTCACCTTCGGCCACACCCTGGCCACCTTGCCCGCGCCGTCGATCAGGAAGGTGGAGCGGTTGATTCCCATGAACTTCCGCCCGTACAGCGACTTCTCGCCCCAGGCCCCGTACTTCTCGGAAACCGAGTGGTCGACGTCGGCGAGCAGCGGGAAGGGTAGCTCGTACTTCCCGGCGAACTTCGCATGGCTCGTGCCGGAGTCCGGGCTGACTCCGAGCACCACCGCGCCGGCCTTCTGGAGCGCCGAGTGCTCGTCGCGGAAAGCGCACGCCTCCCGCGTGCACCCCGGCGTGTCGTCCTTCGGGTAGAAGTAGAGGACCACCTTCTTGCCCTTGAAATCGGAGAGCTTCACCGTCTTCCCGGACTGGTCTTCGAGGCTGAACGCAGGGGCCTTGTCGCCGACGTCGGGCATCGCCATGGCGGCTCACTTAACCCGTGGCTGCCGGGGGGCAACCGGTTTCGAGGGCTCCCGTTCCTGGACCTGGTCGACCGCCTCCCGGAGCTTGGCCAGCTGAACGAGCGCCTCGGGGTCCTGCAGCAGCCGGTGGACGGAGGCGGTCTTGAGGAGCGCCACGGTGTCGCCGCGGTCCAGGGCCTGCTTCACCTCCGGGTCGGAGACCACTGCCCGGAAGCGCGCATTCTTCTCCAGAGCGCCGACCGCGGGATGGGTCCCGATCTGCTGGTAGAGCTCCGGAGAACGGAACACCTTCTGAGCCGCGGCGAGGTCGCCGGCCCTCGAAAAGTACGGCGCGGAGAAGAGGTTCCACTGCCGGGCGATGGCGAAGGCGGTCGAGTCCCTGGGCGAGAGCCCAAGACCCTTGCCGGTCACCTGCACGTTCGCCTCCACGAAGGCCAGCGCGGACAGCGCCACCCAGGCCACCGCGGCCACCTTCCCTCCGCCGAGAAGCGCACCGAGCGCGCGGTCCGTGCCCCGCTCCTCGGGATCCCTCCCGCCCAGCACCCCCTGCAGCACGCGGGTAGCCACGAGCCGCACCGCCACCGCCACGGTGATGAAGGTGGCGAAGGCCGCGGCCACCGAGCCGAGGGACTCCGAGGTGTGGAAGAACCTTCCGAATGCCGGCCCGAGCAGGACGCCTCCGGGGCGGGCGGCGAGCGCGGCGACGACAAGCGCTCCCCAGCTGGCCAGCTGGCGGGAGGCACCGGCCCGGGCTCCGAACACCGCTCCCACGGCCACCAGCGCGAGCACCACCAGGTCCAGCGTCATGTGATCTTGAACGCCTTGCCCCGGGACTCCTCGTGGAGACGTTCCTGAACCAGGGTCAGCTTCTCCTTGTAGAGCGCGTTGTCCTTCTCGTAGGTGAGCGCCATCTTCAGGCCTCGCTCGGCGGCCGCAAGGTTTCCGCGCTCGAAGTCGGCCATCGCGGTGTGGAACAGCTGCCGGGCCTTGGGGTTGAGGCCGATCTGCTGCTCCGCCTGCTGCTTGACCTGGGCCTTCGTCTCCTGCTCCGACAGCTCGTCGAAGCGGAGCTTCCGCGCGCGCTCCGGCCCGGTCACGTCGGCGAGATACTTGGGCCGCCGGACGTCGTCGCGGAGCACGTAGTAGGCCTCGGTCACGCGCTTGTAGACCTCGTGGACCCGCGCCTTGAACGCCTCGTCGGTGAGGTGGAAGAAGCGGTCGGGGTGGTACGCGCGGCTCTCCCGGTAGAAGGCGCGCTTCACCTCGCCGGCGCTGGCGGTGTTGGGCACGCCGAGCAGCTCGAAGTAGTCGAGGGTGTCGAGTCGCTCGGCCTTCCAAGCGAGCTGTGCCTCGGGATCCTGCGGAATCGCGGCAGCGGGGACGGGCGGCGCGACCGGCGGAATCACCGGGGCGACGCGCACGTCGAGCGGCGGCAGGGGCCCGGACCCGGTGGGGGGCACGGGCGGCATGACCGGGATGCCGAGGCTGGTCTCGGT
>JBKPMY010000249.1:0-11866 GCA_046732375.1 Myxococcota bacterium
GTCCTTCACTGCAGCATCGGGCTTCGGCGAGAGCACGGTGATCTGCGGGCCCAGATCCAGGACGCAGAGGCGGGTCGTTGCGTCACAGGCCTGACCGTCGGGGCAGGCGGAGCTCGAACAGTCCGCGCTGGGGGTGAGCGAGGTGCACGCGACGCTCGCGATCAGCAGCAATCCTGCGGTCATCCGTCTGAGCATTCGTCCCCCCGTCCGTCGGTGCGGACGGACCGCGTCATTCTTCCGGCGCCGTAGCCTCAGCCAGCGCGGAAGTCTGCACGGGATCTTCAGCTTTCGGAGCATTTTCGACCGGAGCTACGCTCGGCGTGGGGGATGCAGGAAGGGGGCCGGCATGAAGCTGGGGGCACGGTGGCTGCCGGTCGCGCTGCTCGCCGCGTGCGGGACCGTCGAGCCGGGACAGGGACAGGATCTCCGCATCCAGACGGCCTCGCTGCCCGATGCCGTGGTGGGACGGGACTACCGCGACCGCGCCGTGGTGCTCCAGGCCCAGGGCGGAGTAGGGCCCCTCTCGTGGACTCTTCCGCAGCTGCCGCCCTCGCTCTCCGGGTGGTTCAGCATCGGCGAGAGCACCGGTCTCCTCGAGGGAGCGCCTCTGGACGTGGTCTCGCCGGCAGCGGAGTTCGTGGTCCAGGTCACCGATGGGACAGCCCAGGCGCAAGAGGCGTTCAAGCTCGGCGTGGGATGCTCCGAAGGAGCCGCCTCCCCGTGCGGCGTGCCGGACCCGACGATGTGCGTCGCCGGAACGCGGGTGTGTCTCAATGGACGGCTCGGCATCTGCACCGCCGCTCCCGGGCATCCGCCGTACGAGGCCGACCTCACGCACTGCGGTCCGGCCTGCGATCAGACGTGCTCGCGCACGGCGAGCAACCGCTGCGTGGGGACCTGCACCTGTGGAAGCGAGGCAGGACCGTGCTCGGGAGGCTCTCCGGCCTGCTGCCCCGGGCCGGACGGACGCCCCGAGAGCTTCCAGTGCGTGTCGCTCCAGACTCCGGAGCACTGCGGCGCCTGCCAGACCGCGTGCCAGGCGAGAAACAACACGACGCCCGGGTGCGCCAGCAGCCAGTGCACCTCCGCGTGCAACTGGCCGTACCGGAACTGCAACGGCGACACGCTGACGACCGAGGGGCCGGACGCGGACGGGTGCGAGACCCGCGTCGACAACGATCCACGTCATTGCGGCGCCTGCGGGAAGGTGTGTCCGAGCTCGCTGCCCGGGAAGAACACGAGTGGCGCGCCACCCACCTGCGCGGAAGGCGAGTGTCACTACGAATGCAATCTCCCTCGGTACCACGACTGTCAGAACAGCAGCGGGACGTGCCGCGACTACACGACGGATCAGGACGCGGACGGTTGCGAGGCCGACTTCTCGTCGGTCGAGAACTGCGGGGGCCGAGGGGCATGTCCCGCGGCCGTGCCGAACGCGCATCGCGTCTGTACCCTCGACCCGGGAAGCGGCCAGTACGAGTGTGGCCAGAAGTGCAACGACGGATTCGATCCCGATCCCTGCGGCTCGCCGCCGGTCTGCAAGCCTCTGGGCGATCCCCAGAACTGCGGGTTCTGCGGCCGCGCCTGCCCGACGGTCGACACGACGGAACTGCACCAGGTATGCCGGGTCGGGAAGTGCTGCGTTCAGCTCTGCGACCCGGACCTGAGGCCGCCCTGCGAGCCCGAGCACTGCGACTGAGCGCGCGCATCGGGCGACGGACCTGAGCCCGGGGGCCGGTCACGCCGGGCTGGAGATGTATCCCCGTCGAGCCTACGGTCCGGTCCATGGAACGTGGAACCGTCGAGCCCTTCCGAGTGAGCGTGCCCGAGCGGGTGCTGGCGGACCTGCGTGAGCGGCTTGCAGGGACGCGCTGGCCAGAGCCGGTCGCGGGAGTTGGCTGGCCCGAGGGGGTCGACCAAGCGTGGCTCCGCCGGGTGGTGACCTACTGGGAGCGGCGGTTCGACTGGCGAGCTCATGAGGCCCGGCTGAACGCGCTCCCGCAGTTCCTCGTGCGGGTCGGTGACAGGCGGATCCACTGCATCCACCTCAAGGGGCGCGGACCGAGGTCGATGCCGCTCGTCGTCACCCACGGCTGGCCGGGGTCGGTCCTGGAGATGCTCGCGATCATTCCGATGCTTGCCGATCCGGTCGCGCACGGGGGTTCGGCGCTGGACAGCTTCGACGTGGTGGTGCCGTCGATCCCTGGGTACGGGTTCTCCGACCGGCCGACCTCGCCGGGGATGTCGAACTCGGCCGTGGCCGATCTCTGGGTTGGCCTGATGGAGCAGCTCGGGTACTCGCGGTTCGCTGCCCAGGGCGGTGACTGGGGCGCCGGCATCTCGACCTGGATCGCGAGAAAGGCTCCGGAGCGCCTCGTGGGGCTGCACCTCAACTACATTCCCGGCTCGTACCGTCCCTGGGTGGAGAACGAGGCGGCGCTGAGCGCCGAGGAGCGTGGGTTCCTCGCCGACAACGCGCGGTGGTTCGAGGAAGAGGGGGCGTACGGTCACCTCCAGGCGACGCGACCGGGAACGCTCGGCATCGCGCTCACCGATTCTCCCGCGGGCCTGGCAGCATGGATCCTGGAAAAGGTGAGGGCCTGGGCCGACTGCGACGGGGACCTCGAGTCACGCTTCTCGATCGACGAGCTCCTGGCGCACGTGACGCTGTACTGGGTGACGAATACCGCCGCGTCGTCGGTGCGGCTGTACCGCGAGTCGAAGCTCACGCCGCTGCAGCTCGGACCCGGAGAGAGCATCCGCGTGCCGATGGCCTACGCGCATTTCCCGCTCGAGGCGCCATCGCCACCGCGCCGCTGGGTCGAGCGTGGCTACGAGGTCCGGCGGTGGACCGACATGCCGCGAGGCGGGCACTTCGCCGCCTGGGAAGAGCCGGAGCTACTCACTCAAGACATCCGGGAGTTCTTCCGGCCTCTCCGCAACGGCTGACCGTTTCGGAGGGCGGCCAACCCTCTCTTGGTGTCCCCTTCTCGGTGTCCTTTCTTGGTGTCCCTTTCTTGGTGTCAGACACTTCGTAATGGGCACTTCGCAATGCCTGGCGGCGACGCATCCGCGTCCTATCCAGCGAGCGCGGCGGCGAGGGAAGGCCGCAGTGGTCGAACGAACGGCTTGAAGGCGTGCTCGGGGAATGACGCCGACAGATCTCCCAGCCTCCATCGTGCCGAAGCTGCGGCGAAGGCGCTCTGAAAGGCACGATACGCGTCTCTGAATTCGCTGCGTAGGCGCGCAGAGACGGTGTGGCAACACGGTCGCCGCGATCGTTTGGGTCGGTCGGGCCGGTGTTGAGGATCTTGTGCGAGAACCCCTGTTCGCCCGAGTACCCTCCGGTGTTCGTGCCGGCCCTGGCTCTCGATGGCATTCAGAGCGCGGTGCAGGAGCCGTTTCCATCTCGACCTCAGGGCAAACTGCTCCAGCGGCAACGGCGCCACAGCGAGGGTCTCCTGCTCGGCAAACTTTCGGTCGAACGGTTCGGCGATCCCACGGCCGTTTCGAACGACCCACCGCTTCGTCCAGTTGAACCAGCAGAACGTTCGAGCACGTTCACCCAGCATTTCGGGGAGTGAATTGAGCCCGGGCCACTCCCGAACTGACCGGACCAGTCCCTCCTTCACTCCGTGCGAGAGGACGTACTGAACCCGCTCGAGCAGTGCGTCCTCATCGAGTATCGGCTCTGCGGAGTAGCGTCGTTCCCAAAACGACCCACGCCAGCCCACGAGCCTCCCGACCTTCTTGGAGACGTTCGTGAGAAAGTACTGCATGAACTCGGGGAGATTCCCTTGGGGCGCCCGGACCAAGAGGTGAACGTGGTTCGAGGCAAAGCTGAAGGCGAAGAGCTCGACCCCGGCTCGGCGAACAGCCCGCGACAGTACACCGCCGAGGATGCTGTTCGTCTCCGCGGACGGACGGACCAGTAGTCGCCCCTGGAAGCACCTGACTGTCACCAAGAAAATCGACTGCGGATCGCATCTTCTCAAAGGCCAGCCCATTCAGCTCCCTCCCGGCGGGCCGCAAGAGCAGGAATCGAGCCACTTCGAGACGATCGATTACGAGTTGTCGATTACGAGTTGTCTGACACCTTCCCGCCGGATTACGAGTTGTCAATTACGAGTTGTCTGACACCTTCCCGCCGGACACCTTCCCGCCGACACCTTCCCGCCGGACACCTTCCCGTCGCCTTCCCGTCGCCTTCCCGCCGCCTTCCCGCCGACACCTTCCCGCCGGGCACCTTCGCGCCTCTGAAGCGTCCGGAGGCGGGCTGCACTCAGACGTGCGTCGGCTTCTTCACCAGCGCGGGAATGCCACGTCGCCACGCGTCCGAGAGCCGCGCGACCGGCAGGTCCACGAGGCCGGAGATGACGAGGCGGTCACCGCCCACCGTGCCGATGCTCGCAAAGGGAACCCCTGCCGCCTTGCACGCGGCCGCGATTTCCGCCTCGTGCTCTCGTGCGAAGGAGATGATCACCCGCGAGGCATCCTCGCCGAACAGGTACGCGTGCGGCGGGACCGAACCGACCTGCAGCGAGACCTGTGCCCCGATGGTCTTCTCCGCGTCCGCCATGCAGCACTCGGCGAGAGCCACCGCCAGCCCGCCCTCGCTCGTGTCGTGCGCCGAGCTCACCTTGCGGCTTCGCACCAGTTCCCGGACCACCGACTGGAGCGCCTTCTCCCGCTCCGCGTCCAGTGCCGGCGGCCGCCCGGCGATCTTCCCCGCGGTCATCAGCAGCCACTCGGAGCCGCCGAGCTGCCCGTGCGTCTCGCCGAGCACCGCCACCTTGTCGCCTGCCCTCCGGAACACCCCGGCGCAGGTCGCGCCCACGTCGGGCAGCAACCCCACCACCGCCACCGTCGGCGTGGGAAGAATCGCCTTCCCTTCCGTCTCGTTGTAGAGGCTCACGTTTCCGCTGACCACCGGGACGCCGAGCTCCCGGCAGGCCGCGGCGATTCCCCGCGTCGCCTCGGCGAACTGCCACATGATCTCCGGGCGCTCGGGGTTGCCGAAATTCAGGCAGTCGGTCAGCCCCAGCGGCTCACCGCCCACGCAGGACACGTTCCGCGCGCACTCGGCCACTGCCAGCCGCGCTCCCTCGAACGGGTCCAGGTAGACGAACCGCGCGTTGCAGTCGACCGCCAGCGCCAGTCCCTTCTCGCTCCGCTCGACCCGCACCACCGCCGCGTCCGCCGGACCCGGCCGCACCACGGCGCCGAGGCGGACCGTGTGGTCGTACTGCCGGATGACCCACTCCTTGCTGGCAATCGTCGGCCGGGCGAGCAGCCCGAGCAGCGTCTCGCCGTGGTCACGCCCCGGCGGCACCGACAGCGGATCGAACGCCTGCAGCGCATCCTGCTCCGGTGGCCGGCGAGTCGGCCGGTCGTAGATCGGCGCGCCGTCGGTCAGCGGCGACACCGGGAGGTTCGCGACCTCCTTCCCACCGTCGAGGATCCGTACCCGCCCATCGTCGGTCACCCGACCGATCACCGCCGCGTCCAGGTCCCACTTGTGGAAGATGCGGAGCACCTCGTCCTCGCGGCCCCGCTTGGCCACGATGAGCATCCGCTCCTGGCTCTCGGAGAGCATGACCTCGTACGGCGTCATCCCCTCTTCCCGTCGCGGCACCGTGGCAACGTCGATCTCGATGCCGCTCCCCGCCCGGCCCGCCATCTCGATCGATGAGCTGGTCAGCCCCGCCGCCCCCATGTCCTGGATGCCGACCAGCGCGTCGGTCTTGAAGATCTCCAGACAGGCCTCGAGCAGCAGCTTCTCTGTGAACGGGTCGCCCACCTGCACCGTCGGGCGCTTGCTCTCGCTGTCCTCGTCGAACTCCGCCGAGGCCATCGTCGCGCCGTGGATGCCGTCGCGCCCGGTCTTGCTTCCCACGTAGAGAATCGGGTTCCCGACGCCCGACGCCGTCCCCTTGAAGATGCGATCGGACTCCAGCACGCCCACGGTGAAGGCGTTCACCAGGCAGTTGCCGTTGTAGCTCTCGTCGAAGGCGACCTCGCCGCCCACCGTCGGGACGCCGATGCAGTTGCCGTAGCCGCCGATACCCCGCACCACCCCGTCGAGCAGCCACGCCGTCTTCGGGTGTGACGGGTCTCCGAACCGGAGCGAGTTCAGCGAGGCGATCGGCCGCGCGCCCATGGTGAACACGTCGCGGAGGATGCCGCCCACGCCGGTGGCCGCGCCCTGGTAGGGCTCGATGTAGCTCGGGTGGTTGTGGCTCTCCATCTTGAAGGCCGCGGCCATCCCGTCGCCGATGTCCACCACGCCCGCGTTCTCGCCCGGGCCCACCAGCACCCGAGGGCCCTTGGTCGGAAAGCCGCGGAGGTGCTTTCGCGAGGACTTGTAGGAGCAGTGCTCGCTCCACAGCACGCTGAAGATTCCCAGCTCGAGCAGGTTCGGCTCCCGCCCCAGGTGCTCCTGGATGCGGGCGTACTCCGACTCGTTGATCCCGTGCTGCGCGATGACGTCCTTGCTCAGGGCCATGTCAGTGGAGGAACGAGGCCAGCACCCGGCGGCCGTCGGTGTTGCCGAGCAGCGGCTCGGCGTTCCGCTCGGGGTGGGGCATCATCCCCAGCACGTTTCCCGAGGAGTTCACGATGCCGGCGATGTCCGCCCGACTCCCGTTGGGATTCTGGAGGTAGCGGAAGACCACCTGGCCCTCGCCCTCGAGCCGCTTCAGGCCCTCGTCGTCGATGAAGTAGTTCCCGTCGCCGTGGGCGATGGGGATCCTGAACGTCTCGCCCGGCGTCAACTCGGAGGCAAAGCGGGTCCGTGCCTTCTCGGTGCGGAGCATCACGTCCTGGCAGATGTATTGCCGGTTCGCGTTCTGGAGCAGCGCGCCGGGCAGCAGCCCCGCCTCGGTGAGGATCTGGAAGCCATTGCAGATGCCGATGATCGGCCCGCCCTTCTTTGCGAAGGCGGCGACCTCCTCCATCACCGGCGCGAACCGGGCGATGGCCCCGCACCGCAGGTAGTCTCCGTAGCTGAACCCGCCGGGGAGGATGATGACCTCGCTCCCGCGGAGGTCGTGGTCCTTGTGCCACAGCATCTGCGGCTGGTGGCCGAGGACCGTCCCCGCCGCGTGAAAGGCGTCCTCGTCGCAGTTGCTGCCGGGGAAGACGACGATCCCGACCTTCATCCGATCTCCACCCGGAAGTTCTCCACCACCGTGTTGGCGAGGAGCTTCCGGCACATCTCCTCCACCTGGGCCCGCGCGTCCGCGCCACTCCCCTCGGGGAGCTGCAGCTCGATGTACTTGCCCAGCCGGACACCGGAGACCTGGCCGAAGCCGAGCGCATGCAGGCTGCCCTCCACGGCCTTGCCGGCCGGGTCGAGCACCCCTGGCTTCAGCGTCACGTACACCCGTGCGAGCATGTCTCCTCCGGTGCGACACGCGGCGGCTGCCGCGGTCGGCGCCGCCTCTATCAGCCGTGCGAGGAGGCGTCCACACGTGTCTTAACGCGGGGTTAGAGTGTCGGCCAGCACAGTTGGGAGTGGCGTGGTAACGCTAGGTCGATGCCGTCCTGGGCGCTGTGGCCCGGGTGCGTCGCACTCCTCCTGGTTCGCGCCCTCATGGCCGCGGCGGAGTCGGCGCTCTCGGGCGTCTCCGAACTGAAAGCCAAGGAGCTCGCCACCCAGCACGGGAGGCCTGGGCGCCGTGTGCTCCGCCTGCGCACCCAGCGGGAGATGACGGCCTCCTCCCTCCGTATCGGGATGGTCCTCAGCGGATTCCTGGCCGCCGGCGTCGGAGCCCTCGCCCCACCGGCCATGGTGCACTTCGACGTCTCCCGGCTGGGCGGCATCGGAGGCGCTCTGGCGGCTCCCCTGGCCGGCGTGCTCTTCGTGGGGTTGCTGGCCGCGGTGGCCGACGTGACCGCCCGGGCCATCGCCAGCACCGACCCGGAATCCGCCGCGCTCAAGCTCTCCTGGCTGCCTGCCCTGCTCTCCTGGGTGCTCGGCCCCTTCGCCCGGGTGCTGCTGGCCGTGGTCAACCTCCTGCTCCGGCCCTTCGGAGTCCGCGCCCGCTTCGAGCCTCCGCCGCCCCCGCTCGAGGAGCTGGAGCGGATGCTCGCCGCCCAGGCCGCGAACCAGAAGGTGGACGCGAGCGCGCCCGAGCTCATCCGGAGCGTGTTCGAGCTGTCGGACAAGCGCTGCAAGGACGTGATGGTCCCCCGGACCGATGTGATCGCGGTGGAGATCTCCACGCCCCCTACCGAACTGCTCCGCATCCTCGCCGAGGAGAGCCACAGCCGGATCCCGGTCTTCCGGGAGGACATCGACCACATCATCGGCGTCTTGCACGCGCGTGATCTGATCCCGCTCTTGCAGCATCCGGAGCTCATCGTCCTCCAGGATCTGGTGCGGCCGGCGGTGTTCGTACCGTGGATCAAGCCGGTGGGAGACCTCCTCCGCGAGATGCAGAAGCGGCGGATTCACATGGCGATGGTCACCGACGAGTACGGCGGGTTCATGGGCGTTGTGACGCTCGAGGACATCCTCCGGGAGATCGTCGGGGACATCGCCGACGAGTTCGAGCAACCCGAGCAGCCCATCGAGAAGCAGCCCGACGGCTCCTTCCTGGTCGACGCGATGCTGGATGTCGACGAGTTCGCCGAGGCCTTCGGGCTTCCCCTGCCCGAGGGGGAGTACGAGACGCTCGGCGGGTATCTGAGCTCGCTCTCCGGGAGCATCCCCGAGGTCGGCGACCGGTTCACCTATGACGGCTGGCAGTTCACAATCGCCTCAAAGCAGGGCCCCCGGCTTGGCCGCGTGCGGATGACCCGTCTCAAGGCGCCCGCCGCCCCCTCCCGAGAGGGCGGGACGCAGCCCAGCACCGCAACCTCCTAAGGCGACGGATTTTCGAGGGACTTCGCGCAGTTCGGCCCATTACGAGGTGTGTGACACCTTTTTGCGGGGAGCCCCTCGTCGGCTACGGCGCTTCCAATTACGAGTCGTCTGACACCTTGAAAAGCCCGGGGCGCTTTAGCGCCCCAGGAGCGGGTTCAGCGCCTCGACCGTCAGCGGCCAGCCGTTTCGCTGGGCGACCAGCTGAAGCGCCCGGGCAAACTCCGGTGCGCTCTGGAACCGCCGGTCGCGGTCGGCGAACGTGGCCTGCCGCACCACGCGGGCGAGGTACTCGGGAACGCCGGACCGGAGCGGTTCCAGCAACGGGATCTGCGCGTCCCGGACCCGGGCCAGCAGGTCCAGCTCGCTCGCCTGCGGGAACAGCCGCCGGTTCGCCACCAGCTCCCAGAGGATGATGCCCACCGAGTAGAGGTCGCTCCGCGCGTCGATCGCATCGCCCACTACCTGCTCCGGGCTCATGTACGCCACGGTTCCCCGGAGCGCGCCCTGCTCGGCCCGTGGGAATCCGTCGAACTCGGCGATTCCGAAGTCGGTCAGCTTCACGTCGCCGGTCACCGAGAGGAGCACGTTGGATGGATTGACGTCGCGGTGCACCAGCGGGACCGGCGGGCTGGCCCCGATCCCCCCGTGGAGGTACCCGAGCGCGTCTAGCAGGCACCAGCCGATGTAGTTCGCCGCGGGCAGCGGCATCGGCGTCCCCGACTGGATGAGCAGCTCGAGGAAGAACCCCAGGGTCCGCCCCGGAACGAGCTCCTGGACCATCAGGTAGTCGGCGCCCGACTTGAAGCAGCGGAAGGTCCGGACCAGGTGCTTGTGCTGCAGCCGGACGGCGATCTTCGCCTCGTCGATGAAGTGCTTCACGTGAGCGCCGTCGTTCCGGTACGCCGGGAGCAGCCGCTTCAGGACCACCTCCGGGCCCTCCCCGGCCGCGGGGCTGGTCGAGGGCAGGGGCCGGGCCTGGTAGACCTCGGCCATCCCGCCCACCGCGAGCCGGCCCACGATCTCGTATCCTCCGAGCTCCCGCTCCAACGGCACGAGCCCGAGTCTACCGCGGCCGACCGGCTCTCCGACGGTTCCTGTGGAAATCCGTCCCCGACCGACGCATTGTGCGCCGCACCTCTGAGGAGTTCGATGATCTTCACGCCGGAACTGGTGTCTGGAGTCGGGGCGCTGCTCTTTTCCGCCATCGGGACCATCGTGGGCATGCTCGGCCCGGAGCTGCTCTTCCCGATCTGGCGGATCTTCGGCGCGCGCTCGGTGCCCCTCTCGCGCTTCGCCTCGGTGGGGCTGGGACTCTTTGGTGGCTTCACCGCCGGGCTCCTCACCCCATTCTTCGCCCCCGCGGCGCAGATGTTCTATCCCGTGTGGTGGGGCTTCCTTCTCGCGGCGGGCAATGCCGGCGGAGTCTTGTTCACCGGGGCGATGATCGCCTCGGTGCCCGACCGGAACGCCGGGTACTAGGCGCCGTCTCCGGGAGCCTCAGGGGTCCCGGGGCGTGGCCACCGGATCGTCCCAGCCGCCGAGATCCGCCGCGAGGCGATCGGCCTCGTGCGGGCCCCAGCTCCCCTCCTCGTAGAACTGGAGCGGGGTGGCGTTGTCCAGCACTGGCTCCACCACCGCCCAGGCAGCCTCCACCGCGTCCTGCCGGACGAACAGCGTCGCATCGCCTTCCATCGCGTCGGTGAGCAGGCGCTCGTAGGCGCCCACCTCGTCGGCGACCTTCTGGTTCACGGCCGCGAGCTCCACCGTCGCTGCCACCAGCTCGGGGCCGGGCTTCTTCACCCGCGCGCTCAGCGAGAGCTTCATGTCCGGGCCGAGCCGGAACCGAAAGGTGTTGGCGTCGCGCCGGCTCAGCTTGCGCAGCGGAGGGCGGCGCAACTTCACCGTCACCTCGGTGGCCGTGACTGGAAGCTTCTTTCCGGAACGGATGAGGAACGGCACGCCGTCCCACCGCCAGGACGAGACCTGGAGCCGGACCGCGGCGTAGGTCTCCACCTGCGAGTGCGGCGCCACCCCCGGCTCCTGGCGGTACCCGACGAACTGACCCCGCACCACGTCCTCGGGGCGGAGCGGCGGGATGGCGCGAAACACGTCGCCGATCTCGTTCCGCACCGATTCCCAGTAGAGGTCCGAGGGCGGCTCCATCGCCAGGAAGCCGACGACCTCGAGCAGATGATTCTGCACCACGTCCCGGATGCACCCCGTCTCGTCGTAGAACTTGCCCCGACCCTGGACGCCGAAGCTCTCGGCCATCGTGATCTGCACGCTCTCCACGTAGTTCCGGTTCCAGATCGGCTCGAGAAAGGTGTTGGAGAAGCGGAAGAAGAGGAGGTTCTCCACCGCCTCCTTCCCGAGATAGTGGTCGATGCGGAAGACCGACTGCTCGGGGAACACCTGGTGGAGGATCTGGTTCAGCTCCTCGGCGCTCTTGAGATCATGGCCGAATGGCTTCTCCACCACCACCCGGGCGCCGGTGGCGCAGCTGGACCTGCTCAGCGCCTCGACCACCGTGGCGAACAGCTGTGGCGGGATGGCGAGGTAGTGCGTGGCGGCCTTCGCGCTGCCGAGCACCGACTTGAGCTGCACGAAGGTCTGCGGATCTCCGTAGTCCCCGTCGACGTAGCGCAGCTGCGACATCAGCCGGGAGAAGGCCGGCTCGCGCACGCCGGGGCCGTGCGTCTCCACGCTCTCCTTCGCCCGCGCCTTCAGCTGCTCGAGCTTCCAGCCCGCCTTGGCAACGCCGATGACCGGGCAGTCGAGCTTTCCGTGCTCCACCATCCACTGGAGCGCGGGGAAGATCTTCTTGTAGGCCAGATCGCCAGTGGCGCCGAAGAACACCAGGGCGTCGGAACGAGTGGACTTCGGCCCCTGCCGGAACGAATCCGAGGTGCTCATGGCCGCGAGGTCGTATCAGCCGGCGAGCGAGGCGTACAGCCGCTCATAGGTCGCAGCCGAGCTCGCCCAGGACCAGTCCTGGAG
>JBKPMY010000250.1:0-4530 GCA_046732375.1 Myxococcota bacterium
GGTTGCGCTCGAGCTTCTCGCGCTCGCGCTCCAGGGAGGCGACCTCCTTCTTCGGGAGGCGCTCGAAGGTTCCATCCTCGGCCATCTTCTCCAGCGCCTTCAGCCGGTCGATGCCCTGCTTGATGGTGCGGAAGTTGGTGAGGGTGCCGCCCAGCCAGCGGCTGGTGACGCAGAACTGACTGGCGCGGACGGCCTCCTCGCGGATGACGTCCTGGGCCTGCTTCTTGGTGCCGACCAAGAGCACGCTCGAGCCGCGCGCGGTGACGTCGGCCACGAAGCGGAAGGCCGCCCGGGCGAGGGTGACCGTCTTCTGCAGATCGATGATGTAGATGCCGTTACGCGCGCCGAAGATGTACGGCTTCATCTTCGGGTTCCAGCGCTTGGTCTGGTGGCCGAAGTGAACGCCGGCCTCCAGAAGCTGCTTCATGGTGATGCCGCCCGGGGCGGCGATGGCCTGAGCCTGTGTCTCGACGTTTTCCTGAGTGTCCAAACTGAGTCCTTCTTCGGTTGGTTGTTGTCCGCCACGCGCCGTCAACGGAGCGGTCCCACTCCGGGAAGCGAACCTGTCGCCCCGGAGCACCTGGGACCGACCTCGAGCACGTGTGTGAGGTGGTACTGCAACTAAAACGACGACACCTCCGCGCGCCAGGCCGAAACCCGGAACGCGGAGGTGCAGGCCTCTAACAGAGCGCGTTGCCTCAGGCAAACGCGCTTGATCGAGAGCGCCTCAGCTCGTCGTCACGCCCCGCCGCATTCGCAGGGGTTGATGATGACGAAGACCGCCAGCGCCAACGTGAAGAGGTGGTGATTCCCGATTTGCCACGCGACCAGCCGACGAAGGATTCGATCCAAGGTCTGCCCCCTGTGTCCCCGTACACCCGTGGGAGAAGGTGGCTAGACGACCACAAGGTCAGCGAACAGGCAACCATGTGGGTAAACTGTGTGAAAAATGTGGGAAACTGCCCTCCTCCCGGGGGGATACGTGATGCAATCGGCACTGCGAATAGGCTCGACTGCCCTAGGCCGGGGGAGCGACGCGTGACGGAATCGCCACTGGAAGTGGGCCGATCACGAGGTTCCGCCCGGAGCGCTTGGCAGTGTACAGCCGCTGATCGGCGGCGTTGAGGACGGCCTCGAAGCTCGCTCCATCGGCCGGCCAGCTGGCAACACCTGCGCTGAGGGTCATCCGCTCGCCAGCGGGACCGAGTCCAACCTCCGCAACCCGCCGGCAGAGATCGTTCACCCGATCGAGCGCGAGCTGAACGTCCATGCGCGGGAAGGCGATGACGAACTCCTCGCCCCCGTAGCGGGCGACCAGATCCGTGGTCCGGACGGCGAGCCGGAGCTGCGCGGCGATTCCCTCGAGCGCGTGGTCGCCCGCGAGGTGCCCGAAGGTGTCGTTGAACCGCTTGAACTCGTCGACGTCGAAGACGGCGACACTGAGGACGCTGCGTCCCGGATCGGCCCGGCCGAGCTCCTCCTCGACCCTCTCCAGGAATGGACGGCGCTGGAGCAGACCGGTCAGATGATCGGTGCCGATCATCAGACGCAGATGCCGCGCCCACTGTGCGACGGCAACGACGCCAGCCCCGTGCCCGAGGAGAATCAGCAGCCGATTCACGAACGGCGCCGCAGCGAACTTTCCCTGTCCCTCGACATTCAGTGTCGACAGGTCCCAGTGAAGAGCGACGTAGCCCGCGAGGCCACCAAACTGTGCGACCGCAAGCAGCGTCGTGAAGGCAGAGAGGCGCCAGTCATAACGGAGCGCCGAGATCGTGATCGCGACGAAGTACGCCTCGTAGCTCACCCGGTTGTTGATGACGAGGAGCGGTGCATCAAGCAGCAGGAAGGAGCCGATGCTGAGGCTTGCGAAGGTCACATCGAGCGCACTGGTCACCCAGGGCACCCAGGTCGCCGTCACCCGCGTGGCGATTCTCAGGAGCAGCAGCCCGTAGCCGATGGCCAGGCTTCCCATCACCAGCGAGTAGAGAAGAAGGCTCCCCGATCGGAGCGAGAAGGAGATGCTCGACGCGACCAGAGCAATGATGATCGCGAGCCGCACCAGCGCGACGAGCCGCTCGCTCGCAGCGCGAGCGCGGACGAGCGCGTGATCAGGCTCGGTCGCGAACCACGCTCCGACCCTCCCGGCGATGTCACGCAGGCCGACCACGCGCGCGGCATGTTGCCAGAGCGCAGGCAAGCATGCGCTCGGCTCTTTTGTGGGAGGGCGGCCCCTTCTGTGTGCCTTCGTCCGCGTGTCTGGATGTGGGTGGGCGTAGTTTCCCGAGTAGGTGAAATTCGGAATGTTTCAGGACGGGCCGATCGAGCTGTGGGGCAGGCTCCACGTTTGCAACCGGACACAACACGGTCGTTGCGCCAGCAACGGGGCCGGCGTGACCTGCCGCTCGATTCCTGTCACGAAGTTCTGCGGTGCGCGACGGGCGTCAGCTCGGCCGGTCCTCGCTCGCGCCGTGGCACTTCTTGTACTTCTTGCCGCTCCCGCAGGGGCACGGGTCGTTGCGTCCGACCTTCGCCGCCGCCTTCGCCGGAGTGCGTGCCGCCGCCGCAGCCTTCTCCGGCCGTCCCTCGGCGTCCCCCCGGCCCTCCACGTACTGGCGCGCCTTGGCCTGCATCTGTCGCTGCAGCCGCGCCGCCTCTTCGGCCTGCGCCCGGCCCTGCACCCGCATCAGCTGGCTGGTCAGCTGGTGGTTGATGGCCGAGAGCATCTGCATGAAGCCCTCGTAGCCTTCCTTCTTGTAGGCCTGCTTCGGATCGCGCTGGCCGTATGCCCGCAGCCCGATGCCCTGGCGCAGGTGGTCCATTGCCAGCAGGTGGTCCTTCCACAGCTGGTCGATGGTGGCGAGGTAGCGGTTCCGGGCGAAGACGCGGAAGTCGTCTCCGAACTCCTCCTCGCGGGCCCGGAGCACCTTCTCCGACGCCTGGTAGATCTGCTGCTGCAGCTCCTCCTGGCTCCCCGAGCCCCCGAAGCCCATCTCGAGGTTCAGGTTCTCCTTCACCGCCTTGGTCAGGTCGGGGATGTCCCAGGTGTCCGGGTTCTTGGCTCCCGCCCAGGTCCCAGTGATGGACAGCACCACGTCCTCGAGCGCGTCGAGCAGCATCTCCCGGAAGTCGTCCCAGGTGATGGTGTGCTCGCTGCGGATCTTGGCCTTGGTCTTCTTGTCCTCGTCGTACTCGACCAGCGCCACTCCCGCGCCAGCGGCCAGCACCCGGCGGCGCAGCTTGTAGATGGTGCGCCGCTGCTGGTTCATCACGTCGTCGTACTCGAGCAGGTTCTTGCGGATGTCGAAGTTGTGGCCCTCGACCCGCTTCTGAGCGCTCTCGATCGCCTTGCTCAGGTACCGGTGCTCGATGACCTCCCCCTCCTGCATCCCCATGCGCTCCATCAGGCCGGAGATGCGCTCCGACCCGAAGATCCGCATCAGGTCGTCCTCGAGAGAGAGGAAGAACTTGCTGACCCCGGGGTCGCCCTGACGGCCCGAGCGGCCGCGCAGCTGGTTGTCGATCCGGCGTGATTCGTGGCGCTCGGTACCGAGGATGAACAGGCCTCCGACGGCGAGCACCTCCTCCTTCTCCCGGGCGGTCTGCTCCCGGTACTTCTCCACCGCCTTCTCCAGCCGCTTCTCCCACTCGACCACCGTCGCCCGGTGAGCCGCCGGGTCGGGGGGAACGCCGTCCACGCTGGGAGGAAGCTCGGGGGGCGGACCCACCTCGGCCCGGGCCAGCGCCTCGGGGTTGCCGCCGAGGAGGATGTCCGTCCCGCGGCCGGCCATGTTGGTGGAGATGGTGACCGCGCCCTTCCGGCCAGCCTGGGCGACGATCTCCGCCTCTCGCTGGTGCTGCTTGGCGTTCAGCACGTGGTGGGGAACGCCCTTCTTCTTGAGGAAGGTGGAGACCACCTCGCTCTTGGCGATGGAGACCGTGCCCACCAGGACCGGCTGGCCCTTCTCGTGGAGCTCCTTGATCTCCTGCACCACCGCCTCGAACTTCTCGCGCTCGGTCTTGTAGACCACGTCGTTCACGTCCCGGCGGACCATCGGGCGGTTGGTGGGAACGACGCGGACGTCGAGGTTGTAGATCTTCGCGAACTCCTCGGCCTCGGTGTCGGCGGTGCCGGTCATGCCCGAGAGCTTCGAGTACATGCGGAAGTAGTTCTGGAAGGAGATGGTGGCGAGGGTCTGGGTCTCGTTCTCGATCTTGACCCCTTCCTTGGCCTCCACCGCCTGATGGAGCCCGTCGCTCCAGCGGCGCCCCGGCATCAGCCGACCGGTGAACTCGTCGACGATGATGACCTCGCCGTCCTTCACGACGTAGTCACGGTCGCGCTTGTAGAGCGTGTGGCTGCGGAGGGCCTGCTCCACGTGGTGGAGCGTCTCGATCTCGTCGGGCGCGTACAGGTTCGGGATCTTGAGGCGCGTCTGCAGCTTCTCGACGCCGTCGTCGGTGAGCGACACCGACCGGTTCTTCTCGTCGAGGTTGTAGTCCTGGTCGGGCACGAGGCCGGGGATGACC
>JBKPMY010000251.1:0-13672 GCA_046732375.1 Myxococcota bacterium
GAAATCGGTGCAGGGGTCGATTCGGCGATCGACCTCGGGCGCGGTCCCGGTCGGGGCAGCGGTGGAGCTCGTGCACGCCAGGAGCGTGACGACCGGCAATGCCAGGAGAAGGGTGAAGCAGCAAGCTGCCGTCCTCATCGAAGCGTCCCGGAGCGTCGTGGAGGGTGCTCGACGACCGAGAGTACGGAGTCAGTGTCGACGATCGTGGCGAACTCCCGGTGGAGATCGGACAGGGCGACCGCGTGGACCAGCTCGGCCGGATACAGGATTCCGTCCGGCCCCATCCGGTCGAACGTGGCGGTCGCATGGGAGACGACCCAGGTGTCGAACCCGAGATTTGACGCCATGCGCTCCGTCGTCGAGACGCAGTGGTTGGTCGTCAACCCGACGAGGACCAGGGTGTCTTGTCCGGCGGCTCGCAGCTCCGCCTCGAGTGAGGTTCCGATGAAGCCGCTATGGACGCGCTTCTCGATGACGCGCTCGCCGTCTCGAGGCGCGGCTTCGGCCTTGAACGCGTTTCCGGGCTGGTCGGGGCGCAGGGGCGAGCTGGGGTCGGTCGACATGTGCTTCAGGTGGATGACCGGACGGCCGCTCGAGCGCCATGCGTCGAGCAGCTCGGCAACGCGCTCCTCCGCCTCCGGGTTGTTCCTTCTCCCCCACGTCGGGGCGTCGAACCCCTGCTGGACGTCGAGGACCAACAAGACCTCCGGGTTCGGCAAGCTCCGCATGGGAGCACCGAGCCTCCGCCCTCGGGCTCCGGGGTCCAAATCGCCGATGGGACGTATCGGTCGCGCCGATGGTAAGACGGCGGCGTGAAGCCGGAACTCGAGCTTCGCCACCTGCGTGTCTTCCTGGCCGTGGCCCAGCTAGGTGGCCATACCCGTGCTGCCCGGTCGCTGGGAATCTCGCAATCCACCGTCTCCGAGACGCTGACCTCGCTGGAGCGCGCCGTCGGCACCGCTCTCTTTCGCAAGGCGTCCCGGGGCTCGGCCTTGACCCCCACGGGAGAGGCCCTGCTTCCGCGAGCCCGGAACATCCTGACGCTCACCAGCCAGCTCCTCCCCGAACTTGCCCGGGTGTCAATGGACGTGAACGCCACGCTGATCGTAGCGGCGGTCGAGTCACTCAACGCGTACGTCTTGCCGCCTCACCTGGCCGCTCTCCGCGAGCGCTGGCCGAAGGTCCACCTGGAGGTGGTCACCGGGACATGCGCGGACATTCGCGAGAGCATCGCGGCTGGCCAGAGCCAGCTCGGCCTGGTCCTCGAAGGCGAGGCGAGGGGCAGGGGTCGCGGCCAGGACGCCTCGATCCTGACGACGGGGCGCCTGGTGGTGCTGGCCGCTCCGGGTCACCCCCTCGCCCAGCGGAGCACGCCGGCCGATCAGCTCCGTCGCTGTGAGTTCCTCATGAGCGATGCGGGTGGGCCCTACGCCCGGCTCCTTGAGCAGTACTTCGAGGCCGCGCAGATTCCTCCTCCCAGGACCCAGACGCTGGGGAATGTCGAGGGAGTGAAGCGAGGGATCCTGGCCGGAGGCTCTGCGCTCGGACTCCTGCCGGCACACGCCGTGGAACGGGAACTGAGAGACGGCACTCTCACAGCGGTCGAGGTTCGCCCGGCCCTGCCGCGCCTCGTTCTCCGCGCGTTGATCGCGCCCGAAGCCGTGGATTCGCCGCTCGTCGAGGACTTGATCCGGAGCCTGCGCGGGCTCGCGCTCGGGGCCTGACTGCGTCGCGAGCCGTGAATCTAGGGCCGGTGACGACCGATGAGCGTCAAGAATTCCGTTCGCGTCGCGACCGAATTCCGGAAGCTTCCGAGCATGGTCGAAGTGGTCATCATCGAGTTCTGCTTCTCCACGCCGCGCATCATCATGCACAGGTGCTGAGCTTCGATCGTGACCCCCACGCCCTCCGCCTGCAGCACATCGAAGAGTGAATGGGCAACCTGTTCGGTGAGCCGCTCCTGGATCTGCAGGCGGCGCGCGAACAGATCGACCAGCCGCGCCAGCTTGCTCACCCCCACCACACGACCGTCGGCAATGTAGCCGATGTGGCAACGGCCGAAGAACGGCAGCAGATGGTGCTCGCAAAGACTGTACAGCTCGATGTCGCGCGCGATCACCATGTTGTGCGTTTCCTGGACGAAGATCGCTTTCTCGATGATCTCGCGTGCGCTTCCTCGGTACCCGCTGGTGAGGAAGTCGAGGGCTGCTGCAACACGTTTCGGCGTGTTGACCAGCCCTTCGCGCTTGGGGTCCTCGCCGACGTCCCGCAGCAGCTCTCGAACCAGTCCTGCGACCTTCTCATGATCCATGGGCGACCTCTGCTCGGAGCCGTCGCGTCAGGTCGCGAAGCGGCTCCATTGGATACGGCGGAAGCGAGCCCACGAGTGAGCGGAGCGGCATCCCCGAATCGGGAAGAACGAGATCCGGCGCAAGCTCCAGGAGAGGAATCGCCACGAACGCGCGGGTCCGGATGTCCGGATGGGGAAGGGTGAGGGCGTCCGAGGAAAGCACCCGGTCGCCGTGGAGGAGGAGATCGAGATCCAGGGTCCTCGGCGCGTAGCAATCATCGGTGCGTTCCCTGGCCAGTGCGTGCTCGATACGCTGCAGCAGCGCTTTCGTCTCCAGCGGGCCCAGCGCATCATCCACCTCGATCACCCCGTTCGCGTACGGCGGGTCCTGCGGCCGGTCGAGAGCAGGGGTTCGGTAGAAGGTCGAAACGCCCCTGACACCAATCTCGGCATCGAGCAGCTGGACCCCGCGAACCTCGTTCTCCTCGGCGTCGGCGTTCGAGCCCACGGCGATGAACACCCGGGGCATGGCTCACCCCCGGCTCCGTTCGATCTCCACGGCCACGCTGCGCGCGAATCTGAGCGCACCAGGCTTTTCCACCGTGACCTGCACCCGCTCGACGGAGCCATACGCGAGGCAGACCTGGGCCAGGCGCTCCGCGAGCGCTTCTGCGAGGTGGTACTGCGACCCCTCAGCTGCGGCGAGGATGTCCTTCTTCACCGCTCGATAGTCGACGGTATCCTCGGGGCGATCGCTCCGGCCTGCCCTGGCAAGATCGACGAAGAGCACGACGTTGATCACCACGTCCTGCTTCTCGCGACGCTCTTCGACGCTCAGTCCCAGGACACTCCGCACCAGCAGGTCCTTGATCAAGATCCGATCCATCATCGCGCTCCGCCGATCAGATGGCGCCCTCCATCCACGTAGATCACCTGTCCGGTCACGAAGTCGCTTTCCAGGAGGAACGACACCGCGCTCGTGATGTCCGCCGGACCGCCGTGGCGTTTCAAGGGCAGCGACCTCGCAAGTCCATCCAGATAGCCCTCGTCCTTTCCCTGCGGCGGAAGGATCAGGCCCGGCGCGACCGCGTTGACCGTGATTCCCGGCGCATACTGGAGTGCGCTCATCGTGGTCAGCGTGGCGAGCAGGTGCTTGCTCAGGATGTAGCTCGCGTGAGTCAGGTCGGAGCCAGCAACCTGCGCGTCGATGAAGTTGACCACCTTCCCGGTGGTCGCCTGGCGCGCGAACGCCCGGGTCAGCGCGAACGGAGCCCAGGCGTTCACCGTCATGCTGTGAACCAGCGACGCGTGAGTCATGGCGTCCAGTGCCTCGGGGAGAAACTCCGACGCGCTGTTGACGAGGATCTGGATCGGCCCAGCCTCGGCGCGCGCTCGCTCGATCAGTGAATCGGCTTCATCGGGATCGGCGAAGTCAGCCGCGACGCAGAGTGCCTGCCCGCCTCGGGCAACCAGCGACTCGCGGAGCTCTTCTGCCCGCGCTGCGGAGTGGCGGTAGTGGATGACCACTCTCACCTGTTGCTCGGCCAGGGCCACCGCGATGGCGCGACCGATGCGCTGAGCAGATCCGGTCACCAGCGCCGTTTGGCCCGCGAGCGACATTCCCTGTCCCGGCTGGCAGACTTCGCCCCCCTCGACAAGGTCATTCAGATCCAGGGTGTCCCTTCCCGGACTCTGGCTCCGGGGGCAACGCTGCCGGCGACTTCCGAAGGCACGCTGCGCTGGACGCCGAAGGCCGCCGGCGTCAAGGCAGTCGTTACGTCGTTACGTCGCTACGGCGCGCGTCCTCCGACTTCAAGCTCGAGATCGAGGACATGGTCGTCGCTGGGGATACGGTCTGGACGCGTAACGTCGCAACAGGCACGAACGACGGCCCGTACATGGGCCATCCGCCGAGCGGACGCACCTTCAGAATCTACGTTTTCGATGTGATTCGCGTCTGCGGGGGCCGCGTCGTCGAGCACTGGGGCGTCCCGGATCGTTTGGGAGTTCTCTTTCAGCTCGGCGCCATCTCACGGCCAGGTGCATGAGGGCGGTCGACATCCTCGCCGCGTCGCGTGCCTTCAGCAAGGGCCCCTTCGCGCCTCGATGACCGCGAGAAGGGAAACCGCTGCGACCACCGGCGGCAGGAGGAACACCTTCATCTCGAACCTGATGAACACCAGAGCCGCCACCGCGCAGCCGAGCGCAAAGGAGGTCACGGCGACGGCCATTGCGCGGAGTCGGGGCAGGACGACGGCGCGTGCTTCGGGAGTGAGGTTGCCGGCCGCGAGATCCGCGAGGTCAAGCATGAGCTGGGTGGAGGTGCCGGTCATGATCGTCGTCGGTGGGGCCTTGGAGAGGTGAACCCGGCTCGCGGCGTTCTGGATCGCCATCGCCGCGACGAGGATCATCCCGGTGGTCAGCGGGGCTGGGCCATCTCCGGTCGCAAAGGGACCCCGGCCGATGGCGAGTGCCGCAGCGGAGCTCAGCAGAAGAATCTTCATGATGACCGCCGTCTCGAGAACCGGCCATCCCGACGGACGCAACCTGTTGGCGATCGCGCGGGCGAGCACGATCACCACACAGAACATCGGCAGGGCGAGGAGCTTTGCGACCGCCCCCGAGGTCCCGTACGCAATCGCCGCGCCGAGGGTCACGAAGTTTCCGGTGACGTGGGAGGTGAAGAGGCCGTGGAGCGTCAGGAAGCCGGCCGTGTCGACGTAGCCGCCGTTGAAGCTCCAGAGCGTGGGTACGGAAGGTCTCACGGGCGGCTGCACCTTGCGAGCGTGGAACGAGCTAGAACCGCTCCGAGTCGGCTTCCGCGGCACGGATGACTTCTTCGAAGGTCTTGACGACCCGCTGGGAGCACTTTTCGCAGAGCTCGCCCTGGACCTTGTCCAGCGCCTCACCGAACGACAGCCACGCCTTGAAGCCGGCCGGGTAAAGCTTCCGGTCCCGGATCATCGCCTCCTCGATGTATGCCCGGTCGAGCTCCCGAATCATCGCCAGCTCCCGCTCGACCACCTCGATGGCCGCGGCGTGCTTGTCCGGGTCCCTTTTCATGCTCTGGAGCCCGAGCTGCATCGCCTGCTCCATGAAGTGGGCTTCCTTGTAGGCCTTCTGACTGGCGGCCCGCATCTGCTGGAAGGCCCTGTCGCGGGCCCGGAGGACCTTCTGCACTCGAGTCTTCACTTGCGCACCCACCTCTCGCTCGGGGTTCGGGCCGAGGTCAGCCGGGCAGGTTGTCCCAGCTGAAGCGCTCCTCGGCAAAGGCGTGGTCGGCGAGGCTCTTGATCAGCTCGTCGTCGTTGTCGTCGATCTTGCCGTAATTGCTCTTCACCCGGCGCTGCACCTGGCCGGCAAAGACGCGGAGGATCTCCAGCTCCCTGGCCGCGCCCTCCTCGCCGAGGCGACGTACCGAGCCGTCCACCCGCGAGAGCACACAGGCCATCAAGAAGAGGTCGATCATGATGTCCGCCAGCCGCCGGGTGGCGAACTGCATGTCGGCGATGCGCTTGCCGTGCTTGCGGAGGATGCGGTCGGCCGCAGTGGCCAGGTCCCGGGTGTGGTCCTCGAATTCCTCGGCCTCCTTCTTCAGCACCGGGCTGAGACGGGTGAAGACTCCGCGCCCGCGCCCGAAGTTGGTGGCCAGGGACGCCCGGTGAAGCGCGTACTCGCTCAGCACGCCGAAACCCTTGATCGGGTCGTTGAGCACGTCCTTGAGGCTCGCCGCCAGATCCGCGAGGCGGGCGCCCACGTCGTTCATCGCGCTCAGGGCGATGAACAAACGGAGGATGTCGTTGGTCCCCTCCCAGATCCGGAAGATGCGGCAGTCGCGGAGCGCCCGCTCGTAGGGGTACTCGCGCATGTAGCCGTTGCCCCCGGAGATCTGCAGCGCCTCGTCTGTGGTGCGCCACAGCGCTTCTGTGGCGAATACCTTGCTGATGGCCGCCTCGACCGCGTAGTCCTCGTATCCCTGGTCCACCAGGCCGGCGACCATCGCCACCGCCGACTCCGCGGCGTAGGTCTCCACGACCATGTGGCCCACCTTCTGCTTGACGAGGCCGAACTCGGCGATGGACTTGCCGAACTGCACCCGGCCCTTGGCCTGCCGGGTGGCGAGCTCGATCATCCGCTTCATCCCTCCGACACAGCCGCCGCCCAGACCGCTGCGCCCGCTGTTGAGGATCTTCATCGCCACCTTGAAGCCCTTCCCCACCTCGCCGAGCACGTTGGCCGCCGGCACTCGCACCCCGTCGAGGAACACGGCGGTGGTGGACGAGGCGCGGAGCCCCATCTTGTCCTCGTGCGGGCCAACGCTCACGCCCTTCATGTCCCGGGTCACGATGAAGGCAGTGAGCTTCCCGCGCTCCTCGGGCTTGCCGGTCTTGGCAAACACGGTGAAGAAGCTGGCCAGCCCGCCATTGGTGATCCACAGCTTGCTGCCGTCGAGCACCCAGTCGTCACCGTCGCGCACTGCCGTCGTCTTGAGGCTCGCCGCGTCCGAGCCGGCCCCGGGCTCGGTGAGGCAGAAGGCGGCGATCATCTCGCCAGTGGCGAGCTTCGGGTAGAAGCGCGCCCGCTGCTCCGGCGTTCCGAAGAGGAGCAGGCCCCGAAGCCCGATGGAGCTGTGTGCCCCGACCGTCGCGGCGACCGAGCCGTCGTAGCGGGAGATCTCTTGCAATGTCCGCGAGTACGCGGTGCTCCCCAGCCCGAGGCCGCCCGCATCCTCGGGGAGCACCAGCCCGAACAGACCGAACTGGCGGAGCTCCTCCAGCATCGACGCGGGCAGCTCCCCGGCAAGGTCCCAGGCCCGGAAGTCCCTGTCCCGGTTCCCGAGGAACTGTTTCAGGGAGTCGAAGATCGCCCGCAGCGTCTCCCCCTCCTTCTCGGCCATCACGGGGAAGGGGAGCAGGACGTCCTCCTCGATGACGCCCATGCACAGCGAGCGCATGAAGCTGGTCGTTTCCTTGTCCGCCATGCACCGGTCTCCTCGGCTGCGGGACTTCCGCGGGAACGAGCCTCCAGGTAGCACGGCCCGGGCATCCGGGGCGCGTGGGGATCGCGCCTGCCTGGGCCCGGGCTGCGCGCTGAGCGCGAGGTCGAGGGCCGGCTCGACTGCCTCTTCGACGCACGGCAGAAAAGCGAACATCTTTGTCACTCCTGCCAACAGCCGTTCCCGTAGCAAGTGCCACCGGAGGTGGCACATGACGAAGCTGAACGTGAGGTGGCGGCTGGCCCGGAGATCCTTCAGGGCGGTGCTGGCCGGGGCGATCGGGGCGCTCGTGCTGGGTGGTTCCCATGTTGGAGCCGCATCGATAGATGATTCGGAGGTCGAGGTGACACGCGGGTCCGGTCCGAATCCAGAGCTGTTCCCACCGCTGTCTCACCCCTACGGCTTTGGCATGGACACCTGGGCGGAGAACTGGTGGCGGTGGCTGATGGCGATCCCCGCCGCGCAGAATCCGTTTCTCTCGGAGACCGCCGATTGCAACGTCAATCAGAGTGGGCCGGTGTTCTTCATTCCTCCCTTTGCCCTGGGCAGCCAGAACCACACCCGGTCGTGCACCGTCGAGCATGGCAAGGCGCTGGCGTTCAGCCTCTCGACCGTCCTGAACGACTATCCGTGTCCGGATCCGACCTTCCAGCCTGCACCGGGCCAGAGTCTGTTCAACTTCCTCCTGGCGGGTGCCATGGCTGGGAATGCTGACATCGCGGAGATCGACGTCACGATCGACGGCCAGCCGCAGAGCGACCTGCTGGCGTACCACTTCGCGTCCAACGACCTGATGTTCTTCAAGGGAGACCTGAGCCTGCAGAGTAGCCTCGACGCCTGCATCACCGGTGGATTCCAGCCCGCGGCCGTCGATGCCTTCCTCATCGTCGTCAAGCCGCTCCCTCCCGGGCACCACACCATCACCCGCCGAGTCGTCACGACGACGGGGAGAATCACCGGGCCCAACACCACGGAGATCGAAGTCCTCTGAGAAGGGAGCGCTGACCGAGACGGTCCGCCTGGGTGAGCGCTCCAGCGGAGCTGCGGGCCACCGGGGCGCCGTGGGTTCACAACTCCCCTCCCCACGGCGCCTCGTTCTTTCCTCAGTCGCAGGCCTCGGCTGATCAGCGGGGGTCCTGATTCTGGCTAGCTCGACATCGCCCCGGAGTCCCGGGAGAACATGAGCCGGTACGCTCCGGGGGTGACTCCCAGCGCACGCTGGAAGGCCCGGCTCATCCGGGGTGTGGATCCGAATCCTGATCGCGCGGCGATCACCTTCGTGCCGAGCTGGGTGGTCGTCAGCAACGAGCGAGCGTGCTCGACTCGGAGCTTCTCGACGAGCTTGGCGGGGGTGAGGTCGAGCGCCTCCAGGCAGCTCCGGTGAAAGGTGCGCACCGACATGCCGGCCCGGTGTGCCACGGTGGCGACGTCGAGCGGCGACCGGAGATTGGCCCGCATCCAGGCGATGACCGTTCCAAGGGGATCCCCCGCGAGGGTCTGCGCCACGAGCTCCTCGCTGAACTGCGACTGGAATCCCGGACGGCGGGCGAACAGCACGAGGTGGGAGGCGACCGTATCGGCGAGCTTCCGGCCGTGGTCTTCCTCCACCATGGCCAGCGCCATGTCGATTCCCGTGCTGACACCGGCAGCGGTCCAGACCCGTCCGTCGCGAACGAAGATCGCCTCGCGGTCCACGTGGACCCTCGGATAAAGGCGCGCGAGCCGCTCGCATGAGTACCAGTGGGTCGCCGCCCGTTTCCCATCGAGGAGCCCGGCGCTCGCCAGGACGAAGGCGCCGTCGCACACCGAGGCCATTCGGCTCACCGTTCGAGAGGCCCGTGCCAGCCAGCCGAGCAGCGCCCGGTCCTTGGCCGCAGCGTCGGTGGCCTCGTCCGAGCCCCCGGCCACGATCACGATGTCGTTTGGCTGTGGGCGGATGCCGGTGAGGTCGGCGGCGGCGACCGAGATCCCGGAGGTCAGCGTCATGGCACCACCGCCGATGGCGCTCATCACGACCTCGTAGACCGGAGTCCCGAGCCTCAGAACCGCCTCGGAGAAGACCTCGGCGGGACCGAACAGATCGAGCCCGTAGGCATCCCGGTAGCCGACAAGCAGAACGCGCCTGCGCACCCTCGCAGAGTAGAACGCAGTGGCAAGAGAAGAACAGGGTTGGCTCTCCCGGTGTTCTCGCGAACCGGGCAGCGGCCTACGGTCCCCGGCATGACGTCCGTGCGGCTCGTCCTTCACGGGAAGCAGGCACAGAACGCCGCTGTCCGCGCGGCCGTGGCGGCGGAGCGCGCCGCCGGGCATCGCATCGAGGTCCGGGTGACCTGGGAGGCGGGAGATGCAACTCGCCTGACGGAGGAGGCGAGCCGCCTGGGCCTGGAGCGCGTCGCGGCAGGCGGTGGCGACGGGACAATCAACGAGGTCGCTGCCGGCCTCCTCGCGGTGCGAGGTGCAGCCGGCCGTGGACCCGCGCTGGCGATCGTGCCGCTCGGAACGGCGAACGACTTCGCCCATGCGTGCCGCATCCCGCTCGACCCGGCGGCTGCGCTCCACCTGGCAACGAATGCCCGGCCACGCCGGATCGACGTGGGGCGCATCGCCGAGCGGCCGTTCATCAACATGGCCACCGGCGGGTTCGGAACCGAGATCACCGTCGAGACGCGTCCCGAGCTGAAGAAGGTGCTCAAGGGCGCGGCCTACCTGATCACCGGATTGACCCATCTGGCCGAGCTCCGTCCGGTGAAGGCCCGGTTCACCGGCCCGGACCTTTCCTGGAGCGGGGAACTGCTGGTGCTCGCGGTAGGGAACGGTCGCCAGGCGGGTGGGGGGCACGTGCTCTGTCCGGACGCACGCGTCGACGACGGGATGCTGGATGTCGGCATCCTGCCGGACGTCCCTCGCGGAGAGCGTGGCAAGGCCCTGCGCCAGCTTCTCAAGGAAGGGAAGATGGCGCTGTGGCACCACGCCGTCACTGCACGCCTTCCCTGGGTGGAGTTGGAAGCCGACGAGCCGGTCCAGGTCAACCTCGACGGTGAGCCAATCTCCGGCAAGAAGCTCCGGTTCGAAGTCCTCCCCGCTGCGCTCGAGGCGTGCCTTTCCGAGGATGCGCCGGTCTTCGGCCGGGGTTGAGCCGCCGCGAATGATGGGCGCTCAGCCCCGCGCTCGTGGGGATCCGCGCGTCGTCCCCAGTTCACTTCGCAGACCATCTCGGGGTTGATCCAGGCATCGATGACGTCCGCCTGGATGGTCGCGAAACGTGTATTCCGCTGGCTCGACCAGGGCCTCTCGCACTTCTGGATCCGTCCGGCCGAGGCGCTCTGGCCCCGCTGGATCTGGCTGCGCGCCCTGGGGCTGATCTTCCTCTCGGCGTTCTACTCGCTCGCCTTCCAGATCACCGGCTTGCTCGGTCCGCGAGGGATCCTGCCCGCCGCGGACTACCTGGTGGCGGTACGCCATGCGCTGGGCATGCCGAAAGCGCTCTGGTTCGCGCCGACCCTGTTCTGGATCTCCGCCTCGGACGGAGCGCTGCTTGCGGTCACGTTCCTCGGAGCTGTCGGCTCGGTGCTTCTGGTGCTCAACCTCGCCCCGAGACTCTCCGTTGGCATGGCGACGGTCTGCTTCCTCTCCTTCATCGGGGCCGCGCAGGACTTTGCCAGTTACCAGTCCGACGGGATGCTGCTGGAGGCGGCGTTCATCTCCCTGTTCCTCGCGCCCCGGGGCCTGCGTCCTCGCCTCGGCGCCGCCCATCCGGCCTCGCGGCTCGCGATCTTCCTGCTGCTCTGGGAGTGGTTCCGCATCTACTTCGAGTCAGGAGTGGTGAAGCTCCTCTCCGGCGACCAGCAGTGGAAGTCGTTCACGGCGATGGACCACTACTACGAGAACGGACCGCTACCGACCTGGATCGGCTGGTATGTCCAGCAGCGGCTCCCTCAAGGGTTCCACGCGTTCACCGTCGGCCTCATCTTCCTGTTCGAGCTGGTGATCGTCTGGTTCGCCTTCCTGCCGCGGCGCTTCCGGCTGATCTGCTTCTGCCTCGCGACCTCGTTCCAGGCAGCGATCATCCTCACCGCGAACTACGCCTTCCTGAACTACATCGTGCTCTCGCTGGGCGTCCTGCTGGTCGACGACCGGTTCCTTCGGCTGCCGGCTCCCGCGGCGGCTCCGGTGCGGCCTTCCTGGCCGGCGCGCGTCGCGCTGGGGTGGATCTTCTACGCCACCCTCGTGCTCGTCCCCGGGATCTCACACCTCTTGCCGCGGCCGCTGCTCTGGCCAGCCATCGCCCTGGAGCCCTTCAGGATCGCGAACCGCTACGGGCTGTTCGCGGTCATGACCTCGGAGCGCTACGAGATCGAGTTCCAGGGATCGCGCGACGGCGTGCACTGGACGCCGTATCCGTTCCGCTACAAGCCGCAGGACCCCATGCGGGCGCCCGGGATCTACGCGCCCTACCAGCCGCGATTCGAGTGGAACCTCTGGTTCGCCTCGCTCGGGGAGTGGCGCGGATCCCGCTGGGTGCTGAACGCCGAGCTGCGCCTTCTGGAGGGCTCTCCGACGGTCCTCCAGCTATTAGCCGGCAACCCGTTCCCCGACGGTCCGCCGGCCTGGGTGCGCGCGGTCAGGTGGCAGTACTGGTTCACGACTCCGGAGGAGAAGCGCGCCACGGGTGCGTACTGGAAGCGCGAGGAGCTCGGCCTCTACGCCCCCACGCTGCACAAGGAGGGCGAGCGTATCGAGGCGTTACGCCCACTTCCATGACGGCGCTCAAGCGAAGAAAAACGTGCGAACGGGTCGCGGCGCGTTTATGCGGCGGCGGCCCGTGCCGCACGTGGAAGCTGTACTGGCAACGGGACCCGCTTGTCGTGTCTTTGGTTGCGGGACTTGCTCACCGAGGGAGCCGATGCACCGTCGCCAGATCGTCACCGGCCTGCTGCTACTTTCCGTCCAGGGCAGCGCCGTGCTCACCGCGTGCGGAGGGTCGAACGGGGGCGGCGGACCCGCAACGCCGGGCAACCCGGCCCCCACCGGCCCGTCGATCACCCGGTTCCAGGCCACGGATGACACCGTCTTCGTCGGAGGCCACACCCAGCTGACCGCGGTGTTCTCCGGTGAGAGTGCCGAGATCGACGGACTGGGCCCGGTGGTGAGCGGAACTGCGGTGGACACCCCGGTGCTCTCCGCCTCCCGGACCTTCACCCTGACCGTCCACGCCGCCGGGCGAACTGCCGAGGCCAGCGTCACCGTCGCAGCGCGTTACCGGGATCGCGTCCGGCAGCTGGCCGACGCGGCTGTGGCCCGGAAGAACCACGTCGCGATGAGCCTTCCCGACGGGACCGCGCTGGTCATGGGTGGCAACACCTCCGAGTCCATCAACGTCCCGGACACGAACACCTCCTCCCGCTTCGATCCGGTGTCCGAAGCCTTCGCCCGAGGGCCGGACCTGGCGTTCTCTGCGGCCATCGACACCGGCTTCACCACCGTCCTGCCGCTCCGGACCGGGTTTCTCCTCGCCGGCGGGGGGCCCAATGCCGGCGTCGGCCTCCCGACCCCGGGCCCGATGTTGTCCCAGACCTTCGATCCTGCTGCACAGCGGTTCACGCGCGCGGGCGACCTGCAGGTCCAGCACCAGGGCACGGGAAGCGGGGTGCTCCTGGCCGATGGCCGGGTCCTCCTCACGGGTGGCGGGTTCTTCGGGGGCGGTCCCGGGACGGAGATCTACGACCCGCAATCACGAACCTGGAGAGAGGCCTCACCGATGGCCACCGCGCGGCGTCTGCACACCGCGACCCTGCTCCGGGACGGCCGGGTCCTGATCGCCGGCGGCCTGGTGTGCTGCCTCGTGGAAGGGAACACCGTCAGCGAGACGGTCACTGACTCGGCCGAAGTCTTCGATCCAGCCACGGGCACGTTCACACCCACGGGTCCTCTGGCGGTTCCCCGGGCGCTTCACCAGGCGACCTTGCTGCCCGACGGGCGGGTCCTCCTCAGCGGAGGCTTCGGGCTGCCGCCTGCCGGGAACGCTCCGGACGCCACGCAGAGCGAGATCTACGATCCGGTGAGCGGTCACTTCTCTCCGGCCGGAGCTCTCCGGGCGGGGCGCATGCTTCATTCCGCGGTCTCCCTGACCGACGGGCGGGTGCTCGTGGTCGGCGGGATCGGCACCTTCGGCGCACGCGGCTCCGTGTCGCTGACCGAGATCTACGATCCGGGAAACGCCACGTGGGCCCCCGGTCCGACGCTCCAGCCGGCGTGGATCAGCCCGAGCGTCACCCTGCTCGGGAACGGGAAGGTCCTCATCCACGGCGGGGAGAACAGCAGCGGCTTCCCCGAGCCCACCACGTTCCTGTTCGAGTAGCGCCGAGGATACCTTCGAGGTGTTTGCC
>JBKPMY010000252.1:0-17753 GCA_046732375.1 Myxococcota bacterium
GGTCCAGACATTGCCCTGCCCGGGCGCTTCCTTGAAGTCCGCGGAGAGCACGCATGAGCCCCGGCCCGGACGAGCCGGATCTGGTCGAGGCCGCAGCGGCGCTGGACGGCACGCTCAGGCGCCTCCGGGAGGTGGTCGAGCGCGCGCTGCACGGTTCGCTGACCACCCGGAAGCAGATCGAGCGCACCGCGGCAGCGCTCACCGCGCTGGGTCCGCTCGAGCTGGAGATCGGCGTTCACGCCCGTGCGCTGATCGGCGCGATCGATCGTAGTCGGCGGACCCAGGAGGAGCTCACGGGCAAGGCGCACGCCCGGGCGCTCGAGCTGCAGGCCAGGAGCGCCGAGCTGCAGCTGCTGATGGATTCGCTCGAGCAGCTCGGCCAGGAGACGCACCGGGTGGCCGGGTCCTTCGAGGGTCAGGGGAGTCCCGAGAGCCTGGCGGCGGTGGCGGTGGAACTGGACGCGCTGGTGGCCCGGGCGCGCGAGCTCGCCGAGCAGGCCGGGATACGCGGGTTCGAGGATGTGCGGCGGCAGGTGGAATCGCTCCGGCAGCAGCTGTCTGCGGCGCGCAACCGCCTGTCGCTCTCGGGCGGGCCGGCGCGGGCGTAGGGGAGTGTCGTGGCTGGAGGCTCGGCGAGGGGCCGGGCTTGCCGCATGCGGAGATCGGGGTTACGACCAGTTCATGCCGATGGACCTCTCGGTCGACTTCCACTTCTGCGCCGCGCACCGGCTGCCCTACTACGATGGCCCGTGCTTCCGGATGCATGGGCACAACTACAGGCTTCAAGTCGTGGTGACCGGAAAGCCCAACCCGCGCGACGGGATGGTCATCGACTTCGAGGAGATCCGGAAGAAGACCTGGGAGCTCGCGCTCAACCAGTGCGATCACCACACCCTGAACGACTTCCTCGAGAACCCCACCGCGGAGAACGTGATCGTCTGGATCTGGGACCGGCTGAAGCCGCAGCTTCCCCAGCTCAAGGAGCTCCGCCTGTGGGAAACGCCCGAGTACTGCGTCACGTACAGCGCGGATTGAGCCGGCGTTCCCGTGCCGCCGGGCACGCGTCCTCTCCGCTCGCGGGTTCGCACAGCCCGCATGCCGGCGAGGTGCCGGACCTCGAGGCGATGCGGCGTGCGGTGCAGTCCTTCCTGAAGGCCTCCGGACTGTCGCCCGAGGACCCGGAGCTCGTGGACACCCCTGCCCGCGTGGCCGAGGCCTGGGCCCGGCACTTCCTCGACGGCTACGGTCGCAACCCCGACGCCGTGCTCGCCGAGCGCATGCCCGTGCCGGACGGTTCCCGCGGCGAGCTGGTGGTGGTGACCGGCCTTCGCTTCCATTCGATGTGCCCGCATCACCTGCTTCCGGTGGAGGGGCGGGCGCACATCGCCTACGTCCCCGGAGACTGGGTGGTGGGCTTCGGGCGGCTGGCGGCGCTGCTCGATACCTGGGCCCACCGCCTGATTCTCCAGGAGCAGCTGGCTCGCGGGGTCGCGCGCTCGCTGGCTCGCGCCCTGGAGAGCCCTGGCGCGGCGTGCATCCTCGAGGCGCATCAGGCGTGCCTCCGGGTCCGGGGCGAGGAGCAGCGGGACGCGGTGACCCACGCCGAGGCGTACGAGGGCGTGCTCCGGAAGGACGGGATGCTCCGCCGGGAGCTCTGGGCGCGCATCACCGCGGCCGGAGGGGCGTGGTGAGCGGTCTCGCCGGGCGGGTCGCGCTGGTGACCGGCGGCTCTCGGGGAATCGGGAAGGCGGTGGCCGAGCAGTTCGCGGAGGCGGGCGCGGCCGTGGCGGTGCTCTCCACGACGGAGCCGGGAAGCCTCGCCGTCGCCGATGCGCTGCGGGCGCGCGGTGCCCGGGCGCTGGGTCTCGCCGCGGACGTGGCGGATGCCCGGAGCCTGGACGCCGCGGTGACGAGCGTGGAGCGCGCCCTCGGTCCGGTGGACGTGCTGGTGAACGACGCGGGCGTGGCGCTCCGCCGGCCGGTCTCGGAGATGAGCGACGCCGAGTGGGACCGGGTGCTCGCGGTCAACCTCAGCGGGCCCTTCTACCTGTGCCGGCGTTGTGTCCCGGCAATGGCCGAGCGGCGCTGGGGACGGGTGGTGAACGTCTCCTCCATCAGCGGGCGGCTGGGGACGCCGGGGATGACCGCGTACTGCGCGAGCAAGTGGGGGCTGAACGGCTTCACCCAGGCGCTCGCGGCCGAGGTGAAGGAGCGCAATGTTCTGGTGGCAGCGGTCCTCCCCGGCAGCACCGACACCGACATGTTGAAGGGGTCCGGATGGGAGCCGGAGATGACCCCCGCCGAGGTCGCGCGGGTGGTGACGTTCCTTTGTACCGAGGCCCCGCTGGCGATGAGCGGCAGCCTCGTGGAGATGTTCGGATGAACCGTCCTACGAAGCAGCAGCTGGACTCGTGCCGGGCCGCTCTGGTCGAGGCGCTTGGAGCGGGCGCCTTGAAGAGCGACCCGGACGCGCTCACGGACTACGGGCGCGACGAGTCGGACCTGGGGACCACCCCGGCGGACCTGGTGGTGCTGCCGCGGACGACGGCGGAGGTGTCGCGGGTCCTGAAGATCGCGCGCGAGCACCGGGTGCCGGTGACTCCCTGCGGCGCGCGGAGCGGGAAGAGCGGCGGGTCGATGCCGGTCAACGGGGGAATCGTCCTCAGCGTGGAGCGGATGAACGCGATCAAGGAGATCTCCACCGAGGACCTGGTGGCGGTGGTCGAGCCGGGGGTGGTGACCGGAGATCTGATGAAGGCCGTCGAGGCGAAGGGCCTCTTCTATCCGCCGGATCCCAACTCCTGGGGGTGGTGCACCCTGGGCGGGAACATCGCCGAGAACGCCGGCGGGCCGCGGGCGCTGAAGTACGGGGTCACCCGCGAGTACGTCCTGGGCATGGAGTGGGTGATGCCCGACGGGGAGGTGCTTCGCGTCGGGCGGCGCACCATCAAGGGCGTGGCCGGCTACGACCTGGTGGGGCTGCTGGTGGGGAGCGAGGGGACGCTGGGCATCGCCACGGAGATCACCCTGCAGCTGCTGCCGCTGCCGCGGGAGGTGCAGACCGCGCTCCTGGTCTTCTCCGACGTGCGGCAGGCGGCGCGGGCGGTGAGCGCGATCCTGGCCGCGGGGGTGCTTCCGCGGACGCTCGAGCTGATGGATGACCTGGCGGTGAAGGCGGTGGACGGGCAGGGCTTCAACTTTCCGCCGGGGACCGGAGCGTGCGTGCTCGCCGAGGTCGACGGGAACGTGCCCGAGGCCGTGTTCGGAGAGCTCGCGCGTCTGGGGGAGATCGCCGAGCAGCACGGCGCGAAGGAGACCTGGCTCGCGCAGGACGAGGGACAGCGGGAGAAGCTATGGGCGGCGCGCCGCACGGTGAGCATCGCGCTGCGGGGGCTGGCCAAGCACAAGCTCTCCGAGGACCTGGTCGTCCCGCGCTCGCACATCCCGGAGATGATCGACCGATGCAAGGCCATCGGTGAGGCGCTGGGGTTGACGGTCGCGACCTACGGGCACGCCGGCGACGGGAACCTCCACGCGAACGTCCTGTTCGAGTCGGTGGACGAGCGGCCGAAGGTGGACGAGGCCCTCCGCCAGATGGCGCTGGTGGCCATCGAGCTGGGCGGGACAATCACCGGCGAGCACGGCATCGGCGTGGCCAAGAAGGACCTCCTGCCGCTCGAGCAGGCGCCCGCTGTCCTGGCCCTCCAGCGGAAGCTCAAGCAGGTCTTCGACCCCGAAGGCTTCTTGAACCCCGGCAAGTTCCTGCCAGACTGAAATCGGCGTCTCAGGGAACTCGTTGAGGTCCGGGACCACGTCTCCCGGGACCACGTCTCAGAGAACTCGTTTCTCGGTCCGCGCTCCGGTCAGCCGTCCGGAGGGGCGCCAAGCACTCGACGGAGCAGTACAGAAGCCCTCGTCGTGAAACGTCTCAGAGAACTCGTTAGGACTGGATGGAGTCAGAGCGCCGAGACGGCCTCGCGCTCGGCTCGTACGGGAAAACCCGAGCAGTTCCGGGCTCCCGCGAGGGGCTAACCTCCCGCCCGCCGGTGAGGCGCAAGCGCAGCCGATTCCTCTCGTAAGAGGGAAGAATGCCCAGGTTCCCGGCTGTTGCAGCCCGGCGAAACCTTGCGGCCCTTCGTGCGTCCAAGAAGTGCCTCTGAAGACCCGCCAGGGTCCTCATCACTTCAGCAAATCCGACGAAAGGAGGTTTGAGACAATGGCCTCAGCAGCCCGTTCCGAAAGTCTTTCCTCGTACCTCCGCCAGATTGGCGGTCGCCCCCAGCTCACCCGTGAGCAGGAGTATGAGCTGGCCCGGCGTGCTCGGAAGGGTGATGCCTCGGCCCGCGATACCCTCGCGCTCTCGAACCTCCCCTTCGTGGTGGCGGTTGCGAAGAAGTTCGCCCACCGCGGTGCTCGGCTCGACGACCTCGTTCAGGAGGGCAACGTCGGCCTGATGAAGGCGATCGAGCACTTCGACCCGAAGAAGAACGTCCGTTTCGCCACCTACGCGGTGTGGTGGATCCGCGCGTACATCACCCGGTACCTGAAGGACAACCGGAGCCAGGTGCGCGGCGGCGAGTCGGAGCGCGGGTCGATGGTGGACTTCAGCCTCGACACCGCGATCGACGAGGACGGCGACACCACGTTCCTCGATCGCCTCGAGGAGCCGGGTCTCGGGCCTCAGGACACGTTCCTCGGTCGGGAGCAGGACGAGGACGTTCAGGAGGCGCTCGCGAAGGTGCGCAAGCGGATCGGCGACCTCGGCTGGGACATCGTTCAGGAGCGGCTCACGCAGGACAAGCCGCGGACCCTGGAGGAGCTCGGTCAGCGCTGGGGCGTCAGCCGCGAGCGCGTCCGCCAGGTCGAGCTGAAGACGAAGCATTTCCTCGCCCGCTATCTCTCCGCGTTCAACCAAGACGAGGAGCAGCTCGAGATGCCGGCCGAGGCCGACGCCGCCTGAGCGTCGTCCCTGCGTGAGATGCGCCGGTTCCGACCGGCGGCTTTCCTCGTCGGTAGGGGCTGTTGACGCGCCGCGCCAGCAGCCGCACCTTCCTTGCGACTGGCGACGGCCGCGTGTTACGCGGGCCGGCACCCATGCGCTGGACGCGTTTCTTTCTCCTCCTGGCCTGTCCGGCGGTGATGGCCGCGGACGGGTCGGACGCCGGGACTCCTCCCACCTCGGGGGACCCCCTCCTGACGACGCTGGACGCGCTGTGGCGTGACCGCGGCGACCCCGCGAAGGCCGAGGAGGGCATTCGCCAGGGCCAGGCAGCGGTGGCCGCGAAGCCCGATGACGTCGACCGCATGTACCGGCTGGCCCGCGCCACGCTCTGGGTCGGAGACGGCGAGGAGAACAACGACCGGAAGCAGAAGCTCGGTCGCGAGGTGTGGGACCTCGGCGACCGGATGGCCAAGGCCAGGCCCACGTGGGTCGGCGGCTTCTACTACGCCGCCGCGGGCATTGGCATCTACAGCCAGGCGGTGGGGATCCTGAAGGCCCTCGGCGAGGGGCTGGAGAGCAAGTTCAACGAGCGGCTGGACAGGGCGATCGAGCTCGACCAGCGATTCCAGTACGAGATGCCGCTCATTGCCAAGGGCCGGTACTACTTCGAGCTGCCCTGGCCCAAGCGGAACCTCGGCAAGTCGGCCACGTGGTACCGCAAGGCGCTGGCTCTCAATCCGAACAATCTCCGGGCGACGTGCTGGCTCGCCGAGACTCTCTGGCGGGATGGTGACGTCGCGGGTGCGAAGGCACAGCTGACGAAGGTGGCGGAAGTGCACGACCCCGACCCGGCGGAGGATGCGCGGGTCAAGTCCATCGCGAAGAAGATCGCGGCCCAGATGGAAAAGGAGGGCGCACGATGAGAGCCGAGAGCCAAGTGGCGAGCCCGGCGTCGAGCGGCGGGACGCTGCTGCACCTGTTGCAGGAACGCGCGGCCCGGACCCCGCAGCAAGAGGCGGCGACCCACAAGAGATTCGGCAAGTGGACCCACGTCGACTGGCTGACCATCCTTGGCGACGTGCGACACCTCTCGGCCGCGCTGGTCGCCGGAGGGATCCAGCCCGGTGACCGCGTGGCGATCTTCGCCGACAGCTCGCTGCCGTGGTGCGTGGCGGACCTGGCGATCTGCGCGGCGCGGGCGATCACCGTGCCGATCTACGCCTCCAACACGCCCGACGAGGTGAAGTACGTCCTGCAGCACTCCGGGTCGGTGATGCTCTTCGTCGACCACGACCGGAGCGCCGGGAAGCAGCCCGGGCGCTTCACCCGCGCGCGTTCCGTCCTCCGGGACTCCCCCGCGGTCCGGCAGGTGATCACCATGGAGGAGGAGGGCACCGGGACCGACGTGTCCATGGCGAAGCTCATCGCCGAGGGCACGCCCCTGGATCAGAAGGACCCCCGCAAGTTCGAGGAGCGGATCGGCACGCTCCGCATCGACGACCCCTGCTGCTTCATCTACACCTCGGGAACGACCGGCGCTCCGAAGGGCGTGATGCTCACCCACGGAAACCTCGCCTTCGAGGCGAGGGCACTGACCACGCTCCAGGTCCTCCGGCCGGACGACGCGGTGATGCTCTTCCTTCCGCTCGCACACAGCTTCGCCCAGGACGTGAAGGCGGCGTGGGTGGGTCTCGGCTACCGGATGATCTTCGCCCAGAGCACGGACACGCTGCTCGCGGACATCGGTGAGACCTCGCCCACCATCCTCCCCGCGGTGCCCCGGATCTTCGAGAAGATCTACAACGCGGTGGTCTCCGGGGGCATGTCCAAGCCCGGCGTGGCGGGGAAGCTGTTCCGCTGGGCGATGCGATTGTTCGAGGAGTCGGTGGAGGCACGGCTGCAGGGTCGGAGCCACGACTCGCTCTCGCTCACCCTCGCCAAGAAGCTGGTGTTCAGCAAGGTGAAGGCCACGCTCGACCAGAAGCTCGGCGGGAAGATGAGGCTGTTCGTGTCGGGTGGCGCGCCGCTCTCGAGGAAGATCGCCTTCTTCTTCGACATGCTGGGCTTCGAGGTCCTCGAAGGCTACGGGCTCACGGAGACCACCGGCGGGGCGACCGTGAACCCCCCGGGCCGAGCGCGCATCGGCACGGTGGGGCCTCCGATGCCGGGGTGCGAGGTGAAGATCGCCTCGGACGGGGAAATCCTCATTCGCGGTCCCAACATCATGAAGGGCTACTTCAACCAGCCCGAGGCGACGCGGGAGATGATCGAGCCCGATGGCTGGCTGCACTCGGGCGACATCGGCGAGATTGACCCCGCGGGCTTCGTCCGCATCACCGATCGCAAGAAGGACATCATCGTCACCGCGGGAGGAAAGAACGTCGCCCCGCAGAATCTGGAGAACAGCCTCAAGACCTTCCCGCTCATCAGCCAGGCGATGGTCCACGGCGACAAGCGGAAGTACCTCTCGGTGCTGATCACGGTGAACGAGGAGGCAGCCCGGAAGCTGCTCCAGGATCAGGGCACCACTCCTCCGGCCTCGTACGCCGATGTCGCGGCGCGGCCGGAGATCGTCGCCGCCGTGCAGAAGGTGCTGGACACGTTGAACGCTCACGAGCCGCCGTACAACCAGCTCAAGCGCTTCCACGTCATGGACCACGACTTCACCCAGGAGTCCGGAGACCTCACGCCGACCCTCAAGGTGAAGCGGAAGGCCTGCACCCAGCGGTACCAGGCCGTCCTCGACAAGCTTTACGACGGGGAGAAGATCGCCGAATGACGGTCGTCGGGGGGGGCGGCGTCGGTGTCGCGTGGGGAGGTGGGGGGCGGCCCCGCTTCAGGCGTCCTTGCTCGCGGAGGCGGGCGCGCGGGCCCCGGTCTTGTTCGCGTCCGTGCCGCCGGTGGTGAGCGAATCCTGGCGGTTTGCCTCGGCCTGCCCATCCGCCTCCGTGCCGAAACCCTTCTTGAAATTCCGGATCGCCTGGCCGAGCGACGAGCCGAGCTGGGGCAGCTTGGTGCCCCCGAAGAGCACCAGGATGACCAGGAAGATGATCAGCAGCTCACCCATCTTGAGACCGAACATAGACCAACCTTGTCGTAGGACCGAACGACGGTAGACACCATCCCCCCCCGTCACGCAAGCGCCTGACCCACGACGCGGACCGTCGTTCCGTCCCCAGGAGAGGACAGCCGAGGGCTTGCGCGACCCTCGGGCTCAGCTCGACGCAGGAAGGACGAGCTGGAACAGCGTCCGGCCGTTGTTGCTTCCCACCCGGGCCCGGCCGCCATGAGCTTGCACGAGGGCCCCGGCCATTGCCATCCGGAACGCCGAGCCGAGCTCGTGCTCGCGCAGGGCCTGCCACCGGCGGTCGAAGACGTGGGCCTCGACGTCCGGGGTGAGCGGGGGGCCGGAGTCCCAGAACGTCAGCTCGCAGCCGTCGGACGACGCGCGCGCGGTGAGGCCGGCCGCCGCGCCGGGGTGGCTCCGCGCGAGCACGTGCGCCCACGCTCCCGAGAGCGCGAGATGGATGCGGTCGGGGTCCATCCGGACGCTGGGCAACGTTTCGGGCAGCGAGACTTCCAGGCGCACGCGCTGCGCACGCGCAGCGATGAGGGCCGAGTCGGCGCTCGCCCGCAGAGCCGGCAGCAGGTTCTCCTCGCGGAGGTCGAGCTGGAGACCGCCGTCGTCGAGCCGCCAGGCCTCGACCAGGAGCTCCCAGCTGCCAAGGGCCCGGTCGACGTTGCGGAGCATCACCTCGACCGCGGCACGCACTCGCCCCTCGAGGGCGAAGCGAGGGGAGGCGAGCAGGGCCGCGTACGTGCGAACAGTCGCCAGGGGCCCGCGCAGCTCGTGACTGGCCAGGGAGAGGAACCGGACGGCGCTGTCGTCGGTGCGGTCCACGGATTGAAGACTGCTATGCACGCGTCAGACGTCCACGAGCCAACGACGCGTCGTACTGACGGTGTACTTTCTGCGAGGTTCCCGACGCCTCGATGCACAATCGTTGAGAACCGGGCAGCGGATTGGAGCGATGGGCGGAGATTCCCCCAAGCATCGGAAACGAGGCCCTGTCCGAAGGGTGCTGGTCGTCGATGACGACCCGGACATCCTCGATGCCCTGGCCGAGATCCTCGAGGTCGAGGGCTATGACGTCCAGCGGGCGCGCAACGGGCGCGAGGCGTTGCAGCGGCTGGAGCAGGGGCTGCCGGACCTGGTGCTGCTGGACCTGATGATGCCGGTGATGGACGGGTGGGAATTCGCGCGCAGCCTGGCGCCCGGGGCCCGGCCGCCGATCATCGTCCTCAGTGCCGATCGCAACGTGTCGGTGAAGGCGAAGGAGATCGGCGCGCTCGGGTGGCTGGCGAAGCCGTTCGAGCTGTCGGAGCTGCTCGCGGCAGTGCGGGGCGCGGTCCCTGCCGAGACGCCTTGACGCGTCGCGTGGGCGGTCGCTACGGTCCGCCGCCGCGCAGTCGTTTGACTTGCGAGTCAGCGCGAGCCCGCGAGGAGGCGGAACATGTCGGATACCCCCAAGAGCATCCTGGAGCAGAACATCCCCGAGCTCCTCACGGCGAAGCCCGAGCTGGCGAAGGAGCTGAACGCGGTCATCCACTTCGTCGTCACCGGTGATCAGGGCGGCACCTGGACGCTGGACACCACGAGGTCGTCGGACTGGGTGAAGAGCGGCGCCGAGGGCACGCCGAAGATGACGGTCACGGTGAGCGACCAGGACTTCGTGAAGATCCGCAACAAGCAGCTCAACGCGCAGATGGCTGCGATGCAGGGGAAGCTGAAGTTCAAGCCGATGGACATGGGCCTGGCGATGAAGCTCGGGAAGCTGCTGACCTGAGTCACTCCCAGCAGACCGCGCGTGATCAGAGCCTGCCGCTCTCGGGCGTGCGGGTGCTGGACCTCACGCGCCTCGCCCCGGGTCCGTACGCGACGCTGGTCCTGGCGGACCTCGGGGCGGAGGTAGTGAAGCTCGAGCCTCCCGAGGGCGATGGCACGCGCCAGATGCCGCCCGGGGGAGCGGGCGAGCTGTTCGGGGCGCTGAACCGTGGCAAGCGGTCGCTGGTGCTCGACTTGAAGCGCCCCGGCGCGGTGGAGGCGGTGAGACGCGTCCTCGCCCGGTGCGACGTGCTGGTTGAGGGGTTCCGACCAGGAGTGATGGACCGCCTGGGGCTGGGACACGAGGCGCTGCTCGAGGCGTTTCCGCGGCTGGTGGTGTGCGCGCTCTCCGGCTTCGGGCAGACGGGACCCGAACGACTGCGGGCGGGACACGACCTGGGCTACGTGGCGCGGGCGGGACTTCTGGCGATGGGGGGGCGCGATGGCGAGCCGGCGATGCCCGGGTCGCAGATGGCGGACATCGGCGGAGCGTGGATCGCGGTGAGCGGGATCCTGGCCGCGCTGCTGCAGCGGGCGACGACGGGTCGCGGGCGGCTGGTCGATGTCTCGCTGGCCGAGGCGGCGACGTCGTTCGGTGCGCTCCACCTCGGGCCGGCGCAGCTCGGTCTCCCCGTGCCGCCGGCGGGGCAGGGTGCGCTGGACGGCGGGCTCCCGTGCTACGGGCTCTACCGGACGGGCGACGGGCGGTGGCTCGCGGTGGCTGCGCTCGAGCCGAAGTTCTTCGCCGCGCTGTGCGGGCGCCTCGGGCTCGGGGACCTCACGGCGGAGGCATACGGCGGTGGCGAGGGGGCGGAGCGGGTGCGGGCGCTGCTGGCGCGGACGTTGGCAGGCGCTCCACTCGCGACCTGGCAAGAGCGTCTGGCGGGCCTGGATGCGTGCGTGGAGCCGGTGCTGCTGCCCGAGGAGGTCTCCCGGGACGCGCACCTGGCGCAGCGGGGTCTGTTTCCCCGGCCGGGGGTGCTGGCGACGCCGCTCCATCTCGGCCCCCCGGCATCGGCTCCTGCGCCCGGCCTGGGAGAGCACACCCGGCAGGTGCTGACCGAGGCAGGGCTGAGCCCGGCCGAGATCGACGTGCTCGTCGTCTGAGCCGGGCGAGCGACCGCTCAGCGAACTCGCGCGGGCCCGTCGTCCCCGCGTCGGTCATCCGCGATCCTCGCACCTTGCTCAGTCATTTCAATTGGTTACGGCAGAAAACGAGTTCTCTGAGACGTTCTGGAGCGTGTCTTCCCGAGGGACCCTGCCAAACGCTCGCTCGCTTGCCAGGCGCAGCCTCGTCTGGCTCCCGGCTGTGGCCGGGGTCCGGGGCTCATCCCGGGATGACGGCCTTGCGCTGGCCGGGCGCCTATCATTGACTCGGAAATCAATCCGCGGAGGTCCGGGTGCCGATCCAGAGTCCGTTCAGCGAGGAGCACGAGGCATTCCGGAGGAGCGTCCGGGCTTGGGTGGAGAAGGAGCTGACCCCCCATGCGCTGGAGTGGGACCGGGCGGGCATCTTCCCGCGCGAGATCTTCAAGCGTGCCGGTGAGCTCGGATTCCTCGGCGCGCACCACGACCCTGCGTGGGGCGGCTCGGGAGGCGACTACTGGTTCGTCATCGCCTTCACCGAGGAGCTCGCCCGGAGCCGGAACGCCGGCGTCAACATGGCGTTGCTGGTCCAGGCGCAGATCGCCACCCCGGTCATCGGTGCCCTGGGCACCGACGAGCAGAAGCGCGAGTTCCTCGCTCCGGCGCTGGCGGGCGATCGGATCGGTGCGCTCGGAGTCAGTGAGCCGGGCTGCGGCTCGGACGTGGCGAACATCCGCACCACCGCTCGGCGGGTCGGCGACGAGTACGTGATCAACGGCAGCAAGATGTGGATCACGAACGGGACCCGCGCCGACTTCATCACCCTCGCCGTGAGGACCGGGGGGCCCGGACACGAGGGCATCTCCCTGGTCACGTTCCCCACCGACGCCCGCGGGTTCAGCGTGAGCAAGAAGCTGGACAAGGTGGGCAACCTCTCCAGCGACACCGCGGTGCTCTACTTCGAGGACTGCCGGATCCCGGCGCGCTACCTCCTCGGCGAGGAGAACGCCGGCTTCGCGCAAATCATGATCAACTTCCAGGGCGAGCGGCTGGTCGCTGCGGTCATCGCGGTCTCGGGGATGGAGATGATGCTTCACGACGCCATCCACTACGCCCGCGAGCGCCAGGCCTTCGGGAGGCCCCTGATCGGATTTCAGGTCTGGCGCCACCGCTTCGCCGAGCACCTGGCCTCGGTGGAGGCCGCGAGGCGCCTCACCTATCACGCGACCGCGCTGTTCGACGCCGGCCGCGACCCGGTGAAGGAGATCAGCATGGCGAAGCTCTTCGCCGGCGATCTGGCCCAGCGGGTCGCCTACGACTGCCAGCAGATCTACGGCGGGATGGGTTACGTGGACGAGACGGCGGTCGCCCGGGCGTGGCGGGACGTCCGCCTCATCACCATCGGCGGCGGGACCAGCGAGATCATGAAGGAGATCATCGTGAAGCTCGAGGGGCTGTGAGCTCGGCGCGGCATCCGCCCGGCTCGAGACCTCCCGCCCGCAGCACGGCCCCGTGACGACGTCGGTCAGCGCCTGAAGAGCGCGTCCGCGGCCTCGCGCGCGGCGCGGAGCGGGTCCTCGTCGGTGAGTCCGCCCTCGCCGAGCTGGAAGAACTCGCAGAAGTTCGCCAGGTCCTTGTCCGAGGGCACCTCGGCGAAGGGCTCCTTGCACTCCTTGGCCACCGTCGGGTCGAAGTGCCGGCACTGGCGGCAGGCGTGGAGGTCGTGATCGCAGTGAGGGCAGGTGTCCCGCCGGCCCACGGCGTTTCCGACGACGTCGAGGTGACTTCCGCACCAGGCGCACCCGGGCATGGGGACAGGATAGACCGTTTCGCCGGAGGTGGGTCGGCTGGCTCGTCAGGCCACGGGCGAGCGCCGCTCCACGCCGGCCTCGCCGAGGGCGAGATCGGCCTGGAGCCTTCGGAGCATCCACAGGAGCCACACCGCGAAGAGCCCGCCGAAGGTCCCGAGGCCGCCGAGGAGCTGCAGCCGCTGCCAGGCCTGAACGCGGGAGATGACCTCGCGACGCTGCTGGAAGGTGTCGAGCTGCTGGTCCGCGAACTGCCCGTCGAAGGAGCTGGCAAACGCATCGGCGTGGGCCCGCGACCGGATAAGGAGCGCATCCGCTTCCCGCCGGAGCGGCTGCATCCGGACGGTGGACAGAGTCGCCGCCGAGATCGACAGGACCGTCCACAGCCACGCCAGCAGTACCCCGCGGCTCCTCATCCGCACCTCATCCTGGATGCTATGGAGAGAGTCCGACCCATGGGCAAGCCGTACCGGCCGAAAGATCATTACTTCCAACGCGCCAAGCAGCGAGGATTCCGGGCGCGGAGCGCGTTCAAGCTGGAGGAGCTGGTGCAGCGCTTCGGGTTGCTCCGTCCGGGCGCGCGGGTTCTGGACCTGGGAGCAGCACCGGGGGGTTTCCTTCAGGTCATCGCGGGTGCGGTGGGTCCTTCGGGCCTCGCGGTCGGCGTGGACCTGGTGGCGGTGCGGCCCTTCTCCGAGAAGTGGGTGCGAACGGCCGTGCTCGACGTGCTGGCTGACGATGCTCGGGACCAGATCGAGGCGCTCGCGCCGGGGCCGTACGACGCGGTGCTCTCGGACATGGCTCCGAAGACCACCGGAGTGCGCGCGACCGACGAAGCCCGCTCGCTCCGGCTCGCCGAGCGGGCGCTGGAGCTGGCTCGGGCGCTCGGAAGACCAGGGTCGAGCTTCGTGACCAAGCTCTTCATGGGCGGGGACTTCGAGGTGTTTCGCGGCCAGCTCCGGGAGGCCTATCGCGAGGTGAAGGTGGTGCGGCCCGAGGCAACGCGCTCGGCGAGCGTCGAGATCTATCTCGTGGGGCTCGGTCTCCGCGCGCCGGTGGGCTGACCACTGCTCCGCTGTCCTGTGTCCGGAGCCGAGGTGCGACTCGACCGGAGACGCCGAGCCGGGAAGAATGCCGCCCGCGCGGAGCTGCTCAAGAGGCTCGGCCAGCGCGCCGCCCCCCGTTCAGTAGACGCCGCCCTGAAGGTGAAGCCCCGATGCACCGAGCAGGCTTCGACCGAGGGCGCTGAACGCCGGGTCACGGGCGAGGGTGTCGCGCTGGAAGATCCGGACCCGGTACTCCCCGGCGCGTGCGCCCTCGAAGACCCAGAGCGAGCCCGAGGCGACGCTGGGCAGGGAGGTGGGACGCGCCGGGAGATTCCAGAAGCTGGCGGCCTCGATCCGTGTGACGAGATCCCGGACCTGGGCGGGCGAGGCCAGGGCGCTCGACTCCTCGAGGAGCTCGCCGGGGACGTCGAGGCCCTTGCCGCTGGTCTGGGCGCCACGCAGCTGACCGGAGTCGCCCTGGCGCTCGAACCGGACGCTCACCGGCTGGGCGCCGGGGCGGATCCAGAGCAGGCGGTACACCTCGGCAGCGTGGGGGAGGGGGAACAACGAGGGTTCGCCCAGGGCGTTGAGCTGACCGGAGAGGCCGCACGCGAGCGTGTGTTCGGCTCCTCCCGGTGGACCGAGAGAGCCCTTCGGGAAGTCGGAAGGGACGCTGCTGCCGTCGCCGAGCTCGCAGTCCTCGAACACCGTCTGACCGGCGGGCGCCTCGACCCGCGCGGGGGCCGGCTGGTACGCCTCGTGGGCGCAGGCGACGGTGAGCGCCAGCAATCCCAGGAACCCTGCACCGGGCGGGTTGCGAATTCTCGTCACGACGGAAAGCTAGGCCCGAGGCCGATTTGCTGACAAGGCAGGCGACCGAACACAAAAAAACGAGTTCTCTGAGACGTTGAACCAGGGATTCCCCGACCTGGCCAGCTCTGAGCCCCAGTTCTTGTGACGCAGCGAGTCAAGGCTCTCCACAAACGAGTTCTCTGAGACATGCCCGGGCGGGGGTCACCGGACGGTGACACGGGCCGCCCGAAGCTTTCCCACCTGGACCAGATGGGTGCCCGGGGCGAGCTCGGCCTTGAAGTCCGAGACGCGCTCGCCGTCCACCTTCACCGCTCCCTGCGTGAGAAGGCGGCGAGCCTCCGAGGCGGAAGCGACCAGTTGGGCTTCCTGCAGCGCCCGGACGAGCGGGACCGGCGTGCCTCCCGTCCCGACCATCACCTCGGGGAACTTGTCCGGGTCCACCTCGCGCCGCGAGAACCGTCGCTCGAACTCCTCTGCCGCCCTCGCGGCCGCGTGGTCGCCGTGGAAACGGGCCACCATCTCCCGGGCGAACGCCACCTTGACGTCCTTCGGGTGGAGCTCGCCCCGAGCGACCCGAGCCCGCTCGGCTTGGAGCGCCTCCAGCGGACGAGCCGAGAGCAGCTCGGCGTACCTCCACATCAGGTCGTCGGAGATGCTCATCAACTTCCCGAACATCTCCGATGGGGGCTCGGCGACCCCCACATAGTTGTCGAGGGACTTGGACATCTTCTCGCCGACGATGCGTCCGTCTTCCATGCGCGCGTCGAGTCCCTCGAGGATCGGGCCGGTGAGGATGACCTGCGCCTCCAGCCCGTACTCGCGCATCAGGGTCCGGCCGACGAGAAGATTGAACAGCTGGTCGGTGCTGCCGAGCTCCACGTCCGCCTTCAGCGCCACCGAGTCGTACCCCTGGAAGAGCGGGTACAGGAGCTCGTGCATCGAGATGCTCCGGCCTTCGCGGAACCGGGTCTTGAAGTCGTCGCGCTCCAGCATCCGTGCCAGGGGCCAGTGCGCCGCCAGCCGCACCGTCCCCTCGGTCCCGAGTGCGTCGAGCCACTCGGAGTTGAACCGGATCTTCGTCCGCGCCGGATCGAGCACCTTGAAGACCTGCGTCTTGTAGGTCTCGGCGTTGGCCAGGACCTCGTCCCGGCTGAGCGCGGGGCGGGTGACGTTCTTCCCAGAGGGATCACCGATCATCGCGGTGAAGTCGCCGATCAGGAAGACCACCTCGTGCCCGAAGTCCTGGAACCGCTGCATGCGGGTGAGCAGCAAGGTGTGGCCCAGGTGCAGGTCGGGCCGGTTCGGGTCGAAGCCGGCCTTGACGACGAGCGGCTGCTCCCGCTCGTAGGCGCGGCGGAGCTTCGAGCGGAGCTCGTCGGCAACCTGGAGGTCGACCGTGGCCCGGGTGACCTCGGCGAATTGCTCGTCGGGAGTGGCTCGTCGAAGGAGCGCCATCCCGCTTCACCTACCAGGCCAGCGGGGATGGGTCACGTCCCGGGAAGGTGCTCGCGCACCCGGGTGATGGCGCGGGCCCTGCCGGTCTGGTCGTCGATGTCGATGACCACGCCCTGCAGATAGACGAGGTTCTTCGCCACCTCGTACTGGTTCGGGCGCTGGGTGAGGAACCGCTCGATGCTCTGCTCCTTCTTGATGCCGATGACCGAATCGAGCGGGCCGCACATCCCCACGTCGGTGACGAAGGCCGTGCCGCCGGGGAGGATCCGATCGTCCGCGGTCTGCACGTGGGTGTGCGTTCCGACGACCGCCGACACCTTCCCGTCGAGCCAGGCGCCCATCGCGTTCTTCTCGCTGGTGGCCTCGCAGTGCATGTCCACGAGGATGCAGGAGGTGGTGCGCCGCAGCTCCGCCACCAGCCGCTCGCCGACCCGGAACGGGTCGTCCAGGTTCTTCATGAATACTCGGCCCTCGAGATTGAGGACTCCGAGCTTCCGCCCGTCCGGCGTCTGGATGACGGTGTGGCCGCGCCCAGGGCTGCCCTCGGGGTAGTTCGCCGGGCGGAGCAGCTTCTCCGGATGCGCCTCCACCCAGGGCAAGATTCCGCGCTTGGTCCAGAAGTGGTTGCCGGAGGTGAGGAGGTTCACCTGGGCGGAGAGGAGTGCCTCGGCGGACTCGCCGGAGATCCCCGCGCCGCCCTCCGAGTTCTCGGCGTTGGCGACCACGAGATCCACCTCGTGGCGGGCGATCAGGCGGGGCAGGAGGGTACGGACGGCAAGCACCCCGGGCTTGCCGACCACGTCACCCATGAACAGGACGATCACGTGGCGGCGAAGTCGTGGGGACGGGCCAACCCGCGGAAGACCTCGTTCTCGGTGACCACCAGATCGACGTCCACGTCGTCCTCGTTGGTGGGCAGATCGTCGACGATCTGCTCGGCGAATGCGAGCCCGACCCTCCGGCTCGAGACGCCGCCCGCCTTGAGGGTTGCGTCGTAGTAGCCGCCGCCGCGGCCCAGCCGCTTGCCGTCGGGCGTAAACCCGAGGCCCGGCACGACGAACAGGTCGATCTGCTCCACCGGGATGAGCTCGGCGGCATCAGCCGGCTCCCGAACCCCGAGCCGGCCGGGCTCCAGCTCGGACTCGCTCCGCACCGCGCGGAACGAGAGGACCCGCCCCCGGACGTGACTGAGCGGGTAGACGATCACCTTCCCGTCGGCCAGGCCGGCGGTGAGGATGTCCCGTGTCGGAACCTCGCCACGGATCGGCGCGTAGAGCGCAACGGTCCGGGCGTGGTGGTAGTAGGGGGTCGCCAGGAATCGCGCCTGGATCTTCAGACCCCGGGTGTCGACCAGCTCGGCGCTGAGCGCCTTCCGACGGGCGGTGAGCTGCTCGCGGAGTGTGGCCTTGCGCAGTGCCCCCTCGTCGGTTCCCATCTCATGCCTGTCCGTCGCCAGCCTCTCACCTCTCCTGAAAAAACGTCCCCCGCCGCTGGGCCGTGTGCGCAGCGTCCATTGAACCCAGTTGAGCCAGGTGGGAGCCGAGGTGAGGTGCCGTAGGTCTCCCGGGTCGTCGGCGAGTGCCGGCTGCCCCGGGCCTGACGCATGGAACCCCGGTACGGCCCCCGGAATGGACGTATCGGTTCGAATTTCTGCTGCACATCACGCACCCCGCAGGGGACAACCTTGCAAGGGCTTCCGGCCTCCGACCGGTCGGCTG
>JBKPMY010000253.1:0-25874 GCA_046732375.1 Myxococcota bacterium
CACGTCATCGCCACCAGCGTCGCGGACAACACCGAGAGCGCCTCGGCCACGGTGACCGTCTCCGCCTCTTCCTCGCAGCCGCCGCCCACCTCCGGGCTCCTTCCCGCGGACCGGATGACCGTCTGGAATCCCGGGGTGGCCGGTGGCATCCCGGCCCGGACCACGGTCTGCCGGACGGTCAGTCCCCCCGGTGGAGACGCGACCTCCGCCATCCAGGCCGCAGTCGATGCGTGCCCGGCCGGCCAGGTGGTCCAGCTCACCCCCGGGACGTTCCTCATCAACGGGGGGAACTACGTGCTCCTCAACAAGGGGATCACCCTCCGTGGTTCGGGGGCGAACCGGACCCATCTGCGGAAGACCGATGGGGCGAAACCAGGGCAGGAGGACACCGGCCCCAGGCCGTCGCCGCTGGTCATCGTGGGTCCCGCCCGCTGGGACAGCAACAACGAGCGATCCACCGACCTGACCGTGGACGCGGTGAAGGGTGAGAACTCAATCACCGTCGCCAGCGTCGCGGGCTTCAGCCCCGGACAGATCGTGCTGCTCGACGAGCTCTCCGGAGCGAGCTGGCAACCCGATCCGGCGGGCCGGGGGCAGATCTGGGCCTCGCCTGACTTCCGCGTGGTGTGGCAGCGGCACAATCCGGAACAGGGGACCGACGATCCGTTCCCCGATGCCGCGGGCTGGTTCAGCCGCCAGGACCGGCCGACGAACGAGATCAAGCAGATCGATCGGATCAGCGGGAACACCGTCTTCTTCAACACGCCGATCCACATCTCCTACCGGACCTCGCACACCGCGCAGCTGACGGCCTTCAGCTATCCCCACACCCAGAACGCCGGGGTGGAGGACCTCACCGTGGTCGGCGGTGACCAGGGCAACATCCGGTTCGAGTGGGCGGCGAACTCCTGGGCGAAGAACGTGGAGAACACCGTCTGGCATGACGAGGGCTTTGCCCTCACCCGATCGTTCCGGATCGAGATCCGGGAGTCCTACGTGCACGACGCGGCGTGGGCCCAGCCCGGCGGCGCCGGCTACGCCATCAGCCTCTCCGACGCCACCTCGGAGTCACTGGTGGAGAACTCGATCATCGTGAAGGCCAACAAGGTGATGGTGGCGCGTTCGGCCGGTGCCGGGTCGGTGTTCGGGTACAACTACGTCGACGACGGCTACATCAACACCTTCCCCAACTGGATCGAGGTGGGCCTCAACGCCTCACACATGGTCGGTCCGCACCACGTCCTGTTCGAGGGCAACTACGGCTTCAACTGGGACTCGGACAAGACGCACGGCAACTCCATCTACCACACGGTCTTCCGCAACCACCTCCGCGGCATCCGCCGCGACTTCGCGGACAGCGGTGGCGGGAACGGGCCCAAGCGGGCCGCCGGAGCCGCGTACTACTCGTACTGGCACAGCTTCGTCGGCAACGTGCTCGGTGCGCAGGGACAGATGGATGGATGGGTCTACGAGACCGGCAGCATGGACCAGCCGGCGATCTTCCTCCTCGGCTGGGACGACTGGGCGCCCTACCCCGTCGATCCGAAGGTCGCCGCGACCACCATCCGGCACGGCAACTTCGACTACGTGACCAACTCGGTGAAGTGGGATCCGACCATCGCGGCCCAGACGCTCCCGAGCTCGCTCTACCTGAGCGGGAAGCCGGCGTTCTTCGACGCGGGCCGCGGCTACACCTGGCCGTGGGTCGATCCCACGGGCGCGACGAAGCTCTACACGCTCCCGGCGAAGGAGCGGTTCGACAACGGGACTCCGTTCGTCCAGCCCTGAGTCGCGGAAGTCAACGGGCCTCGGGCAGCCGCCGGTTCAGCTGCCCGAGGTCCACCCTTGAGCCGAATTCGTCCCTGCCCACGGCTCGGGTTCACGGCAGACCTCGGATCGTGGTGTCGAAGAGGTAGGGGTCGTTGAACTCGGTCCGATGGCCCGCCTTCTCCCTTCAGCGGCGACAGCCGCGCAGACGGACACCGGTACACGACTCGATCGCGGCGCCGATGGAGACATCGCCGAGGGCCGCAGGCGCCGGATCTACGCCCATGACGGTCCAGGGCGTCGAGGCCGCCGCGAACGCGTGAGACCTCGTCTCCCCGACTCCCGAGCTGAGTTCGGTGACTCGGTCGCCACGAAATCCTGGTTTGAAAGACCGACGGATTTTTTTACTGTTTCCCCGTGAGCAGCTCACGCGCCTGATCGGCGCGCTGGTGCGAGCAGCGGATCTTCTCGCTTCAATGCCATCTGCACACGGTGCAAGCCGATCTCGACATGGTTCCGAAGACACGTGATCCAAACGTCCTTGTTTTTCCTCGAGGCGACCAGCCCCCACAGGTGCGACACGATGAACGCTTACGCGTCGATGTCGCAGGATATGCCGAGCAACCAAAGAACCGAGCACCGAGCGTCCCGCCTCTCGCCTGGCTTGCGTCCGACTGTCTTTGCGTCCGACTGTCTATGCGGCCATGCGAACAAGACGAACCGTTTCCTTCTCTTTCTTGTTTGTTTTTCTTTTCGCGGCGTGCGGCGGCCGCGTGGGAGACCCGGCGTCCCTCACCGTCGAGCCCTCTCCGGTCACCCTGGAGCCGGGCGAGGCGCTCGCCTTCGCAGCCAGGGGGCAGCCGGCTCTCGGCGGTCGGCTCGAGCCCCTCGCCTGGTCGGTCCAGGAGAGCGGCGGGGGTACGGTGGACGCCGCGGGCAACTACATGACCCCGGAGGCGGAGGGCACCTTCCACGTCGTGGCCGCGAGCACCGTCGACGCTCGCCGGAAGGCCACCGTGACCGTCGACGTGCGGTGGCGAGGCATCCGGGTCCGGATCGTTCCCTCCGTCGCCTCGCTCAGCACCGGTGCGGAGGCGACCTTCTTCGCCTACGTGAGGGGGACCCGGTCCGGGCAGTCGACGGCCGTGACCTGGTCGGTCCAGGAGGGCGCGAGCGGCGGGACCATCGACAGCTCTGGCCGTTACAAGGCGCCTGACGCGCCGGGCACCTACCACGTCGAGGCGGCGAGCGTGGCCGACCCCTCGAAGAAGGCGACGGCGACGGTCACCGTGACCGGCGACCAGGGGATCTCGGTCGCCGTGAATCCGAGCAACGCCTCGACGCAGACGCAAGGCAAGCTGTACTTCCAGGCCGCCGTGACCGGCGCGAGGAGCGGCCAGTCCGCGGGCGTGACCTGGGCGGTCAAGGAAGGAGCCAGCGGCGGCAGCGTGGACGCTTCGGGGAACTACACCGCCCCGGCGAGCGCCGGCACCGCTCACGTGGTCGCCGCCAGCGTCGCCGATCCCTCGAAGACCGCGACGGCCACCGTCGACGTGACCGCCGCGCCCACGGTCGCGGTCGCGATCTCGCCGGCGACCGTCTCGCTCATTGCGGGAGGGGTCACCGCCTTCAGCGCGACGGTGACCGGAGCCGGCAGCGGTCAGTCGACCGACGTGAGCTGGTCCGTCGAGGAGGGGGCGAGCGGCGGCAGCATCGATGGCTCCGGGAGGTACACGGCGCCCGGGACCGCCGGCACCTTCCACGTCGTCGCCACCAGCGTCGCGGACCCGTCCAAGAGCGCGACGGCGGCGGTCACCGTGACCCCGGCCCCGAACATCACCGTCTCCATCGCTCCGGGGTCGGCCTCGACGCAGACCGGCGGCATGGTGAGCTTCACCGCGACGGTGAGCGGTCTCGGCGCAGGTCAGTCCAGCGCGGTGAGCTGGTCGGTCCAGGAGGGATCTGCTGCAGGCACCATCAACGGGGCCGGGAACTACGCCGCGCCCTCCACCGCCGGGACCTTCCACGTCATCGCCACCAGCGTCGCGGACAACACCGAGAGCGCCTCGGCCACGGTGACTGTCACCGCCGCCCCCTCGCAGCCGCCGCCACCCATCGCCGGGCTCCTTCCCGCGGACCGCATGACGGTCTGGAATCCCGGTGTGACCGGAGGCATCCCGGCCCGGATGACGGTCTGCCGGACCGTCAGCCCACCCGCGGGCGACGCGACGTCCACGATCCAGGCCGCCATCGACGCCTGCCCCGCCGGACAGGTCGTCCAGCTGTCAGCGGGAACCTTCACCATCGGCAGCACCGGGGGTTACGTCCTGCTCAACAAGGGCATCACCCTTCGAGGAGCCGGACCCGGGCAAACCACCCTGCAGAAGACGAACGGAGCGAAGCCCGGCTCCTACATTCCCGGACCTTACCCGTCCCCTCTCGTCATCGTCGGGGCCGCCCGCTGGGACAACGGCCGCGGCTCATCCGTCAACCTGACCTCCGACGCGGTCAAGGGCGCTGACTCCGTCGACGTCGCCAGCACCGCCGGGCTCAGCGCCGGCCAGTTCGTCCTTCTCGACGAGCTCTCCAACGCCTCCTGGCAGCCCGACCCCGGCGGCCGGGGGCAGATCTGGGCCTCCCCGGACTTCCGCGTCGTCTGGCAACGCCACAACCCTTCTCTCGGCACCGACGACCCCTTCCCCGACGCCGCGGGCTGGTTCAGCCGGCAGGACCGCCCGACGAACGAGATCAAGCAGATCGACCACGTGAGCGGGAACACCGTCTTCTTCACCACTCCGATACACATCTCCTACCGGGCGGCGCAGACGGCCCAGCTCACCACCTTCGGCTACACCTTCGTCCAGAACGCGGGCATCGAGAATCTCAAGGTCACGGGGGGTGACGACGGCAACATCCGCTTCCAGTGGACCGCCAACTCCTGGGCGAAGAACATCGACGACACCGCCTGGCTCAACGAGGGATTTTCCCTGGCCTACACCTTCCGCGTGGAGGTCCGCGACTCCTACGTCCACGACGCCGTCTGGCCGGTCCCGGGCGGTGGGGGCTACGCCATCAGCCTCTCCAACGCCACCTCCGAGGCGCTGGTGGAGAATTCGATCATCATGAAGGCCAACAAGGTGATGGTGGCCCGCTCGGCGGGGACGGCCTCGGTGTTCGGCTACAACTACGCCGACGACGGGTTCATCCTCGGCAGCGAGGGCTGGATCGAGGTGGGGCTGAACGCCTCACACATGGTGGGGCCGCACCACGTCCTGTTCGAGGGGAACTACGGCTTCAACTTCGACTCGGACAAGACACACGGCAACGCCATCTACCACACCGTCTTCCGCAACCACCTCAGCGGGGTCCGCCGGGACTTCGGTGACAGCGGCGGTGGGAACGGGCCGAAGCGGGCCGCGGGCGCCGCCTTCTACTCGTACTGGCACAGCTTCGTCGGCAACGTGCTCGGCGTTCAGGGACAGATGGCCGGATGGGTCTACGAGAGCGGCAACATGGGTCAGCCAGCCATCTTCCTGCTCGGCTGGGACGACTGGGCGCCCTACCCAGTCGACGCGAAGGTCGCCGCGACCACCATCCGGCATGGCAACTTCGACTACGTGACCAACTCGGTGAAGTGGGATCCGAGCATCGCGACCCAGACGCTGCCGAACTCCCTGTACCTCGGCGGGAAGCCGGCATTCTTCGACGCCGGCCGCGGCTACACCTGGCCGTGGGTCGACCCGACCGGCGCGACGAAGCTGTACACGCTCCCGGCGAAGGTGCGCTTCGATAACGGGACGCCGTTCGTGCAGCCCTGATGTCTTGAGACAGTGCGCGCTCGGGTAGGCAGTGACGCTGCCCGAGCGCCGCTTCTCGTGTCTGCGACTCTCGGAGGTGTTCCGTCGTTCCCACCGACGGTTCATGCGTCTACGGCGTGAACACTCCTGCCCCTCTGTCGCCGTTGCGCCAGGGAGTGAGATGGAGAAGGGTGCAACCGCCGTACGGACACATCCCGTGGGAGGCGGCAATGCGCACTCGGATTCTTCGTCCTCTTCTTCCGTTCGTCGTCCTGGCCGGAGTCGGTGGTTGTGCAGGGAGCAATCCGATGTCGGCCGTGGCCAGCAACCCACTGGTCAGCGCACTGACGTCGAACCTGGGTGTCTCGCCCGACCAGGCCGTCGGCGGAACGGGCGCGATGCTGGGGTACGCCCAGAACACGCTCTCGCCCGATCAGTTCGGCGCGGTGTCCAACGCGATCCCGGGGGCCGGTGACCTCATGAAGGCCGCGGGACCGCTCCTCGGCAACTCACCGCTCAAGAGCCTGGCCGACGTCCAGGGAGTCTTCTCCAAGCTGGGGATGTCGCCGGAGATGGTCTCGAAGTTCGCGCCGATCCTGTCCGACACGGTGAGCAAGACCGCCGGTCCCGAGGTCGCCGGACTCCTCGGCTCCCTGTTCAAGTAGCCTGGACCGCAGCCCGGCACGCATCCGGAGCGCCTTGCGCTTCCCGACGCTGGAAACGGTGGATCCAGGCGCTGGCTCAGATCCGTACTGGCGGGGACATCTCCAGATCCCGGCCTTGCGCTGTCGGGGGCGCCCCCGGGCCTGGAAATGGGCACTGGATCGAACAAACCTGTGACGATCGGGGGAGGCTCGATGAGCTCGTCGGAGTTCCGCTGCGCGGCGGGTTGCGATGACGACTGAGCGCGCACCGACCATCCTGCGCGGGATCGGCCGGTGGGACCTGGCCGCGCTGATGGTGAACATCACGATCGGCGCCGGTATCCTCGGCCTGCCCGCGAAGCTGTTCGATCTGACGCACGGCTACAGCGTGCTGGCGCTCGTGCTGTGCGCCGTGCTCATCGGCTTCATCCAGATCTGCTACGCGGAGGTCGGCAGCCGGTTCATCGACAGTGGCGGACCGTACCTGATCGCGCGCACTGCGCTCGGCCCGTCGGTCGGCTTCGTCGTCGGCTGGCTCTACTGGATCGTGCGGGTGCTCACCTTCGCGACGATCTCGAATCTTCTCGTCGCCTATGTCGCCCGCTTCGTTCCCGGCGCAGCCGCCGGGGCCTGGCGGGCCACGACCATCACCTTGATCGTCGGCGGCATCACGCTCCTGCACCTGTTCGGCATCCGCTATGCCACGATCGTCAGCAACGCGCTCACCATCCTCAAGATCGGCTTCCTCACCGTTTTCGGAGTGCTGGGTGCGCTGAGCGCCACCGGCTCGCTGCCGGAACGCGGCGCACCGCCGCCGATCGGAGCCCTCGGCAACGCGATCCTGCTGGGCACCTTCGCCTTCGCCGGCTTCGAGGCTTCGATGGTCGCCGCGGGTGAGACGCGCGATCCACGGCGCAACACGCCATTCGCGATCGCGACCTCACTCCTCACCGCGCTCGTGCTCTATCTCGGCGTGCAGATGGTGTGCATGATGAGCGTGCCAGCGCTCGCGACCAGTGCGGCGCCGGTCGCCGATGCTGCCGTTGTGATGTGGGGACCTTTCGGCGAGCAGCTCGTGGCGGGCAGCGCGATCATCATGATGCTCGGGACTCTCAACGGCGGGTTCCTCGCGACCTCGCGCCTTCCGTTCGCCTTCGCCGAGCAAGGTGACCTTCCGGCGGTGCTCACGCGCGTTCACGCCCGTTTCCGGACTCCCCACGTCGCGATCCTCGGCAGCGCGGCCATCGTTCTGATCGCGACGCTGGCGAGTTCCTTCCTGTCCGCCATCAAGCTCGCGGTCAGCACCCGAATCCTGGCGTACATCGCGGGCTGCGTGGCCTTGATCGTGCTGCGCCGGCGAGCCGACGTGCCCCCAGCCGCATTCGTGGCGCCCTACGGGCGGGCGTTTGCGGTGATCGCGATCGCTCTTTCGGTGGCGTTGCTCTCGAGCGCATCGGCCCGCGAGCTGATCCAGCTCGGCCTGGCAGCGTCGAGCGGCATCCTCGTCTACTTCCTGTTCGGCTCGGCAGCGAGGCGGGCGCGACGGCGGGAGGCATTGAAGCTCTCCGAGGACCGCTAACTGCTCACCCCTTGAGCCGACACCCGGATTTGAACCGGGGACCTACTGATTACGAATCAGTTGCTCTACCAGCTGAGCTATGTCGGCCGATACGACGGGGCCGGCTGAGTAACATCGTCGCCCCAGCGCGTCAAAGGCCGGGCCCCGCGGCCTCCGGACGGCGAAACACCCACCCGATCCGTCCCGGAGCAGCACCCGGAACCGGAGCGTTCAGGGTCCTCCGTCGGGTGCGCCGCCGGTCCCGGCGTCCATCCCTCCATCGGTGCCCCCGTCGGTGCCTCCCGGCGCGAGCGGCTGGATCCAGATGTTCCGGTACCGCACCTTGTTCCAGTGGTCCTGCAGCCGGATTGGCCCAGGGCCCGGCGCCTCCGGGTCGCCCAGACGCGTCGGCCCGGGAACCTCGACGTCCTCCTGGACAACCGTCCCGTTCCACACCACCGTCATCCGCGCCGGCGTCTTCTTCGACGTGCCGTCCCAGGTCGGCGCGCGGAACACGATGTCGAAGCTCTGCCAGATCCCCGGCGGAAATGCTTCGTTCACCGTGGGCGCCCGCACGCCATAGATTGCTCCGCAATCCACCAGCCCCGCGTCGCGGCCGAAGGTGTCCAGGATCTGAGCCTCGTAGCGTCCCTGCAGGTACACGCCGCTGTTCCCGCGATCCTCGGTGGCCTGGTCGGTCGGCGTCGCCGGCACCTGGAACTCGAGGTGGAGCCGCACGTCGCCGTGGGTCTCCCGGGTGAAGAGGTCGCCGGCGAACGGCACCACCTCCATCGCACCGGAGTCCGTCACCTTCCATCCGGCCGTTCCGCCGTCCCGCTGCCGCCAGGCATCGAGGTCGGAGCCGTCGAACAGAACCACCGCGTCATCCGGCGGTGGCAGGTAGGCCAGGGGCCGCACCTCGAGCGAGCGGAAGAAGGTCTCGGCTCCCTCGGCCTGGAGCGCCAGGCGTCCGTGGCTCAGGCCGCCCCAGTCGCCATTGTCGTCCGCCTCGATGGCGCTCGCTGCGTTGACCCATCGCCCGTTGACGATCTGCGCCGAGTCCCGCTCCGAGGCGATGAGCTCGATGGTGTTCCAGTCGGTCAGCGACTCAGGGTCGGACGACTTGATCACCCGTCCGCTGCGGAAGCTCTCCGGGGTCCCCAGCGGATCGAACGTGGGCTCGGAGCCCTGGTCCACCCGCGCCGTGACGCCGGTGCCGGAGAGCATCCACAGATCACCGGTGTTGTGCTCCATGACCTGGAACTCGATGCACTGCGGCCAGATCTGGTCCTGACCCCGCAGGTGGTAGAGCAGACCCGTGTCGCGAGGCTGATCCTTCCGGGGGGCGAATGTCTCGGTCCCCCACTTCTGCTGCACGCGCGCCCGGTAGTTGTTGAAGTCGGCCCAGGTCGCGAGATAGCCGAAGTCCTTCGGCTCGTCGGTCGGTGGGAGGCCGAGGACGTGGAGCGTGTCGCCTTCCATGCGGAAGACGCCCTCCGGATCGTCGTTCCGCCCCCTCGAGGGCATCCACCGGTAGAAGTGCGACAGCGACGCATCCAGCAGCGGCTTCCAGGTGGTCTCCCCGAGCGGTCCGATGCTGCCCAGGTCACCCTCGCCTCCGTCCGATGGACCTCCGTCGGCGAGGGTTCCCCCGTCTTGCCGACCGTCCGGTCGGTCCGCACTGACTCCCTTCCCGCATGCCGCCGCCAGAAAGGCGACAGCAAGCCACACCCGCAACTCGTGCATGTGCAGGAAGAGTTAAGTCCTCCACCGCGGAACGACGAGCCCCGGCGCGGAGATGCCACGGGACCGACTCCAACGCATCGCGCAATCGGCTCCGCGTGGTCGGAGCGACAGGGCCGTCGCGAGATTGACGGAGCGGATCCGCGAGTCGTATAGCCGCGCGGCAAACCAGAGAGCCCAGAGAGACCATGGCCGAGCCACAGAACTTCATGCGGGTCCCGGACCCGACCCCCAAGCGCACCCTCTACACGGACGCGATGGAGATCTTCCATCGCGCGGCCGACACCATCGGTCTCGCGCCGCGGGTGAGGCTCGAGCTGGAGGAGCCCGACTACGAGCACATCTTCTACGTCACCGCGAAGCTGAAGGACCGCCTCCGCCCGCTCTCTCCCGAGGCCGCCCGTTCCTTCGGCGACCTCCCCGCGACCCAGGTGCGCGATCCCAATGGGCTCGAGCGTCTGGCCGACGGGCAGATCATTCTCAATGGCAAGGCGCTGCTCGGCTCCGACGTCAACATCCGCCGCGGCCACCTCCGCCTCCCGGATGGTGGCGTCTACCAGCTGATCCCCGGCGAGTCGCAGCGCTTCAAGGCCTACCGCGTGCAGCACAACCAGGCCCGCGGCCCGTACAAGGGCGGTATCCGCTACCACCGCGAGGTGTCACTCGACCTCTTCAAGGCGCTCGCCGCGGAGATGACCTGGAAGACGGCCATCGCCGAGGTCCCCTTCGGCGGCGGCAAGGGCGGCATCCAGATCGATCCTCGCCAGTATGGCAAGGAGGAGCTCGAGGCCATCACCCTTCGCTTCATGTACAAGCTGAAGCGGCTCATCGGCCCCAACATCGACATCCCTGCGCCCGACGTGGGCACCAACGGGGAGATCATGGCGCTGATGATGCGCCAGTACCTCGACGGCGAGAACGAGCGGCACGTGGGCCGGGCCATCGTCACCGGCAAGGACGTGCGCATCGGCGGATCCGAGGGCCGGGTCAAGGCCACCGGCCAGGGCGTCATCTACTGCGTCGAGGACTACTACGCCGACCGCGGCGAGACCCTGAAGGGCAAGACCTTCGCCGTGCAGGGCTTCGGCAACGTGGGCTCGTATGCCGCGGAGATCTTCGCCGGCCTCGGTGGGCGGCTCCTGGCGGTCAACGACTACGACGGGACCATCTACAATCCGGACGGGATCGACGTGCCGGCGCTCCTCGCCTACGTCGCGGACCCGAAGAACCTCAAGAAGAGCGTGGCCGGGTTCCCGGGCGCACAGAAGATCGACAAGAAGGACTTCTGGGAGGTCCAGGCCGAGGTCCTCATCCCCGCGGCCCTCGGCGGCGAGATCACCGGCGAGATCGCCGAGAGGCTGAGGTGCAAGCTCATCGCCGAGGGCGCCAACGGTCCCACCACTCCCGAGGCCGACCGCGTGCTGCTCAAGCGCGGCATCGACCTCATCCCTGACATCATCGCGAACGCCGGCGGCGTGACGGTGAGCTACTACGAGTGGATCCAGAACAAGCGCATGGAGTCGTGGACCGAGGCCGAGGTCAACGCCAAGCTCGAGCACGCGCTGAAGCGGAACTACCGCATCATCCGGGACATCTCGCGCAACAATCCGCGGAAGACCGAGATGCACGACAGCCGGCCCTTCTGCGTGGGTAAGCCGGTCGAGCCCCGGCTGGCGGCGATGATCCTCGCCCTCAAGAGGATCGAGGCGCACTACATCATCGAGGGCTTCTCGCAGTAGCTGGGGGCCCGGAGGACGCCTGCGGAGCCGGCGCTAGCGCGCGCCGGCGTCGACCCGTCTCAATGCATCACCCGCTCGCGGTCCACGAGCAGCAGCGGGTGGTCTTCGCGGGTCTCGTAAGCGACGATGCGCAGACCCATCCCGCGGGTGTGGCCTGGCTCCTCGGCGCCCCGCCCGTAGCTGAGCGCGACCTGGTAACGAACCTCGCAGAGGCAGGTCATCTCCGTGCCGTCCTCGCCGGTGAAGGTGACCCGCACCCGGCCGCCGAGAGGCATGGGCTCGGGTGTCTCGACGAAGAGCCCCGTCGCCGAGATGTTCCGGGCGATGCCGCGGGTGAGACCGTCCGGGGTGCTGATGTAGACGGTGAAGACCTTGTCGAACCGCAGGTGGCGGCGGCGATCGCCCACGGACGTGCTCCTTCTGGAAGGATGCGACGATCGACAGGGTACGCGGTAGGAAGATGTAGTCAAAATATCTACCTTAGGAGGTTGTCCTTGCTCGTCAGGTCCGCAGTCACGCTCCTCGCGCTCCTGCCAGGGCTCGCGCTGGCCGAGGGCCGGTTCGACGAGCTCAAGAGGGAGGCCCAGCCGTTCGACGGCGGGCTGGGCGAGTTCCTGGAGCTGTACCTCGGCGACTGCGGCACGGCCTCGAACACCGCGAACTGCAAGAACCGCTCGAAGGAGTTCCAGACGCAGGCCAAGGGAAAGCGCTTCTACGCCCTGGTGCGCGAGGACGAGGCCGGGATGGTGGGCATGTCCGACAGCACCCGGTCCGGGGGGGATTTCACCGTCGAGGTGACGCCCTTCTTCCCCGGGGCCGAGCACGCGCTGACCAACGCCGTGCCCAAGAAGACCGACGCCAAGGGGAACCCCATCCTCCCGGTGCTGATGTTCGCCGGGAAGCTGCCCGCCGTGGAGACGGTCGACGACATGGAGCGGCTGTTCAAGAACCGGGGAGTCCGGCTGGAGCTGCTCTTCCGCCCCGAGCAGGTGTGGGCGCTGCCGAAGAAGGGCGGCGGCCAGCTCACCGGAGTGAAGGCGAAGCTCGACGCCATCCAGGTGACCTCACGGACCGGCGCGGTGCTCGCCACCTGGGTCGCACCGGACGCGTGAAACCGCGTGGCACCTGAGCTTCGCTCTCTTCGCATGATGAGCCGTGGTCTCTCCCGCAGGGCGGTGCTCGCCGGCGCCAGTGCGCTCGCCGCTGCGCTCGGACCCCGGGGTCGGGCGCGCGCCGCCGGTCGCAGGCGTCTCCGCATCCTCCAGTGGAACCATTTCGTCCCCGGCTACGATCGCTGGTTCGACGCCTGGGCCAGAAGCTGGGGCGAAAGGAACGACACCGACGTGACGGTGGACCATGTCGGGGTCAACGCGTTGAACAGCACCGCGGCCGCGGAGGTCTCGGCCCGGCGGGGCCATGACCTCGTCATGTTCCTCCGTCCGCGGCCGGTGCACGAGCCAGACGTCATCGACCACCGCGAGATCGTCGAGGAGTGCCAGCGCCGGTACGGCAAGCCGCTCGACCTGGCGCTCCGGAGCACCCGCACCGGCAAGTTCCACGGGTTCTGCGACTCCGTGGTCCCTGATCCGGTGAACTACCGGAGCGATCTCTGGGCCGAGGCCGGCCAGACCCCCGACGACTGGGACCGCGTGCGGCTGGGAGGCAAGGCGATCAAGGCGCGGAGCGGAATCCCGGTGGGGATTGGCCTCTCCGCCGAGGACGACAGCGCCATCGCCCTGCGTGTCCTGCTCCTCTCCTTCGGCGGCTCCGAGCAGGACGCGAGTGGCGCGCCGGCGCTCGGCTCGAAACAGACCCTGGAGGCGGTGAGGTACGTCACCGCGCTCTATCGCGAGGCGATGACCCCCGCGGTCCTCGCCTGGGATCCCTCCTCGAACAACCGGGCGATGATCGCCGGCCAGTCGTCGCTGGTGATGAACGCCATCTCCATCACCGGACGGCGGAGAACGACCGGCTCCCAATCGCGCCGAAGATCGCCCTCGCCCGCCCACCGCAGGGACCGGCCCGGCGCATCGGGCTTCCCCATGCGACCAGTGTCTACGTCGTCTGGAAGTTCGCGGAGAACGTCGACGGAGCCAGGGCGTTCCTGGTGGACCTGGTGGGCCAGTCGCGCGAGGCGTTCCAGGCCAGCGAGTCCTACAACTTCCCCGCGTTCCCCGATCGGGTGAAGGACCTCGGGGCGCTGCTGGCCAAGGACCCGAAGGCCACGCCGCCCGACAAGTACGCGGTCCTCTCCGGCGCTCTGGAGTGGATGACCAATCTCGGCGCGCCGGGGCACGCCAACGCGGCGCTGGACGACGCCTACGGCACCTGGGTCCTGAACACGATGTTCGCCCGCGCGGCGACCGGGGCCGATACCGCCGAGAACGCCGTCGCCCAGGCCGAACGAAAGCTGCGGCAGATCTGGAGCAAGTGGCAGGCCCGCGGACTGGTCTGAGCAGGCGACACGCTCAGGCAAAGGGAAGGACGCGAGACACCGCCGCCGCGCCCTCTCCTGCCACCAGCCCGGCGACGAAGGCCCGGGCGAGCCCGGAGGCATCCACTTCTCGGGAGAGCTCACCGCCGATCTCCCCGCGGAGGATCTTGTGCCGGACGGCGTCCTCGAGCGCGGCGCGGCCTTCCGCGTCCTCGATGGGGGCGGCCGCCCAGCGCTCGGCGACCTCGACCAGTGCCTGGCGAACCGTCCGCCGCTTCCCCAGGAGAGGCTCGAGGACCCCGTCGCGAGAGCTCATGGCGTCTCCACCACCAGACGCTTTGGCCGTCCCTGCCGCTCCACCTCCAGGGTGAGACGGCTTCCGGCAGACCGCTCGGCCAGCGCGGAACGGAAGCTCTCCACGCTCGCCACCCGCTGCCCGGCCGCCTCGACCACGACGTCGCCCAGACGCACCCCGGCGCGGGCCGCCGGCCCGTTGGGAGACACCTGCACCACCCAGGCCCCGAACGGCGAGCGCGCCCCCAGCCGGTTCGCCGAGTCGACGTCGAGGTCGGAGACGGTCAACCCCAGCCGGTCGAGGTCTCCCCGCGCGTCGAGACCCGCCGTCGGGCTTCCCGGGGGCGTGGGCCGCACCGGGCGCTCGGTGACCCGCGCGGTGAACTCCCGGGCCGCGGTGCCCCGCTGCACGCCCATCCGGACCAGCGTGCCTGGCGCGAGCAGGGAGATCTTCCGCAGCAGCTGCAGATACGAATCCACCGGGCGGCCGTTGATGGTCGTCACCCGGTCCCCGGCACGGAGCCCCGCCGCCGCCGCCGGCCCGCCGGGATAGACGTCCACCACCTGCGCCGAGTGCTTCCCCGGCTCCTCCACCACCGTCATCCCCAGCCAGCCACGCTCCACGTGGCCGTTGTCCAGGAGGTTGGGGAGCAGGTCCTTCACCATGTTGATGGGGACGGCGAAGCCGATGCCCTGCGCGTTGCTGATGACCGCGCTGTTCACGCCCACCACCTCGCCGCGCATGTTGAACAGCGGCCCACCACTGTTCCCGGGGTTGATCAGCGCGTCGGTCTGGATGAAGTCGTCGAGCGGTCCCACGCCGAGCACCCGCTCCTTGGCGGAGATGAGTCCGTGCGAGACGCTGCGGTCGAGCCCGAAGGGATTCCCGATGGCCACCACCCAGTCACCCACCTCGAGGCGGTCCGAGTCGCCGAGGACGACCGAGGGCAGGTCGGTCCCGTCCAGGACCCGGAGGAGCGCCAGGTCGGTGTCCGGATCGCTGCCCACCAGCTCGGAATCGAAGACCCGCCCATCGGCAAGGCGGACCTGGATCCACTGTGCGTCTTTCACGACGTGGTGGTTGCTCACCACGTAGCCCTCGGGGCCGAGCAGGAACCCCGAGCCGGTCGCGGTGGGCACGCGGCCGGCGGCGATGCCCTCCACCGGCTGGGAGTAGGTCAGGACGTTGATCACCCCGGGGCTGACCGCGCGGATGAGCGGCGCGAGCGAGCTCGGGGCGGAGAAGCCCACCAGGAAGGGGCCCGAGCCATTGCGCTCCCGCCAGATCGGCGTCTTGGGAGACGTGGACCGGTCCCCCTGCTCGAACGCACGCGCGCGCTCCCGTGCCCAGTCCTCGAAGGCGTGCTGGGGGCCTGTGGCGGCGAGTGTGAGGGAGAGGAGGACGGAGACAGGCACGAGTCGAGGAACGACTCTACGCCTTCACCGGCTCCAGATACCTGCCCACCTTCACTCGCCCGGGGCGAACGACCCTCCCGCGAAGCGCATACGCGGGGCGGTGCTCCTCGACAACCTTTTCCGCCTGGTCGGGCGAGGAGACGAGCTCCACGTCCACCGCCTCGGCAACGTTCGGATCGTAGGGGCGTCCGACAAGCCGCAGCCGCTCGATGCCGCTGGCCGCGAGCTTCTGGACCAGCTTGTCGCGGATGAGGCGGACACCCTGGGCGAAGGAAGAGCCGTCGTCCGCAGCGAGGGACAGATCCAGCTCGTCGATGGCCTCGATCAGAGCCTGGGCAACCTGCCCCTTCTCCACCTCGAGCATCCGCTCCCGCTCGCGCTGGATGCGCTGCTTGAACTCGTCCCGGTCGCGCATCACGTCCTGGATCCCGCGGGCCAGCTCGTCCACCCGGCGACGGGCGACCTCGAGCTCGGACCGGAGCTGGCTCACCTCGTCCGGCTGCCCGGCCGACCCCTGGCCGGACGTCTCCGGCGTGCCGGCGGTCTCGGGCTCCGGTTCGGCGACGCCTGCGCGAGGCGTCCCATCGGCGTTGTAGCGGCGCTTGTCGTTCACTCGGACGCTCATTGCTCGGCGGGCAACCTAACCAGAACGCCTCTCCTGTCAACGCTCGGTCGCGCCCCGCGCGGGCAAGGGACTTTCCGGGGGCTTACGAGGAGCTGCCCGCCACCGAGTGCCTCAGGCGTGCGACTCGCCCCAGGCGCCCATCGCCTCCGTCGGCTCGTCCTGCTCGGTGGCGCGGGCCGGCCTGACCTTGGGTCCGAGGATGTGGACCAGCTCCGGCTCCTCCACCACCTCGGTGGCGAGAAGCCGTGCGGCGAGGGCCTCGACCAGCGCGCGGTTCGCCCGCAGCACGCTGCGCGCCCGCTCCAGCGCCTCCTGGGTGAGGCGGCGAATCTCCGCGTCCACCATCCGGGCCGTCTGCTCGGAGTAGCTCCTCAGCTCCGGCAGCGCGGCGGACTGGAGGAAGGTGCTCCCCTGCTCAGCCAGGGACACCGGGCCCACCTCGCCGCTCATCCCGTAGTCGCGCACCATGAGCCGGGCGATGTCGGTGGCCTGCTTCAGGTCGTTGGAGGCGCCAGTGGAGATCTCCCCGATGAACAGCTCCTCGGCGGCCCGCCCGCCCATCATCGCCGCCATCTTGTCGCGCAGCTCGTCGAGCGACATCAGGTACCGGTCCTCGAGGGGAAGCGACATCGTGTAGCCGAGCGCCGCGAGACCCCTGGGGATGATGCTGATCTTGTGAACGGACTCGCTGTGCGGGAGCAGCCAGCCCACCACCGCGTGGCCGGCCTCGTGGTGGGCGACGATCTCCTTCTCCCGCTCGGAGATGCGGCGGTTCTTCTTCTCCAGCCCGGCCACCACCCGCTCGATGGCCTCCTCGAAGTCGGTCCGGAGCACCGCCGGGTGGTCTCTCCGTGCTGCGAGAAGCGCCGCCTCGTTCACCACGTTCGCCAGGTCCGCGCCGGCGAAGCCGGGGGTCCTGGCGGCGATGGAGCGGAGATCCACGTCCGAGCCGAGCTTCACCTCCCGGGCGTGGATGCCGAGGATGCGCTCCCGGCCCCGCTTGTCCGGCCGGTCCACCAGCACCTGCCGGTCGAAGCGACCGGGCCGGAGCAGCGCGCTGTCGAGGATCTCCGGCCGGTTGGTGGCGGCGATGATGATCAGCCCGGCGCGGGCGTCGAAGCCGTCCATCTCGGCGAGCATCTGGTTCAGCGTCTGCTCGCGCTCGTCGTGCCCGCCCACCGCCCCGGCGCTGCGCGTCTTTCCGATCGCGTCGAGCTCGTCGATGAAGATGATGCACGGAGCCTTGGCCTGCGCCTGGGCGAACAGGTCCCGCACCCGCGCCGCGCCCACGCCAACGAACATCTCCACGAACTCCGAGCCGGAGAGCGAGAAGAACGGCACCCCGGCCTCGCCCGCCACCGCGCGTGCGAGCAGCGTCTTGCCGGTGCCCGGAGGTCCGACCAGGAGCACGCCTTTCGGGATCCGGCCTCCGAGCCTGCGAAACTTCTCTGGCGTGCGCAGGAACTCGACGATCTCCCGCAGCTCGTCGACGGCCTCGTCGATGCCGGCCACGTCCTCGAAGCCCACCCCGGTGTCCGCCTCGGCCTGCACCCGGGCCCGGGTCTTCCCGAAGCTCATGACGCTCTGGGGACCCTGGCCGAGCCCGCCGGCCCCCATCCGCCGCATCATCCAGGTCCAGAAGATGAACCCGAGCAGCAGCGGCAGGCCCCAGATCCAGAAGGACTCGCCCAGTCCGCTGCCGGGGATGGCCTCGTACTCGATCTTCTTCTGGTCGAGCAGCCGGGTCAGCTCCGGATCCTCCACGCGGTTGGATGTCCAGGGGGTCGCCGTCGGGTCGACGTTCCGGGCCGGTTGACCGACGATCGCGGTCGTGTATCCGCGGAGCACATCGGGGCCGATCTGCACCCGCTTGAAGCGCCCTTCGTGGACCGCACGCTTGAACTCGCTGTAGGGGACCCGGAGATATCCAGCCTCCTGGAACATGTTCCGGAAGAGCACGAGCCCGAGCACCAGCAGACCCAGGTAGAGGAGCGGCGAGCCCAGCCGGAACCGAGGCCCGCCGCCCGGCTTCTCGTGCTTGCGCCCGCGCGGATTCAAGCCGGCCGGGTCGTTGGAGGAGGCAGCCACGCCGTCTCGAAGATGGCCACGGGCCGTCGGACGGCAACGCCCCCCGCCGCCCGGCCACCAGGCGGGCTTGAGCAGGCCCCGGGGTCCAGCGTACGAGGGTTGACGGGCGCCGTCCCAGGCGCCTCTACGGAGGTCAACGAGGCGATGTCGGGACGGACGATCCGGGCCCCCCGGGGAACCGAGCGCAGCTGCCGCGGCTGGGTGCAGGAGGCCGCGATGCGGATGCTGATGAACAACCTCGACCCCGAGGTGGCGGAGCGCCCCGCGGACCTCGTGGTCTACGGCGGCACCGGCAAGGCGGCGCGAGACTGGGCCTCGTTCGATCGGATGGTGGCGACCCTGCGGGAGCTGACCGACGACGAGACGATGCTCGTGCAGTCGGGAAAGCCGGTCGGCGTGCTCCGGACTCACCCCGACGCGCCGCGGGTCCTCCTCGCCAACTCCAACCTGGTCGGGCGCTGGTCCACCTGGGAGGTGTTCCGCGAGCTCGAGGCAAAGGGCCTGATGATGTACGGCCAGATGACCGCAGGGTCGTGGATCTACATCGGGACCCAGGGAATCCTGCAGGGCACCTACGAGACCTTCGCCCAGGCCGGCCGCACGCACTTTGGCAGTGACGACCTGTCCGGGCGCCTGGTGCTCTCCGGTGGCCTGGGCGGCATGGGGGGCGCGCAGCCCCTCGCGGCGACGATGAACGGCGCGGTGTTCCTCGGCGTGGAAGTGGACCCGGAGCGGGCCCGCCGGAGGGTCGAGCACCGCTACCTGGACGCCGTCGCCCGCGACCTTGACGACGCGCTGGCCCAGGTGGAGGCCGCCCTGGAGCGGAAGCAGGCGCGGTCCATCGCGGTGATCGCCAACGCGGCCGACGTGTACCCGGAGCTGGTCCGCCGGGGCATCCGCCCGGACCTGGTGACCGACCAGACCTCCGCCCACGACCCGCTGAACGGGTACATCCCGCGGGGCCTCTCCCTCGCCGAGGCGGCGGAGCTGCGCCGGACCCGGCCGGAGGAGCACGTGCGCCGCGCCCAGCAGTCCATGGCCGTCCAGGTGAAGGCGATGCTCGACCTGAAGGCCGCCGGCAGTCACGTCTTCGACTACGGGAACAACATCCGCGCCGGCGCGGAGGCCGCGGGGCTGAAGAACGCCTTCGACTTCCCGGGCTTCGTGCCGGCCTACATCCGACCGCTGTTCTGCGAGGGCGCGGGGCCCTTCCGCTGGGTGGCGCTCTCCGGAGACCCGGAGGACATCCGCCGCACCGACCGGGCGGTACTGGAGCTGTTCCCGGAGAAGACGGGGCTCGCGCGCTGGATCCGGATGGCCGGAGAGCGGGTTGCGTTCCAGGGGTTGCCGGCGCGCATCTGCTGGCTCGGGTACGGCGAGCGGCACCGGGCGGGGCTGGCGTTCAACGAGCTGGTCCGCCGGGGCGAGGTGAAGGCGCCGATCGTCATCGGTCGTGACCACCTCGACTGCGGCTCCGTCGCATCACCAAACCGCGAGACCGAGGCGATGAAGGACGGCTCGGACGCAGTGGCCGACTGGCCCATCCTCAACGCCCTGGTGAACGCGGTGAACGGCGCGAGCTGGGTGAGCGTCCACAACGGCGGCGGCGTGGGCATCGGGTACTCGCTCCACGCCGGGCAAGTCATCGTCGCCGACGGGACGGACGCGGCCGCCCGGCGCATCGAGCGCGTGCTCACCTCGGACCCGGGGATGGGCGTGCTCCGCCACGTCGATGCGGGGTATCCCGACGCGGTCGAGGTCGCCCGGGCTCGGGGCGTGAAGGTGCCGGGCGTCACTTCCTGAGCCCCGCCCTCCCCGGGCCTGAATCTCCGGAAAACCACCTCCCCGTGTGCTGGAAGCGCCGCCCGCGACTCCGTAGCATCCACATCCGATGCGCCCATTCGACCTTCTCGTCCGCAACGCAGGGACGCTGTTCACCGCGGACGGGCCCGATGGCGGCACCGCCGAGCAGCTCCTTGCGCCCGTTCCGCGCGGCGCCGTCGGCATCCAGGACGCGCACGTGACCTGGATCGGCGCCGAGGGCGACCTTCCCCGGGAGAGCGTCGGACCGACCACCAAGGTCCTCGACGCGGGCGGCGGGCTGATCGCACCTGGGTTCGTCGACTCGCACACCCATCTGGTCTGGGCCGGCGATCGCTCCCACGAGTTCGCCCTGCGCTGTGCCGGCGCGGACTATCTCTCCATCGCGAAGGCCGGCGGCGGCATCGCCTCGACGGTGCGTGCGGTGCGCGAGGCCTCGGACGACGGGCTCCTCTCCCTCGCCCTGCCCCGCCTCCAGCGGCTGCTCGCTCAAGGAATCACCACCGCCGAGGTCAAGAGCGGCTACGGCCTGGATGCCGACACCGAGCTGCGGATGCTCCGGGTCATCGAGCTGCTCGGGACTCGCCAGCCGATCCGGCTCCTTCGCACCTTCCTCTGGCCCCACGCGATGCCGCCCGGCAGCACCGATCGCGCCGGATTCCTGGCCCGCGGACGGAAGGTCCTGCACGAGGTCGCGCGCGCCGGCCTCGCCCGCTTCGCCGATGCCTTCGTCGAGGAGGGCGCGTTCAGCGCGGACGAGGTGCGGCCGTTCCTCGAGGAGGCCCATGCGCTCGGGCTCGGGCTCAAGCTCCACGTGGATCAGCTGCGCCCCGGCCAGGGCGCCGAGTTCGCTGCGAGCGTGCGCGCCGTCTCGGCGGATCACCTCGAGTCAATGAGCGCCGAGGGCATCGCCGCGCTCGCCGAGGCCCGCGTCAGCGCGGTGCTCATCCCCACCGCCACCCTGGTCCTGCGCCTTCCTCGCTACGCACCCGGGCGTGCGCTCATCGACGCCGGTGTGAGTGTCGCCATCGCCACCAACTGCAACCCCGGCAGTGCGCCCACGGAGAACCTCGCGCTCGCACTGTCGCTGGCCTGCCTCGAGAACGGCCTCACGCCGGTCGAGGCCTTGCTCGGCGTCACCCGGCGAGGGGGCGAGGCGCTCGGTGACACCTCGCTGGGCAGGTTACGGGTGGGAGGCCCGGCGGACCTGGTGGTTCTCGGTGCGCCGGACGTCGATCACCTGGTGGCCCATGTCGGCGTCAGCCACGTCCAGGCGGTCGTGCGCGCCGGGCGAATCGTCCTCCGGGCGGACAACGTCGCGCGATGCTGAGAGAAAGTTCCACCCCGGGCCTCCCTTGAGACCCGGGGCTGGAACAGGGCTTTCCCGCTCTGCCTCCGACCACCGGAGGGCAGAACACCCATGAGCGGTCAACGCCCGGCAGGGATGTCCATTTCCGACCACCGGCACAGTTGCAGTGGGTGGGACCGGCCCCGCTGCGAACGTGGCGACGGTCGTGTATGAAGTGTGAAGAGATGTGTCGTCTGTTCGGGTTCCGATCGGCTGCGTCAGAGCGGGTGCATGATGCGCTGCTCCTGGAGCGCAACTCGCTCCGCCGCCAATCTCTCGAGCACCCCGACGGCTGGGGCATCGCATCCTGGCAGGACGGCGGGTACCCCCAGGTCGCACGCGGCCTCGGCGCCGCCCACCTCGATCCCGAGTTCGAGCGAGTCAGCAGCGGCGTCCAGGCGCGCACCGTGCTGGCTCACCTCCGGCTGGCCTCGGTGGGCTCGGTGAAGCTGGACAACGCCCACCCCTTCACCTACGGACGGTGGGCCTTCGCGCACAACGGCACGCTGCACGCCTTCGACCGACACCGCGCCGCCATCGAGGAGCTCATCGCCCCGGCGTATCGGACCTTTCGCGGCGAGACGGACTCCGAGCGTTGCTTCGCGCTGTTCCTCACCCGGCTGGCCTCGCGTTCCGACCCCGCCGACCCGCCCTCGCTCGGCGACGTCCAGTGGGCGCTGGCGAAGGCGATGGACGAGGTCTCCCGCATCACCGACGTCGACGTGGGCAACGGCAAGCGGTCGTCGATGAACTTCCTCGTGACCGACGGCGACCTGCTCGCCGCCACCCGGCGCGACCGAAGCCTCTTCTTCGCCGCCGAGGCCGCCGAGGGCGTTCCTCTCCGCGAGCGCCCTGGCTCCGGCACCCCTGTCTTCGCCCTCGAGGTGGCCAGCGAGGAGCTGCAGGGTCCCGACGTCTGGCACGAGGTCCCCCAGGACGGCGTGATCGGCATCGACCGCGACCTGACGTTCGTGGAAACCTCGCTCGCGACGCTGCTTCAGCGCACCGCGGGCACGCTCGCCCGCACGGGGTGAGTCATGCCCATCAACGTGGAGAAGGTCCGGGCCGCCATCGAACAGGCTCAGGACAATGCTCTGACCCGCGAGGGCCAGCAGGGGATGTCGCCGCGTCACTTCGCCCGTCCATCGGTCGAGCACGTCTCGCTCGGGCGCGGGCTCCGGGTGGTCATTCTCCTGGTGCTGTGGGCGGGTGGAAGCCTGCTGTCCGCGTTGCTGGGCCTCGGCGCAGGCGGCCTGCCCGGCGCAGGGATCACCCTGCCCCTGGGGGTGATCGTCTCCTTCTTCTTCGCGCTCTACCTGAGCCACATCGTGCGGGTGGCGGCGCAGTGGGAGCGCGGGGTGGTGCTGCGCCTCGGAAAGTTCCACGGGCTGAAGGGACCTGGGGTCATTCTGGTCTTCCCGGTGCTGGACACAGTGCGGTTCGTCGACACCCGTCTCCTCACCCTCGACATCCCGCACCAGCAGGTCATCACCCGGGACAACGTGCCGGTGCGGGTGGATGGCGTCATCTTCTTCCGGGTGCATGACCCGGAGCGGGCGGTCATCACCGTGCAGGACTACCGCTTCGCGGTGTCCCAGTACGCGCAAGCCGCGCTCCGCGACGTCATCGGGAGCATGACCCTCGACGAGCTGCTCAGCGAGCGCGACCAGATCCAGGCCAAGGTCGCCTCGGTGGTGGAGAGCCGCGCCGCGATGTGGGGCACGCACATCGATTCCATCCGGCTGCTGGACATCGACATGCCCGAGGACCTCAAGCGGATGATGTCGCGCCAGGCATCCGCCGAGCGCGAGAAGCGCGCCACGATCACCAAGGCCGAAGGCGACCGCGACGCCGCGCTCAACCTCGCGGCCGCCGCCGCGACCATGGCCTCCAGCCCGGGAGCCATGCAGCTCAGGACGCTGCAGACGCTCGACGGTCTCGGTCCCTCGCCCTCGAACACCGTGGTGCTCGCGGTCCCGGTCGAGGTCCTGGAGCTGGCCAAGGCGCTCTCCAAGCCCAAGGCCGGCAGCTGACGCCGAAACCTCTCAAGTCGTCTCGGCGCTGAAAAAAGAGGCCCCCGGGGGAAGGGTCCCGGGGGCCTTGTCCGGTTCAAAGGGGGTGAGTCTGGACCGGACCCGACTAGTTCGGCATCGGGGGGCAGCTCGGATCGCTGGGGTCGCTGCAGATCCCGCCGTCGGGGCTGCCAGTGCCGGCGTCGGGAGTTCCGGGCGGGCCGTCTCCGATGGGGGGCGTGCCGGAATCAGGCGTGCCCGAGTCGGGCGTGCCGCCGTCCGCGGAGCAGCTCCCAGGCTCGTCGGCCTCGGCCTTCACGTGAATGACCGGGCGGAGGATCCACTCCGGATCCGGGCCGCCGGTCTCATGGAAGGCGATGGAGTTCTTGCCGTCGAAGTCGAGGGTGACGGTGTGCTTGACGCACGCGCTGACCTCGAACTTACCCTTCAGCTTCACGCCCGACTCCTGCCCGCTCGGGGTCTTGAGCGGAGCGTGGCTGTCGTCGGTGAGCACCACGTACTGCGGGCCCTCGGCGAGGATCAGGCGGATCTCGTTGACCGTCCCCGCGGGCAGCGAGACCTCCCCGAGCTTCGTGGAGACGTCCTGCAGCGTGAGCAAGTCGACGGTGATCGGCCCGTGGGCCACCGTGACCCAGCCGGCCTCTTCGGAGTGAGCGGTGACCGTGTCGATGGTGACCACGATGCCCTTGACTTCAGGTGACGGGGCGTCGGTCAGCGCGACCGCGAGCGTGCCATTTCCTCCGGAGGCACCACAGGCCGCGAGAGCGGCGGCGCCCGCGGCGAGGAACGAACGAAGTAGACGAGAAGACATTCGATTCTGGACTCCCGTAGTGAGCCCGCCGACCACCGGGCCGTGTGCGCGCCGGACCGTCTGCAGTCGGCTTGCCAGCTCCACTGCAACCCCGGATCTCCGGCCGGCGCGCGTTGGACCCATGGGTTTTCACAGCAAGAGGTGTGCGCAGGTGTCCGGCACTGCCGGCCATGTGCCGCCACCGGTGTGGAGAGTGCGACAGGGCTCGCGGTGTACCGTTTCGTGCAGTCGCTGTCCCGGACGGGACGGCCCAGGCCCGGGACCACGAGAGATCGTGAGGCGATGGTGCGCGGCACGACCGTTGCTGTAGGAATGCTCCAGGATGAAGCGCTACGCGCTCATGCTCGTGCTGGTGCTGGCCTCGACGGCCGGCGCGGAGGAGCTCGCGCCGCGCACCCGTGCGTTGCTCCACGACGCGCTGGAGGCGCGGCTGACGCTGCCCACCGAGCCTCCCTCGTTGCAGCGCCCGGTGCTTCCGCCCTCGCTGCCGGCTCCCGCGGCTGCCGCTGCTCGCGAATCGAACACTGCAGCGACTCGCGCCGGGCAGAACGCGGCGGCGAACCGGGCCGCCCAGGACGTGGCGAACGGCAAGGGCCGGCACGGGGACCCGAGCGAGTCGGCGCGCAACGCCGCCGGTCAGGCCCGTGCGGCCGAGGCCCGGGCCACGGGCGGGGATGGCGCAAGCCACGGCAATCCCCACGGTGGTCCCCCGGGCAAGGGCGGCGGCAAGAAGCCCTGAACACGGGCCGGCCGCGCTCCGGCGCGGCTGAGCCGTTCGTCTTTCGGGGCCGTCTCCGCTCGGCGCGAGCACCCGGACGGAGCAGCACGGCGTGAGCCGCGCCAGCGTGGTGGGGATCGCGCTGCTGCTCGCGGCGGAGCCGGCCGTCTCTCCATCGGAGCCGCACCTCGTCGCGGGGGCCGAGGCCTTCCGGGCCGAGGCCTACGAGAAGGCGCTGGTCGAGTTCCGCGTCGCCGAGGCGCTGGGCTCCACCGAGGCCTCCTGGTACGCGGCCGCCTCGCTCCTCAAGCTCGGGCGTCCCGAGGACGCGGTCGAGGCCTTCGTCCTCGCCGAGCGGAGCAACCGTGGGGCGACCGACGCGCTTCTGGAGGTGTATCGCGGGCAGGCCTGCTACGCCGCAGGCCTCCTCCTCTGCGCGGACCGGTGGTTCGAGTCGGCCAGCTCGCGCGCCGGCCCGAGGCTCGTGCCGCAGCTGAAGGCTCTCCGCGGAGCGATCCGTGACGCGCTCCAGCCGGCGCAGCTCGCTCCGGCAATCGACCGGCTCCTCACCCGTGGCACAGAGCTGGCCGGGACGCGACCGGCGCTGGCCTTCGCGATCGCGGAGGAGGCGGAGGCCCTCGCCGCCCGCTCTCCCACCCGGCACCGTCAGGCCGAGGCCACCGCGCTCACTGCCCGACTCGCGCCATCACCACCGAGGGGGCGGAGATGACCGCCGCGCTCCTCCTCTTGCTCGCCGCGGCGGACCCCTGCACCGCCCCGATTCCTCCCGGCCAGGCGAACGCCCGGGAGGCCGAGATCTACGTCCAGGTGGGCGATGCCGAGCGCATTCGCGGCAACCTCGGCGCGGCGCGCGAGGCGTACCGGGCGGCGCTGAGTCGCGCACCCGGGTCGGTCGAGGCGCGGCGCGGCCTCGAGGCGGTCTGCGCGCTGGCGACGGACCCGGTGCAGGCTGGCGCGGATGCGCTCGAGGAGGGCGACCCCCGACGCGCCCTGCGAGCCCTGGCCGGCGCTCGGGGC
>JBKPMY010000254.1:0-5230 GCA_046732375.1 Myxococcota bacterium
CGCCGGGGCACCGGAGGAGTCCTGGTCCGGATCCCGACCAGGACTTCCTGGCCGTCCTGCTCGAAGCGCCCCACGAGGAGCCAGCGCCGGCGGCGCTGAAGGGGGCCCCCCGCGCATGCGCGGGCGATCGCCTCGTCGATCCGCTCCAGCTCGGGGGCCATGGACCTCCCCACCTCGGTCAGGATGACGACGACGGGGCCAGGAGACCTTCCCGTCGTCTTCCTTTTTCCTTCCTGGAGTGCCCGGCCGGGACCGGCGAACGCCCGGGACTAGGCGGCGCAGTCCCGGAGGACGAAGCCGTGGGCGGCGCCGTCGCCGTCGAGCCAGCCCCCCACCACCAGCCCCCAGAGATTGATTCCGGAGGCATCGGTCTGCTCGGCACCGGGGAAGTCAATCTGGCGATACCGGTCTCCGGATTTCAGAAAGCCATGATCCAGCCCATCCTCGTACTGGAAGACGCCGGCGATGGTCCCCAGGAGGTTGATCCTCCGGGCCGAGGTGGCAATGGTGCCCCCCGGGAAGTCGAACGAGTGGAGCTGGCCGTCGCGGAGAACCCAGGCGTGGACTCCGTCCTGATCGTCGACCCAGTCGCCGATCTCGACACCGAGGTCGTTGACGTCCCAGACGTCGGTGGTGGCCGAGCCCGGAACGTCGACCTGGGTGAACTTCCCGGACTCGAGCGTGAAGCCATGCTCGACGCCGTCCTCCTTCCGGAAGTTGCCGGTGATTCGCCCGCGATCGTCGATGCCACGCACGCGCGTGTCGGCCGCACCGGGGTAGTCGACGGCCTCGTAGTGACCGCGTCGCAAGGTGAACCCGTGACTCAACCCGTCCTGATCCAGGTACCGGCCAACCACCACCCCCAGGTTGTTGATGTCGACCGGCGCGGTGAACGTCGAACCCGGAAACTCGAGCGTCTCGAATCTCCCGGTCGGCTGCCGGAGGAATCCCTTGACCACGCCATCGGGGTCCGTCCATCGCCCGACGATCTGGCCGAGCTCGTTGACCCCGAACCCACTGGTGTTCGTCCCGCCCGGGACGTCGAAGGAGGCGAACGCGCAACGCCCCCGCGCGTCGCTCCAGCGCAGCGCGAGCTCCTCCGTGTCCGTCGCCGGCGCGGGCGGCGCGGCGGTGGATCCGCATCCGGTGGCAAGGGTCAAGGCAACGACCATCAGACGTCTCACGACGCGACGGGATCGGGGTTCGAGGTCTGCTCTCATCGTCGGCTCCTCGGTGCTGGCGCGAGAGTCGCGCCGCCCGATCGAGCGACGAATGCACTCCCGAACGCACGCCGGGAACCTCTGCTTTCCGGCTTACGCCGATGCGCAGTAAGCGGCGGGCGATGCTTCTCGCCCGTGTCTCCGGCTAACCGAGCCGCAGCAGCTCACGGGCTTGCTGCGGAGTGGCGATCTCCCGCCCCCTGGCGCGGGCACGCTTCGCGGCCTCGGCGACCAGCTCCCAGTTCCCCTTCGCGAGGACTCCCTTGCTCACGTAGACGTTGTCCTCGAGGCCGACCCGTCCGTTGCCGCCCTTCCCTGCCGCCAGCTCGGCCATCGGGAGCTGGTGACGCCCGACTCCGGCCACCGTCCAGGTGCTCCCCGCGGGAAGTGAGCCGATCATGAAGTCCAGCGCGCGCTCCGACGCCCCGAGGGAGCCCGGAACGCCGAGCACGAAGTCGTAGTGCGCCGGCAGGTCGACGAGCCCCTCCTTCGCCAGCCACTCGGCCTGCTCGATCATCCCGGTGTCGAAGCACTCGATCTCCGGGCGGATGCCCAGCGCCCGGATGCGCCGGGCGATCTCCTTCACCAGGGGCCGAGGATTGCTGAACACGTCGTCGCCGAAGTTGACGGTGCCGGTGGTGAGGGTGGCCATGTCCGGCCGGTCGGGCCCGGTGAGCGTCAGCGGTCCGCACCGCTCGTCGGCGGTCATCCCCACGGCCCCGCCGGTCGAGGTCTGGATGAGCACGTCGCAGCGAGCGCGGATGGCCCGGATGGCCGCGCGGAAGAGCTCCGCGTCCTGGGAGGGCCTTCCGTCGGAGGTGCGGACGTGCAGGTGCACCATCGCCACCCCGGCGTCGCGGCAGCGCGCGGCGTCCTCGGCGATCTCCTCGGCGGTGATGGGCAGATACGGTGTCTGCTCACGGGTCGTCTCCGCGCCCACCATCGCGGCGGTGATGACGTACGGCGACGCGCTCATCGCTTCCCTCGCTGCTTGTCCAGCGGAACCACGCAGGTCCCGGTGGCACGGCATACGACCACCGGCGTGGGGAGGACTTCCGCGGCTGAAGCCGACACGTCGGGCAGCGGACGGATCACCTTCCGTGCCTCGAAGCGCATCTTCCGGCTGGTCCTGCCGACCTCGGTGATCTCCCCTTCCGCCTCGATGTAGTCGCCGGCGTACACCGGGGCGAGGAACTCCACCGAGTCGTAGGCCCGGAACAGCCCCTCGTCGCCGTCGTGGAGGATGCAGAGCTCGGTGGCGACGTCCCCGAACAGCCCGAGCATCCGCGCGCCGTCAACCAGATTGCCGCCATAGTGGGCGTCGTGACTGGACATGCGCAGCCGGAGCACCGAACGCACGCTCATACCGGCTCTCCCTCGAAGTGCAGATCCTCGGGCTCCTTGCCCATCTTCTTCAGCAACGCGTGGACGATGTAGTTCGCCACGTCCGAGGGCTTGGTCCCCGGGCCGAACCCGGCATCGAACCCGAGCTCCATCGCCAGCTTGTGATCCACGCGAGGGCCTCCGAGGAGGAGGATGGTCTTTCCCTTCAGCCCGTGCGCCTTGGCCACGTCGATGAACTGGCGGCTGTTGTCCTTGTGCACGTCGCGCTGGGTGACCACCTGAGAGACCAGGATGGCGTCGGCCTTCCGCTCCTCGGCCCTGCGAATCAGCTCCTCGTTGGGGACCTGGCTCCCCAGGTTGTAGGCCTCGAACCAGGGGTAGCGCTCCAGGCCGTAGTCGCCGGCATAGCCCTTCATGTTCAGGATGGCGTCGATGCCGACGGTGTGAGTGTCGGTCCCGGTGCAGGCGCCGAGGACGACCACCCGCCGGGAGATCCGGTCCTCGATGAGCTTGTTGATCTCGTCGAACCCGAGCTTCCGGAAGACGATCTCCGGGACGTCGATGCTCGCGTAGTCGAGGGAGACGTCGGCCCGGCCGTAGACCACGAAGAAGGTGTAGTTGTCGGCCGCGGGCTCGGCGGCGGCGACCTTCACGTCCACCAGCCCCAGCCGGGTGCAGAACTGCCGTGCGGCCTCCTTGGCCTTGTCCGAGAGCGGCACCGGCAAGGTGAAGGAGAGCTGGATGACCCCGTCGTCCCGACGGTCCCCGTACGCTCGGATGGGCTGCGATTCGCCGGCCATCAGCGCCCCTCCAGGATGTCCAGGAAGGGGTTGAAGTAGTCGGGCGACTTCTCCATCACGCCCTCCAGCCCCTTGCCGCCGGTCTCGCTGCGCTTCACGTCCCCGAACCGACCCTGGCCGATGGCGGCCACCAGGCCGTCCTGCCGGCACTCCTCGAGCAGCTCCATCGCCTTGCCGAAGACGAAGCGAGCCCGGTTGGCGATCTTCCCGTCCTCACGGACGACGAACTCCTCGTCGATGCCCCGGGCAGCGCGGTGGATGTACCCAGCGGACTTGAGCGCCACGTAGCGGTCGCCGAGCAGCGGGGTGTGCATCGCCTCGGTCATCATCCCCAGGAGCTGGATGCCCTGCCGCGTCCAGACCGCCACCAGGTCGGCCATCACGTCGTAGGCGTGGCTGAAGAAGATGTCGGTCTCCTTGTGCTTGGTGGGCGGCATGTACTTCAGCGGGGCGTCGGGGAAGCAGCGACGGATGAGCATCGCCTGGCTCAGCTCGAGGAGCAGCGTCTCCGGCCGGTGGGGGTCGATCTCGTAGCTGTGCCCAAGGCCCAGCTGCCAGTCTTGCAGGCCGGCGCGCTTGGCAAAGGCCTCGTTGATGAACTGGCTGGCGATGACGGTGTGCGCGGCGTCGTAGGCGTCGGCGGTGGTGATGTAGTTGTCCTCGCCGGTGTTGATGATGATGCCGGCGAGCGCGCAGATGCGCCGGCTGAAGTACTGGTCGATGAACGTCCGACGCATGTTGATGTCGCGGAACAGGATTCCGTACATCGCGTCGTTGAGAAGCATGTCCAGCTTCTCCCAGGCCGCGGCGAAGGCGATCTCCGCCATGCACAGACCCGAGGAGTAGTTGGTGAGCTGGATGTAACGCTTGAGCCGGCGGGACTCGGCATCGAGCGCCTCCCGCATGATCCGGAAGTTCTCCTGCGTGGCGTAGGTGCCGCCGTAGCCCTCGGTGGTGGCACCGTGGGGGACGTAATCGAGGAGCGACTGCGCGGTGCTCCGGATGACGGCGATGATGTCCGCTCCGGCCTGGGCCGCGGCCCGGGCCTGGTCCACGTCGTCGTAGATGTTGCCGGTGGCGACGATGACGTAGCGGTGCGGCGCCGGCGACATGGGGAACTCGCGGCGGAGCGCGTCGCGCTCGTCGATGCGTCGGCGGAGCTCGTCCACCGCGGCCTCGGCCTCGCGGCGGACTTCCTCGCGGAGGTTTCCCTCCACCTCTGCCGAGAGCGGACCAAGCTTGCTCGCCGAGAGTGCGGCGATGCGCTCCACCGCGTCGAGCGGGCTCGCCGCGCCGAGCTGCAGCGCTCGCCCGTACCAGTAAGCGGCGCCCCGGCCGAGGACCCCGGCCGCCTTGAGCCGGTCGGTCATCAGATTCGTCAGGGGGACGCCGCCCGGGCCGGCGTCGGACATCCCGAACAGGCGCAGGACGGTCCGCTCCACCGAGACGGTGGTGTGCCGGCGGATGAGATCGAACACCGGCTCGATGACCTGGGACGCGATGCCGCGGGCCTGAGCGACCTTGGCGTCGTCGACGAAGGGTCCTGGCATGACCTGGAACGCGTAGCCCACCCTGTGGACCTGGGACAACCCCAGACAGGCCTCTCTGGGGGCGGGGGCTGACACCGTGTGTCGAAACCGTGAGCCGTGCTTCGCCGCGAACCCGTCACCACCATCGGCCTCGCGCATCACACACGGGCCATTCGATCCGAGCTGCCGCTGGGCGACACAACCTCCCGATCCCTCTCGCCCCCCGCCGTCTACTGCGGTCAGCTCCTCGGGCACGGAGGAACCCCGCGATGAGTGAACCGCTCCAGGCATCCGGACCCGAGCTGTCGAAGGGAATCGAGCTGGCGGACATCCCCGA
>JBKPMY010000255.1:0-8198 GCA_046732375.1 Myxococcota bacterium
GGGTGAGCTCGTCGCGCAGGCGGTCCACCACCGGACCGGCAGCGACGAGGAGGTGGTGCTCTCCGACACCGTGCTGAAGCGGGTGCTGGAGACCCGCCAGGCGGTCCTCACCGCAGATGCCATCCTCGACAGCCGCTTCAGCGGGAGCGAGAGCATCGTCGCCCAGGGCATCCGCAGCGCCATGGCGGTGCCGCTCCTCGCCAAGGGCGAGCTGAAGGGCGTCCTGTTCCTCGACACCCGCGAGCGGACCAACGCCTTCAGCGAGAAGGATCTCAAGATCCTCTCCGGCATCGCCTCGCAGGCGGCGATCGCTCTGGAGAACGCGGACCTCGCCCGGAAGATCGAGACCGAGGCAGTGACCCGGGCCGAGCTGTCGCGATTCCTCTCACCGGCGGTCGCCGACCTGGTGGTGAGGGGCCAGGTGGAGCTGCTGCGCCAGGGCCGCCTGGCCGAGGTGAGCGTGCTCTTCGCCGACATCCGGGGATTCACCTTGATGGCCGAGGGGGAGAGTCCCCAGGAGACGGTGTCAATGCTGAACGCCTTCTTCTCGGCCATGGCCGAGGTGGTGTTCCGGCACGAGGGCAACCTGGACAAGTTCATCGGCGACTGCGTGATGGCGGTCTGGGGTCCGCCCTCGCCCCATTCCGACGACCCGGCGCGCGCGCTCCGGGCGGCGCTGGAGATGCAGACCGCGGTGGAGGCGCTCAACGAGGCCCGCGAGGCGAACGGGCAGAAGCGCATCGAGATCGGAATCGGGGTCAACACCGGGCAGGCCGTCGTCGGCTACATGGGCTCGGCGGACCGCCACGAGTTCACGGCCATCGGCGACTGCGTGAACACCGCCTCGCGGCTGTGCGGCGTGGCAAAGGGGAATGAGGTCCTGGCCGCGGACACCACGGTGTCGAAGGCAGGTCCGGGATTCCATGTCGAGGCCATGCCGCTGGCGCACGTGCGAGGCAAGGAACGGGCAGTCCAGACCTTCCGGGTGATGGGACTCGAGGAGCCCACCTCGACCGGAACGGCCGGCTGATTCACCCGTCGGGGCGCCAACAGTTCTTCGGGCGGCTCTGTCCTTTTTTCAGCCTGGGGCCGATCTCCGCGCCGGCCCCGTCTGGAGCGTGTGGCACGCGGGTTGCCACGCTGGGTGGCGTGACCGAGCTCGCCGGCTTCGATCTGTCCACTGTCCTCGCTCCCGCCCTGGGGCTGGGGGCCTCGGGTGCCCTGCTCGCGGTGCGAGGAAGGGCCGTCCAGCGGCACGTGCCGGTGATCGCCCCGGCCCTGGCACCCCTGCCGGTCCTCGCCGGCCTGCTCCTGGCCGGCGTGCTCGCCCTGGTGCTCGCCACGGGCACCCCGGTCGGATCGGTGCTCCGCTGGGTCCTCGGGGCCGCCGCCGGCGCGGGCTGCGTCGCCGCCGGATGGACCGCCGGGCAGCTGTGGAGGCATGCCGAGCTCCTGCGGGACGCGCAGGCATGCACGGTGGACGAGGCGGTCCACCTGCCGTCCTGGGAACGGGATGGCCGCTGGCTGCTCCTCGACGGGCGGCTCGGCTCCTCGGGCGAGGTGACCTCGCCCGGCGGGGTGGTGTGCGCGTTCTACGAGGCCGAGCTTCGCCTGGTCGGCGAGCGGGGCGAGCCCGGTCGCCTGCTGGCCCGCGAGCGGGCGGCGAGCCTGCCGCTCGAGCTCTGCGGGCTGAAGAGTAGCGTTCGGCTGCGGTTTTCCGCCGCGCGCGCCGCGGCTCCGGTCGGCATCCGCCGCGTCCTGGTCCCCATCGGCGAGGCGGAAGAGGTCCCCGCCGAGGGCGAGCAGGCGTCGGTCGAGGTGCTGTCCTGGGAGTCGGTGGGAAAGCTCGGCGCACGCGCGCTGGCGCTCGGGAAGCTCGAGCGAGATCGCGAGGGCGCCTGGCGTCTGGTGGGAATCGCCGGCGGAGCGGCACCGGTGGTGCTGCCCACCGAGCAGGAAATCGCCGCGGATGCCTGGCGAAGCGAGGCCTGGCGATGGTCCGGGGTGGCGGCGCCTCTGGCGGTCCTCGCCGCGCTGTGCCTCGGACACGGAGTCTGAGCGCGCCGGGCTACTTCGTCCTGGCTGCTGGTCGAGCCATTCCCTTCAGGGCCTTTTCCACCACCGCACGGCTCTCTGCCGGGGACAGGGCGGCGAGCTGCGCGAGCGAGCGCGTCTTCCCGGCGGCCTCGGCGATGCGCCAGCCGAGCACGTAGCCGCTCCGCGGGGGAACCTCCGCCTTCTCGGTCGAGCCGTAGAAGAACTGTCGGTACACCGGCCCGTCCGCTGGGTCGTCGAGGTGGGCGAGCAGGCGCCCGGCCAGCTCGGGGATCCGGGGCGTCGCCTCGGCCACCAGCGCTTCCGGCACGCTGACCTCATCGGCGGTGGCGCCGGGGTTCAGCGTCGCGCTCACGTACGTCGCGAGGCCTTCCTCCCAGAGCGACTGGCCCACCGTCTCCGGAGCGTCGGGATGCAGGTTCCCGTGGTGCACGTGGAACAGCTCGTGCTCGAGGAACGGCCGGAGGTCGAACCCGCGCGGCCTGATGGCCGCGATCACGTCGGGCCCGAAGAGGAGCATCGACTTCCCTTCGACCGACCTCGTCCCGCCGTCGAAGGCCCCCAGGGAGCAGACCAGCGCGACCGGCCGATTGGAGGCGAATCCGGGGAACGTCTTGCGGAACTCGGCCGCCGTGGCGTGGAGGTCGGCCTCGAGCGTCCGGCGTACCTCCTCCACCCGCGCCGGGTCGGGACGGAACTTTGCCGGCAGCTTCGCGAGCCGCTCCGGAACGCTGGCGCTCAGCGGCTCGGTGAGCCCGAGGACCGCCGGGGTGTAGAGGCTCGGGTGGCGGGCACGGAGTAGCTCCTCGAATGCCCGGGCCTGCTCCTCCTTCGTCGCGCCCGGGGCACGGCGCCAGAACTCGGCACACCCGTCGGCGGCGTCGACGATGCGGAGGCGCTCGGTCCCGGCGTCCTGGGCCCCGGCGCCGGCTCCGGCGAGGAGGATGAGCAGGGCGAGCGTGCGGTCAGCCGAGAGCATCGCCTTCCCGGGACGGAGGACGCAGCGGCCGATTTCACCCGGTCAGGCGTGGACGCCGGTGGCGAAGCCGCCCGCCTCGGCGATGCGAGCGGCCCCGGTCCTCGGACGCCAGTCGCGGTCCTCACCGCGGGCGGGGGAGGGTGACTCCCAGCTGAGGTTGTCTCCGTCAGCGCCCGGCGCGGTACCGCCCGGGAAGGAGGCGCCGCAGGCTGATCTTCCCGAAGCGGTTTCCGAACAGGTACCAGGTAAACGCCGCGCCGAAGAGCGCCGCTGCGCCGGCCGTCCCCAGCAGCCCCAGCACCGGGTAGCCGCGCACCGTCCACGGCACCTGGGCGAAGCTGATGAACGCGCCGACGATGAATCCGCAGGCGCAGAGCCCGAGGAAGGTGATGACCGCCGCCGAGCGCAGGCTCGCGTTCACCCGGTCGAGGGTGGCGGACTTCACGTGCACGCTGAAGCGCCCGGTCTCGAGGTCGAGGAGGATCTGCGAGACCTGCGTCGGCAGATCCGCGGCCAGCCCCTGGAAGCGGAGCAGGGCACGGAGCAGACCGCCCTGGAGATCCCCCAGCTCGTAGCGGCCCTTCAGCAGCTCCTTCGCGTAGGGCATCGCGACGCCCAGGATGTCGAGGTCGGGTGAGAGCTGCCGGAGGATCCCCTCCATCGAGATCGACGCACGGGACAGCAGGGCGTACTCGCGCGGCACCCGGATCCGATACTTCACCGCCAGGTCGAGGAGATCGCTCAACAGATGCCGAGCGTCCACCTCCCCCAGCGTCCGCGGCAGGTGCTTGCCCAGCACCCCGTCGATGTCGCTCCGGAACGCCGCGATGTTGGCCCGCGCGTCGGGCGCACCGATCCGGTACAGCAGCCGCGCCACCGAATCGGAGTCCTTCAGCGCCACCGCGACGATCAGGATCACCAGCTGCTCGCGCATCTGCCGAGTCAGCCGACCCACCAGCCCGAAGTCGATGAGGCCGATGTCGCCGTCCGGGAGCAGAAGAAAGTTCCCCGGGTGCGGATCGGCGTGGAACAGACCGTCCACGAACAGCTGGCGGAACGCGGTGTCGAGCACGACGTGGGCCAGCTCGGTGCGCCGCTCCGGAGAGAGCTGGGCCTCGAGAAGCCTCACCCCGCCGAAGAACTCCAGGGTCAGCACGGTCCCGCTGCTCAGCTCGTCGAGGACCCGGGGGATCCGGATTCCCTTGCGCTCGCGGTGGGTCTCCTCGAAGGCGTGCACGTTCTCGGCCTCGTGCACGAAGTCAAGCTCCTCGCGAATCGCCCGGTCGAACTCCTCGACGATCCCCACCGGCGAGTAGATGCCGGTCTCCTCCACGACGGCCTCGAGCAGCTTCGCCAGCGCCCGGAGGACGTGAAGGTCCGATGAGATCTGCGCCTGGATTCCGGGGCGCTGCACCTTCACCACCACCGGATCGCCCTCGAGCGTCGTCGCGCGGTGGACCTGCGCGATGCTCGCCGCCGCGAGCGGCTGGGGCTCGATGCGGGCGAACGCCTCCTCCGGGGAGCGTCCCAGGCCTGCCTGGATCTGCGCTCGAACGGCGTCCAGCGCGATGGGCGCGACCGAGTCTTGAAGGAGTCGGAGCTCGGCCACGAACTCGCTCGGCAAGAGGTCGGCGCGGGTGGAGAGCACCTGGCCGAGCTTCACGAACGTCGGCCCCAGGTCCTCCAGCATCCGCCGGAAGCGGCGGGCCGTGGACGCGGCGCGGGTGTCTGGAGCCTGCTCCACCGGCTCGCGCCGACCGATGAGCCGGAACACCCCGGCCCGGTCGAGCAGGTCGGCGAAACCGTGCCGGGCGGCGATGGTGGTGATCTGCCGGAGCCTGTTGAGGTCCTGGAGATTCAAGGGGTCAGCCCAGGGTGCTACCACCGACTCCCCCCGGGCGTCGTGGGGCGACCCCTCTGGGAGGTGAGGCGGCGGCGGTGGAACGGTCAGCAACGGCCACAGCACGGACGATCTCGGTGGACGAGCAGCCGGCGGATGCGCCGGTCACGCCCATGATCCGCCAGTACCTCGACGCGAAAGCCCGCGCCGGGGACGCCTTCCTCTTCTTCCGGCTCGGCGATTTCTACGAGCTCTTCTTCGAGGACGCGGTCCGTGCCGCCGAGCTGCTCGGCATCACGCTCACCGCCCGGAGCAAGGGCCCCGAGCGAGTCCCCATGTGCGGGGTGCCGTTTCACGCCGCCCGCCGCTACCTGGCGAAGCTCCTCGAGGCCGGCCACAAGGTGGCCATCTGCGAGCAGGTCGAGGCGCCCGGCTCCGGCCCGGGCATCGTCCGCCGGGAGATCGTCCGCATCGTCACTCCGGGCACCGTCCTGGACGAGGACGTGCTCGACGCAGGCCGCGCAGCGTGGCTCGTGGCGGTGAGCGCAGGGGACGGCGCTCACGGCGCGGCCCTCCTCGACGCCTCCACCGGAGACTTCCGTGCCCTCCAGGGGACATCGCTCCAGGCGCTGCTGGAGGCGGTCGCGGCCCACGAGCCCCGGGAGGTCCTGCTTCCGGCGGATGCAACGGCCGCCGTCCGCACCGCGATCCGGGACATCCTCGGCGCGCTGCCGGTCACCGAGCGAGAGCCCGCTCACTTCGACGCGACCCGCGCCGGGGCGTTCCTCCGATCCCACTTCGGCGTTGCCACCCTGGAGCCGTATGGCGTGGACGGGGTGCCCAGGGCTGTGTCCGCCGCAGGCGCCGCGCTCCGCTACCTGAAGGACACGCAACGCACCGAGGCGCGACACGTGCACGCGCTCCGGCGCGTCCCGCTCGAGTCCGCCCTGGTCCTGGACGAGACGACCCGGACCAACCTCGAGGTCCTCCGCACCATGCGGGACGGATCTCGGTCCGGCTCGCTCCTGGGCGTGGTGGACCGGACCGTCACCGCGCTCGGCGCGCGGCGGCTGGCCGAGTGGCTCCTCGCGCCACTGCTCGATCTGGACACCATCCGCGCCCGGCAGGACGCGGTGGAGGAGCTCTCCACCAAGGCGGTGTGGCGCGAGGCCTGGGCCGGGCTGCTCCGCCAGGTCGCGGACGTGGAGCGCATCCTCGGGCGGCTCGCGACCGGGCTCGGAGCTCCCCGCGACCTCGCCGGGCTCGGGCGGAGCCTGGCCGTGCTCCCGGACCTGGCCACCGCGCTGGAAGGCTGCCGGGCCCCGCTGTGGCGAAGACTGGCCGGGCCGCTCCGCGGCTTCGAGCCCCTGGCGGAGCGGCTCCAGCGAGCTCTGGTGGACACCCCGCCTGCAGACCTCGACGAGGGCGGCTTCATCCGGCCGGGCTACTCCGAGGAGCTCGATGCGCTGGTGGCCCTGGCCACGGACGGCCGGAGCACGCTGGTAGATCTGGAGCGACGGGAGCGGGGCCGCACGAGCATCCAGAGCCTCAAGGTCCGCTACACCCGCGTCTTCGGCTACTTCTTCGAGGTCACCCGGTCCAACCTGCACCTCGTCCCTCGGGACTGGGAGCGCCGGCAGACGATGGTCGGGGCCGAGCGGTTCGTCACCCCGGAGCTGAAGGCCTTCGAGGCCCAGGTGCTGGGCGCGGACGAGAAGCGCATCGGCCTGGAGCGCGCTCTCTTCGACGAGCTGCGGGACGGGGTGCTCGCCCAGGCAGCCGGCCTCCGCGCCGCGGCCGACGCGCTGGCCTCCGCGGACGCGCTCGCCTCGCTGGCCAGGGTGGCGGCGGAGAACGGGTACTGCCGCCCGGTGATCGACGACTCGGACGTGCTCGAGCTCGAGAAATCGCGCCACCCGGTGGTGGAGCGGCGGGTCTCGGCCGAACCGTTCGTCCCCAACGACCTCACGCTCGACCGGACGCGCTCGCAGCTCATCGTCCTCACCGGACCGAACATGGCAGGGAAGAGCACCTTGCTCCGGCAGGTGGCGCTCACCGTCCTGCTCGCTCAGGCCGGGAGCTTCGTCCCGGCATCGCGAGCGCGCATCGGCCGGGTGGATCGCATCTTCACCCGGGTCGGGGCCTCGGACGATCTGGCCCGGGGCCAGTCCACCTTCATGGTGGAGATGGCAGAGACCGCGGCCATCCTTCACCACGCAACCGAGCGCAGCCTGGTGGTGCTGGACGAGATCGGCCGCGGCACCTCCACCTTCGATGGGCTCTCCATCGCCTGGGCGGTTTCCGAGCACCTGCACGACGCCATCGGCGCCCGAACGCTCTTCGCCACGCACTACCACGAGCTGGTGGAGCTGGCCCGGACGCACGCCCGGGTGCGGAACCTCTCGATGGGCGTGCGGGAGTCGGGCGGGAAGGTGGTCTTCCTCCGGACGGTGGTGGAGGGCGGGGCGAGCAAGAGCTACGGCATCGAGGTCGCAAGGCTCGCCGGTCTGCCGGGCAGCGTGCTGCGCCGGGCGCGGGAGGTGCTCCGGCGGCTGGAGACGGAAGGGGCGCCCCGGCCGGGCATCGTGCAGGTGGACGAGGGTCAGCTGCCGCTCCGCCTCGAGGACGGCGGCGCGCCCCCGTACCTCCCGGAGGACGTCACCCCGGACGGGCCGTCGGTGGAGAGCGAGGTGCTCGCCGCGGTCCGCACTGCGGTGCTGGACGAGACGACGCCGCTCCAGGCGCTTCGACTTCTCGCCGAGCTCCAGAGCCGGCTCGCAGGGGAGGAGTTCCGGTAGGCCGCACCGGGGAGCTAGGGCAAGTGAAACTCCCGGCGGTACCGGACGAGACCCGCCCGGGTGGCGAGGCCGCCCGGGGACAGCTCGATGGCCATGAACGCCTCGTCGGGACATTCGAACTCGCAGCGGAGGCCGAAGCGGCTCGCGGGCGTGAAGCCGAACCGGGGGTAGTACTCGGGGTGTCCGAGCACGACCACGGCTCCGTGCCCGGCTGCGCGAAGCAGCTCGAGGCCCTCGCGGACCAGCCTTCCGCCGACACCGCGTCGCTGATGCCCGGGAAGGACGGCCATCGGGGCCAGCCCGATCGCGGTTCCCCCGGGCTCGATGGTGACCGGAGAGAACGCGATGTGACCGACCACGGTCCCGTCCAGCTCCGCGACGAGCGACAGGGTCATGCCGCGGTTCGCCCGGAGCGCATTCACGATGGCGGCCTCGTCAGGGCCGCCGAAGCCGCTCTCGTTGACCCGGTGCACGGCCGGCTCGTCGCCCGGACGCTCCCGTCGGATGGCAATGCCGCTCATGCAGC
>JBKPMY010000256.1:0-18824 GCA_046732375.1 Myxococcota bacterium
GATCCACCGCGGCGAGGATGCGCTTCCACAGCCCGGCCACGACCCCGTTGTAGCGGGCCTCGTCCATCATGGCTTGAGCTCCTCCTGGACCTCTTCACCGGGCGCGGCGAAGAAGACGAGGCGGGCCGGCTCGTCGGGCGCATCGAGGTCCAGGGCGATGACCGAGCCGGTGGGCACCGACCGCGGGAACTGTGCGAGCGCCATGAGATGCGCAGCCATGGCCGGGATGGAGGGGTTGTGCCCCACCAGGACGAGGTCGTCGTCCCGGTGCTCCTTCAGGAGCCGCTCCTGGCTGCCCACCGGCATGTCGGGCAGGAGGGCCCGGTGCACCCGGACGGGGACGTCGAGCTCCTGCATTAGGGCGAGGATCTGCGCCGTCTGCACCGCGCGCACCAGCGGGCTCATCAGGACCAGGTCCACCCCGTGCATCCGCTTCTGGAGCGAGCGGAAGTGCTTCTCGGCCGCGTGACGCCCCTTGCCGGTGAGGGGGCGGGCTCCGTCGTCGAGGCCTTCCGGGACGTCGGAGTCGGCTTGCGCATGGCGGACGAGGTACACCTTCACGACGAGAACCTCCCCTGCAGCGCCTACCCCGCCCACCGGTCGTACACGAGCGTGCCCGAGACGGTCAAAGGGTATGGCAGAAGGAGGTCCATGCATGGACCCTGGTGCGTGACGGTGGCGCTGCTGGTCCTGGCGGCGGGTGCGTGCCGGCGGAGCACGCCGCAGCCGTCCGCGCCGGATGCCGGCCCGGTGGCCGCCGCGCCCCGAGGGGCCGCCGACGCCGGGCTGGAGCTCACCGTGGCCAAGCTCGAAGGCTTCCTGGCCTACGAACGGCTGCTCCGGGGGGAGTCGGCCCCCTCGGCCCGGGAGGTTCGTCGCCTGGCGCAGGCTGCCGACGGAGGCGAGCGGGCGCTCGAGGAGGCGTACGCGGGCCTGCAGCGGCGGACCGAGCGGGCACAGGCAGTGCGGGCCGATGCCGGGCTCACCGCCGCCGAGGTGCAGGCGCTGGAGACGCTCACCGCCGAGGTGGCGCTGGCCCGGGCAGGCGCGGGAGGCCCGGAGCTGGAGGAGGCGCTTCGCGCGCTGGAGGCGGCGAAGGATCAGCTCCCCCCGGAGCAGCGAGCGGGCGTGGAGCGCACGGTGGCCCGGCTCAGGGAGCAGCAGGAGAGGGCGCGGAGCCTCTCCGAGGTCCGTGCCCGCTGGGGCGATGCGGCGGTGGACGTGGTGCTGGCCCGGGAGAAGGCAGTGCTCGAGCTCTGGGGCGTGCAGCGCTGACCGTTCAGGGGCGTGGGGCTGCAGCCGGTAGGAGCTGGATCCGCCCATCGACGGGGTCGTCCGTCAGGTACACCAGCCGGAGCGCCTCGACCGGCAGCGGTGGCTCGGTGGCGGGGTAGAGGCTTCGCAGCACTCCCAGCGCGATCGGGAACCGGGCGACGTTGATGACCTGGGTCTGCACCGTGGTTCCAGGGGGTCGGCGGTTCAGCTCGCGGGCCACCCGGATCTGATTCGCGAGCGTCGCGCCGTACGGGATCCGCGCGGGCCCGGCGTGGTGGATCCGGACGAGGAGGTAGAGGACGACCGTCAGCGTGGAGGCGGCGAGCACGCCCGCGACGGCTCCGCGGAGCAGCCGCGCGGGCAGTGCGTCCACGGCGAGCCAGGCCAGGAAGGCGAAGGCGATCCAGGTGGCGTTGAAGTAGTGGGTGAAGCCGGACTTGGCCGTAAGCCCGTCCAGCAGGACCTGGCCGACGACGATCAGGAGCGCGAGCAGGGCCGCGTCCGCGCGGGCCCGGGGAGCCCCCTCTTCCGCCGGCCTCCGGAGCTCCTTCCACGTGGCCACCGCCGCCACTCCCATCCCGGCCCACACCAGCGGGATGGCGAGCAGCGAGACGTCCGTCGCGACGGTGACGAGCTTCGCCCAGAAGCTCGTGTCGTGGGCCATCCAGGTGGCGCCGAAGATGTCCTCGATCCGCTGGGCCGAGAGGATGCGTCCGCCGAGGAACGGGAAGAACCAGTCGGTGAGCCGCCCCACGGCTGCGCCCTCGCCCGAGGCGGACCGCCGAAGGGCCGTGAAGTACGGGAACGCGACCGCGACCCCCGCGGCCGCGAGGAGGACCAGCCGCCAGAAGAGGCGCCGCAGCTCGTTCCGGGCACGGTACAGCAGAAAGGCAGTGACCGGGATCACGAAGGCCACGGCCATGAGATGGGTGAGCATCATCGCCAGGCAACAGGCCAGCGAGACCAGCAGCGTCCAGGGGCGACCCCGGGCCAGGAAGCTCACCGCCGAGGCGAAGGCGAGGGCGGAGAGGGGAATGTTGAAGGTGTTGTCCCAGATCGCCCGCGCGTAGAACCACAGGTAGGGCGAGCACAGCAGCGGGGGGACGAACCACGACCAGAGGTCCAGCGTCCGGCAGAGCCAGAGCAGGGCCAGCGCGAGCACCGCGGCCATCAGGACGGCGCGGACCGCGACGAGAAGGACCAGGTTGGAGGAGGCCGCCAGATAAGCCTGGTAGAGCCAGGTGGGGAACGGGCCGTAGGTGGCGCCGGCGGTGCCGGTGAGGCCGTGGATGGCAACCACGTGCTGCCGGTTCGCGCGGAGCGCGCCGGCGATGAGCATCGGCTCGTCCCCGACCCACTGGATGTCTCCGGGGTGCAGCGCCGGGAGCAGGCAGAGCACGGCCACGCAGGCCACGAGGGCGCGGTGGCGGCGAAGCCAGTCCGCAGCCGAAATGTGCGGGGCGGCGTCGATGGCTCTAGTGCTCCGACCGGGGTGTGCTGATCGCTACGGCGACCGATCCTCTCGCTGCGACGCGCAGCCTCGTCGCTCCGCTGCTCGACGTACCACGAGGGCCGCCTCCCCTGCTCGCTCCTCGGGTGCGCCGTCTCCCTGGTCGGAGCACTCGTTCCTCAGACGGGCTCGGCGGTCCGGATGAGCCGCATCAGGATGAGATTGCCGAAGGGCATGAACCAGCGCGAGTGCGGAACCGAGGACCCCGCCTGAACGGCTCGCTCGACTCCGAGGAGGGCGGCGGCGAAGGGCGTCATGAGATGCGTGGTCGTGACCAGGTCCCAGCGGAACCAGCGGCTCAGCTCGGGGACGATGCGCGCGAGCCGCGACTTCACGGTGAGCCGGTCGAACCGCGTGATGTGCTGCTCGGAGTAGTCCACGTCCGAGAACCGGTTGAGGCCCAGCTCCAGCAGCGGCCAGGTGCTGAGGTAGTTGGGCGTGGAGAGGATGAACGAGCCGGTGCCTGGGACGAGGAGCGTCGCGACGCCGCGGAACAGCGTCCGGATCTCCGCGGGGGTGACGTGCTCGATGAGCTCGATGGCGCTCACGCAATCGAAGGGCCCGGGCAGCGAGGGAAGGTCGTCGAGGGACCGGATGGTCTGGAACCGCCGTCGCTCGTCTCCGAAGTGCTCGGTGGCGAACCGGATCTGCTCGGGAAGGATGTCCACCCCGAGCTGGCGGCTGAAGCGGGTCTCGTCGGCCAGGGAGAGCAGGCTTCCGGCGAAGCAGCCCACGTCCAGCAAGGACAGGCCCGGGCCCGGAGGAAACGCGTCCAGCACGCGGCGGAACTTGAGCAGGTGCCAGGCCCGGCGGATCGGATTCCCGCTCTCCATCACCCGGTGGTAGTGCCCGACCGGGATCGCCGCGAGGTCCTTGCTCGAGTCGCTCACGGCTGCACCCGGCGGAAGACCCAGGTCGACTCTCGCGGGTTCGGCGGCGGCGCCTCGAACCGGTGCCAGAAGAGCTCGGGCCGGGTGGCATCGGGGCCTGCCACGCCGAGGTCCACCGCCTCGTAGCGAATCCCGCGACGCTCGAGCTGCTGAACCAGCCCCCGCGCCGGCCACACCTCGCCGCCGAAGGCCACGATGGCGTCAGGGTTCTCCAGGAAGCGGAAGTTGAAGTGCTGGAGCATCGGGTAGTCCGCGCGCTGATTCAGCGAGAACTGCCACATGTAGTGCTGCTCGGGCGCGTGAAACATCAGCGAGTACAGGGAGAAGTCCGGGAGCGAGAACACGTTGCTGCCGGGTGGCAGGTTCCGGGTCAGCCAGGTGGAGGCCGCGGCGTAGGCCGAGGGTGGGGGTGAGCGGAGCTCGGCCAAGAAGGCGAGCAGGGTGGAGCGGACGGTGAGCGGTCCCGGGCCCCCGACGAGCTGCTCGACCCCTCGGTGGGCGGCGTTGACGAAGGAGAGGAACCCGGCGAGGGCGAGCGCCAGGCCCAGGCGCCCGGGCGATGCGCCCCGGTCGAGGCCGAACAGGAGCCACACCGTCCGGGCCGAGAGGAAGATGGCGAGCGGCAGGGTGGTGGACATGTACCGGATGTCCGCGAAGGTGGCCCAGCCCACGGGCTGCGGAGAGAGGAGCGCGGCCACGAAGGCGAAGGGGACGAGGCAGAGGACGCCGCGGATCAGCCAGAGATCCCGACGGACGGCGGCCACTGCCAGGGCAAGGGGCAGCATGCCCAGCCAGAGGCACTCGGTGGCGTTGAGGTCGCGGAGGTTCCACCAGAAGAGGCGCAGCTTGTCGTGCCACCAGCTGGCCGGGACGTACGGCGTCACCTTCCGGCCGAAGGGGTAGAAGACGCCCACCACGAGGAGAAGCCCCACCACCTGGGTGACGAGGAACAGCGCGACGTGCCGCCAGGAGTCCCGCTTCCTCCGCCGCTCGAAGAGGAGGTAGTCGGCGGCGAGGCACACCATTCCCGCGCCGTAGGTGAGGTAGTGGCAAGCGAGCAGCGCGATGCCGCTCAGGGACAGGAGAATGCGGTTTCGCCGGGAGCGGTCGCGGTGCAGGTAGAGGTAGACGAAGGCGAGCGCCAGCGCGAACGCCAGCCCGTAGTACCGGCTCTGCCGCAGGTAGAGGAACAGGGAGACGTTCCCCAGGGTGAAGACGCCGGTGAGGGCCAGCAGGGACCGCGGCGCCTCGCGGAGCATCCACCAGGCCCAGAGGAAGAAGCCGGCCAGGCCGGCAAGGACGAAGGGGAGCCGGGCGGCGAACGCGTTGCGCCCGAGGATCCCGAGGAACGGGGCCGCGGAGAAGTACTGGAGCGGGGGATAGGCGCGGTTCTTGATGCCGGCCAGCTCCAGGCCGCCGCGGAAGGCGATGATGTTGGTGCCATCGAACGCCGTGGTGTCGCCGGTCTTCCAGACGTTGGCCGCGAAGATGGCGGTGTTCGCCTCGTCGTCCCACAGGGCAGGCGTGCCGAGGTGGATGAGGAGGAGCGGGGCGACGGCGAGGGTGACGAGCAGCGCGCCGGTTCGCGGCTGTGTTGCGGCGAGGGTCACTGGCGGGTCAGCGGGACGCTACCATCCATCGACGGAAACCATGCGCGGAGAGCCGGGCGAGTGGGCCTGACGATGCCAGCCCTACTCGCCCCCATCCGCCCGGTCGTCCAGTCCGCGCCGTCCGACCAGGGCGATGGCGCCCGGAGCGTGAGGAATGATCCGGCACTCGGCGAAACCAGCCTCGAGCACCTGCAGCCACGCGTCTGCGCCGTACTCCGTCCTCACCATCACCGCCGGGTCGCGCTCGCTCGGATTGCCATGGAAGCTCGGCGGCATGCCCTCGCGCGAGAGCGTGAGCCGGCCGACGATCAGCGGAACGGTGAACGCGCAGTGGCCACCGGGCACCAGGACGCGCCGGCACTCGGCGAGCGCCCTGACCGGGCGCTCCACGTGCTCGAGGGTGTCGGAGTGCACGACGAGGTCGAAGCTCCCGTCGGCGAAGGGAAGGGCGTGGAGGTCCACCTCCGGGTAGCGCACCAGGCGGTGTCCCGTTGCCCGGGACAGGAACGGAGTCAGGGAGCCGGCCTCGTTCACCTCGAGGATCCGGAGCGTCGCGGCCCGGCCACTTATGGCCTCGGCGAGCGTCCCCGAGCCCTGGAAAAGGCTCACCAGGGCCCGGGCGAGCGCCATCGAGCGAAGGTTGGACTGGCAGGTCGTGCAGTGAATTCCCTCGCGCCGGTCGATGACCTCGGCCTCCTCGGGTGAGAGCCGCCACTGGGCGACGAGCTCGGGCCAGAGGACGGGGTCGCGGACCCGTCCGGTTCCTCCGCAGACCGAACACAGCGCGGGGATGATCGGAGCGGACGGCCTCTCGGAGGTCACCATCGAAGGGCACCCTATCCCGACTCGCTCGGACGCAGGGAAGTGTCGGGTGGTACCTTCCGGACATGTTCCAGTACGCGCGCGACGTGGTGACGGAGATCGACCGAGCTTCCGGCCAGCGCAGCTTGCAGGACGTCCTTCCGTTTCTCCGCAGTGGCCTGGGTCTCGAAGATTTCGGGGAGCTGCTGTTCAGCATGCCCGACCGCGCGTTTCCGACCCTCTCCAGGCTCCTGCCCCGGATGGCGAGCGTCGACGTCCAGACCAGCTGGACCGGCACGTCCGGTCTCCAGTCAGTCAAGCAGGCCGGCAACTTCGTTCGTGCGCTGGCCTATCAGCACATCCGCTTCACCGGCAGGCCAATGGACGGCGCCAGCATCCTCGACTTCGGATGCGGGTACGGCCGGATTGCGCGCCTGATGTACTACTTCACCGATCCGCCGAATCTCGTCGGCGTGGATCCCTGGGATGAATCGATCCGGGTCTGTCGCGAATGCGGGCTGGGCGAGAACTTCCGGATCTCCGAGCGCCTCCCCACCGCGTTGCCGGTGGACGGAAAGAGCTTCGATCTCATCTACGCCTTCTCGGTGTTCACCCATCTCTCACGGAAGGCATTGCTCCAGGCGCTCGAGGCCTGCCGGAAATCCATCCGACCGGACGGGCTACTGGCGATCACCATCCGGCCGGTGGAGTACTGGTCTCTCGACTCGACGGTTCACGGGCTGAAGGACACCAGGAAGCTGAAGGCCGAGCACGCGGCGAACGGGTTTGCCTTCTCGCCGATGGGCTTCCCGGTCGACGGTGAGGACACTTACGGGAACACGAGCATGACGACCGGGTGGCTCGACCGGAACGTCCCAGGGTGGCGTGTCGTCGGCGTGGACCGATCGCTCGACGACGAGTACCAGCTCTACGTCTTCCTCCGGGCAACCTGAGTGGACCGCACCATCCGTTGGCTCAGCGTTGCTCGTCCTTGTCGCAGACCGCGAAGGTGTTGAGCCCGAACTTGTGCCCGAAGCACCGGATCCGGCTCGGCTTGAAGCCAGCTGCGACCAGGAGTGGCCAGAGGTCCTTCACGTCGTAGTACATCCGGTGATCGTCCATCTCCGATGCGGGACTGAGCCCGAGCCTGAAGGCCGAGAACTCCAGGAACCGCTTGCCTCGCCAGGAAGGCACGTTGATCAACGCCCGGCCACCAGGCCGGAGCACGCGGTGAATCTGACCGAGGAGACCCTGGGCATCGTCGACGTGCTCCAGCACCGAGATGCAGAAGACGAGATCGAGCGCGCCGGTGGGGACTGCCTCGAGCGTTCCGGGAAGTGGTCCCTGGAGTGCCTTCACCCTGGAGTCGGCGACCAGCTCCGGCGCGAGGCTCACGTCGGCCACGTAGGCGAGCTTCACCCGGTCGAGCAATGCGCGGACGAGGCGAGCGTGGTATCCCGCCCCGAAGTCTCCGATGACCTTTCCGGCCGGGTCGTTCGCCCAGCGGAGGACCTGCCGCAACGAGAGCCAAACCCCGAAGCGATCCACTCGAGTGAGGCTGTAGGTCTCGGCGTAGGCGTGTGCCCGCAGGCCGGCCGGATTCTCGGGAGACGTGTCGCTCGTGGCCACTTCCGGTACCATCCAGAGAGAGCGCAGATGTCAAGCATGAGTCCGTCCACCTGTCCAGACGCCCGCGGCCTTCGAGCATGCTGATCACCCGGACACCCTTGCGAGTCTCCATCGGAGGGGGAGGAACGGATCTCCCCTCGTACTACGAGCGCTTCGGCGGCTTCGTGATTGCCGGCGCGATCAACCGGTACATCTACGTCAGCATCAACCGGACGTTCACCGACGACTACTTCCTGAAGTACTCGGCGCTGGAGCGGGTGAGGTCGGTGGACGAGATCCAGCACGCGATCATCCGCCAGGCGCTGAAGGCGCATCCGGTCGGACCCGGGATCGAGGTGGTCAGCATGGCCGACATCCCCTCGGGGACGGGCCTCGGCTCGTCCGGAGCGTTCACTGTAGGGCTGCTCCGGGCGCTCCACGCCTTCCGCCTCCAGCACGTCTCTGCCGAGGCAGTCGCCGAGGAGGCGTGCCGGATCGAGATCGACGAGCTCAACCGTGCGGTGGGCAAGCAGGACCAGTACATCGCCGCGCACGGTGGGCTCGCGTGCTTCCACTTCACCCGCGAGGGCGTGCGGGTCGAACCCCTCCGGATTCCCACGCCGACCCTTCAGGATCTCGAGGAGCATCTCCTGATGTTCTTCACGGGTTATTCGCGTGATGCCGATCAGGTGCTGCTCGAGCAGAAGGAGCAGTCGGAAAAGGGCCAGTCCCCGATGATCGACAACCTGCATTTCGTGAAGGAGCTCGGGGTCTCGATCCGCACCGCGCTGGAAGCAGGCGATTCGATGAAGTTCGGCCGGCTGATGCACGAGCACTGGCTCCACAAGACCAAGCGCTCGTCGAAGATGAGCAACGAGCGCATCAACCGCTGGTACCAGGTAGGGATGGACAACGGCGCGGTCGGGGGAAAGCTGGTCGGTGCCGGCGGAGGAGGCTTCCTGCTCTTCTACGCGTCCGATCGACTGGCGCTGCGCCAGGCCATGGCGCGGGAGGGACTGACCGAGGTCCGGTTCACCTTCGACCACGACGGCTCCGTGGTCATCGCCCGGAACTGACCATGCAGTGCGTGATCCTCGCCGGAGGGCTCGGGACGAGGGTGGCTGCAGTCGCACCCTCGGTCCCGAAGGCGCTCATCCCCGTCGCCGGACAACCCTTCGCCGCTCATCAGCTCTCGCTGCTCGCAGGCGCCGGAGTGAAGCAGGTCGTCTACTGCATCGGACACCGCGGCGATGCCATCCGGGGCTTCGTGGGCTCCGGCAAGCGGTGGGGCCTCGAGATCAAATACGTCGAGGATGGCGAGACCCTGGTCGGCACCGGCGGTGCGCTCCGGCGGGCGCTCGACGCAGGTGCGCTCGCCCAGGCCTTCTTCGTGCTCTACGGCGACTCGTACCTGCCCATCGACTACCGGGCGGTCTGGGACGCGTTCACCGCCGCTCGCGCGCCGGCGCTGCTCACCGTGTTCCGCAACGAGGGGCGGTGGGACACGAGCAACGTGCTGTTCGAGAATGGCCGGGTGGTGCTCTACGACAAGCGGCGTGAAGATCCTCGATCCACCCGCATGGTGCACATCGACTACGGGCTCTCGGTGTTGGGCCGGGAGGTGGTGGAGAGGCTCGTCCCCTCCGGAGCACGGGTCGATCTGGCCGACGTGTACCGGACGCTGAGCCTCGAGGGGCTGCTGGCGGGGCACGAAGTTCATCGCCGCTTCTACGAGGCGGGCTCCCCGTCCGGGCTGCAGGACCTCGAGGCGTATCTCCGAGCCGGATCGGAGCGGACGCCTGACTGACGGGTCGCGCGGCGCCTTGATCGAGATCTGCATTGTTGGTAGTTCGTCTCAGGTCCCGGCGCGCGGGACACCCGTGTACGCCGGACCGCGCACCCCGGGGGGCCAGGCGAGCCTTGGAAGCTCCACTCCACATCGAACCGCAGCCTCAGCCGGCGGCTGGCTCCGACCCGGAGCTGCGTCTTCTGCTGCCCGAGCGGGACGTCGATCGCCCCGAGGTCTCGGTGGTGATCCCCGCGCTGAACGAGGAGCTGACGGTCGGGGAGTTCGTGGATTGGTGCCAGGAGGGCTTCCGGCGGGCCGGGGTTCGCGGTGAGGTCCTGATCATCGACAGCGGGACGGACCGCACGACGGAGATCGCGCTCGCCCACGGAGCGCGGGTGCTGAAGTCGCCCAAGCGAGGCCTTGGACGGGCATACATCGATGCCCTCCCGTTCATCCGGGGCCCCTTCGTGGTGATGGGCGACGCGGACTGCACCTACGACTTCCGGGACCTCGGGCTGTTCGTGGAGAAGTTCCGGCAGGGATACGAGTACGTCATGGGGTCGAGGTTCCGCGGCTCGATCGAGGCCGGCGCGATGCCGCCTCTGCACCGGTACCTCGGCACGCCGGTCACGACCTGGATCCTGAACCGCCTGTACTCCAGCCACTTCTCGGACATTCACTGCGGGATGAGGGGCATCACCACCGAGGCGCTGGGCCGGCTGCAGCTCGAGTCGCAGTCATGGGAGTACGCCTCGGAGATGGTCCTCAAGTCGGTCCACCTCCGGCTGCGCACTGCGGAGGTCCCGGTGAAGTTCTACAAGGACCGGGAGGGCCGGCTGAGCCACCACAAGCGGTCGGGCTGGCTCTCGCCGTGGAAGGCGGCCTGGATCAACCTGCGTGCGATGTTCGTCTACGGCGCGGACTTCTTCGTGCTCCGGCCGGGCTGGGTGTTGCTGGTGCTCGGCCTCCTGCTGACGCTGCCCTTGACCTTCGGGCCGATCAGCGTCGGGCGGATCACCTTCTCGCTCTACTGGATGCTCGCCGGGTTCGCCGCCGCCCTGCTCGGGATCCAGGGCGTGTACATGGGGTGGATCGCGCGGATCTTCTACGATTTCACCGGCACCGCGCGCCGGAGGCTGCTTGCGCTGTTCCCCTACACCCGGACCGTGCTCCTGAGCGCGCTTGTCTTCCTCGCAGGCATGGGCCTGACGATCCCCCTGATCACGCTCTACGTGCAGGGTGGGCTCCGCCTGCCGGCCGAGCTGGGCAACGCCTCCCACATGGCAGTGACCGGGTTGCTCCTCTGCCTCTGTGGCTTCATCACCTTCGTGTTCATGCTGCTGGTCCACGCGGCCAGCCGGCTCTCCAATCTCGTCTACGGCGCATCCGGCGCCTCGCCTCGCGCGAACCTCGGGAGGACCTCTTGAGCGGCTTCAGTGCTTCCTACCTCGCCGAGACCAAGGAGATCCTCGACGCGCTGGACGTTTCCCAGCTCGACCGCATCGCGGAGGGGCTCGCGGCGGTGCGTTCCTCCGGCGGACGACTGTTCATCCTCGGCGTGGGCGGGTCGGCCGGGCACGCGAGCCACGCGGTCAACGACTTCCGGAAGATCTGCGGCTTCGAGGCATACACGCCCACCGACAACGTCTCCGAGCTCACCGCCCGGGTCAACGACGAGGGCTGGGACACCACCTTCGTGCACTGGCTGCAGGGCTCGAGGCTGCGCGCCGGGGACGGGCTCCTGGTCTTCTCCGTGGGTGGAGGGAACCGCGAGAAGCGCGTCTCCAACAACCTCGTGCTCGCGCTGGAGCACGGAAAGAAGGTGGGTGCGCGCATCTACGGGATCGTCGGCCGGGATGGTGGCTTCACCCGGGAGGCGGCGGACGCGTGCGTGGTGATTCCCCCACTGAACCCCGAGCGCATCACCCCGCACACCGAGGGGCTGGCGGCGGTGCTCTGGCATCTGCTGGTGACGCACCCGGCGCTCAAGATGCAGGCGACGAAGTGGGAGTCGGTCCGCTAGCGTGAGCCAGGGTCGAGGAGAGAGCGTCTTCGTCGTCGGCGGAGCCGGGTTCATCGGAAGTCACTTCGTGGACCGGCTTCTCAGTGAGGAGACCACCCGCCGGGTGACCATCTTCGACAACTTCTCGTCGGGTCGGGAATGGCACTACTCCCATCACCGATCCGATCCTCGCTTCACGGTGGTCCGCGGGGACGTGAAGGACCTGGGCGCCCTCCGGAGCGCGATGGACGGGCACGAGGTGGTCATCCACCTCGCCTCGAATCCGGACATCGCCCGGGCCGCCACCGAGCCGGACATCGACTTCCGCGAGGGCACCTACCTCACCCAGAACGTGGTCGAGGCGATGCGGCAGAGCTCGGCGAAGCGCATCCTCTATGCATCCGGGAGCGGAGTGTACGGGGACCTCGGAGAGGTCGAGGCCGACGAGGACCACGGGCCCCTCGCGCCCATCTCCACCTACGGCGCGAGCAAGCTCGCCGGAGAGGCGCTGATCACCTCCTACGTCCACATGTTCGGGCTGAGCGGGTGCAGCTTTCGCTTCGGGAACGTCGTCGGCCCGCGCCAGACGCACGGGGTGGGCCTCGACTTCCTCCGTCGCCTGCTGAAGGACCCGAGCGAGCTCTCGATTCTGGGGGACGGAACCCAGAGCAAGTCCTACATCCACGTGACCGACGTGGTGGACGCCGTCCTCGTCGCTCATCGTCGCTCGACGAAGCCGGTCGAGGTCTTCAACGTCGCGACCGGCGACTACATCACCGTGCGGGAGATCGCCGAGCTCGCCTGCGAATGCCTGGGCCTCGGGGCGGGGAAGACGCGGCTGTCGTTCGGCACCGGAAACCGGGGCTGGAAGGGAGACGTTCCGGTGGTGCGCCTGGCCACGCACCGGATGCGGAGCCTCGGGTGGCGGTGCCGGCGTGACACCCGTGAGGCGCTGAAGGCGTCCCTGGTGGAGATGCTGCCGGATCTTCGGGCTGGGCGGGCATGAGCGGGGAGGGTGGCGATCGTGGACCGGCCCGTCGCCTGGCGGTCTTTCTCGACCGGGACGGGGTCCTGAACCGGGCGGTGGTCCGGGACGGGCTGCCGTATCCGCCCGAGAACGTCGCCTCGCTGGAGCTCCTGCCGGGCGTCGCCGAGGCGTGTGCCACACTTCGCGGCGCCGGGTTCCTTCTCGTCGTGGTCACGAACCAGCCGGACATCGCCCGGGGAACGCGGACCCGGGAGGACGTCGAGGCACTGAACGGCCGCCTTGCCGCCCTGCTCCCGGTCGACGACTTCCGCGTCTGCCCTCACGACGACCGGGACGGCTGCGACTGCCGGAAGCCCTCGCCGGGCCTCTTGCTGACGGCCGCGCGCGACCGCAGTATCGACCTGAGACGGAGCGTGATGGTCGGCGACCGCTGGCGCGACATCGAGAGCGGCCGACGCGCGGGCTGCTGGACGGTCTTCGTGGATCACGGGTACTCCGAGCGTCGGCCAGAGCGGCCGGATCTCACGGTGCGTTCGCTCGGGGAGGCGGTGCCATGGATACTGGCGACCGCGTCACAGGAAAGGAACAGGGTGTCATGACAGTCAGTGCGGGCTCGTTGAAGGTGAAGATCTTCGCGGACGGGGCGGACCGGAAGGCCATCCTGGACCTCTACGCCAATCCACTGATCAAGGGCTTCACCACCAACCCCACGCTGATGCGCCAGGCGGGGATCAAGGACTACGAGGTGTTCGCTCGCGAGATCCTCGCGGAGATCAAGGATCGGCCCTTCTCGCTGGAGGTCTTCTCCGACGAGTTCCCGGAGATGGAGCGTCAGGCGATGAAGCTCGCCGCGCTCGGCGACAACGTCTACGTGAAGATTCCTGTCACCAACACCCGCCGGGAGAGCTCGGCGCCGCTCGTCCAGCGGCTTGCCCGCCGGGGAGTGAAGGTGAACGCAACGGCCCTGCTGACGCTCGAGCAGGTACGGGAGATCCGGGATCAGCTCGCCGGAGGTCCTCCGTCGATCATCTCCGTATTCGCTGGCCGCATCGCCGACACCGGCGTCGACCCCCTCCCGCTCATGCGCTCGGCGCTGGAGATGGTGGTCGCCCATCGGAACATCGAGATCATCTGGGCCAGCCCGCGAGAGGTGTTCAACATCGTCCAGGCGAACCAGATCGGCTGCCACATCATCACCGTGACGCCCGAGCTCCTGAAGAAGCTGCCGATGCTCGGGACGGACCTCGGCGATCTTTCGCTGGACACCGTCCGCATGTTCCACCGCGACGCGACCGCGGCGGGATTCGTACTCTAGATCTCGCTGATCCGATTCGTTCGGGACTAGGAGCGCTTCTTCCGACAGAGAACCTGGTACTGCGCTCCGAGCGGGAGTTTCCGCAGCGATGGCTCCAGCACGCGAAGAGGCGCAAGCGCTCTTGGAAAGAAGAAGAGGAAGTCCGTCCGGAGGAGCTCGAAACCGGCGGTCTGGACGAGGCGACGGGCCTCGGGGGGCGAGACCTTGACCGCATTCCGGTCGATCACCGAACGGTTCATGATCATGGTGACGACTGGATTCCAGGGGTTGTTCTCCCAGAGAGCAAGAATCGCCCCTGGCTTCATCCGCTGGTCGAGGTACGCGAACGCCGCGGCGCGCTTCTCGGGCTGGATGTGATGGAAAACGCCGCTGCAGTAGACCAGGTCGAAGATCGGTTCCGGGCCGAGATCTTCGAGTGAAACGAACTGCGCGGTTCCCCCGAAGTTCTCCGCGGCGCGCTTGACCGACTCGCGGGACTCGTCGACGCCGACCAGGACGTCAGGAGCGAGGAGCCGCGCGAGATGGGCCGAGGTCCTACCCAGTCCGCAGCCGTAGTCGAGTATCGCGTGCGGGCGGAGTCCGACCTCGCGAAGACAGGAGTCGAGGAAGGAGATGCGTTCCTCGGCGAAGAAGTCGGGGGTCTCACCGGAGAACGCCATGTCCCGGCGTAGCTCCACGTCGTAGGTCTCGACCAGTTCGTCGAACTCGGCTCCCTCCGCGGTCATGGGTCTACATGGGGCCGTGCTGGCGGGCTTGTCAAGGCGCCGTTCGATGACGGCCCTTGCCCGATTCGATGCGCCATGATTTTTCCCCCTCGTCGATGAGCCAATCGCCGCAGAGCTCAGATGGAACGCCGGTCCGTGGGGGCGACAGTCGTCGCTGGTTCCTGGTCGTCTCCGCACTGATCGCAACGAAGCTCTGGTTGGCGAGTGGCCTCACCGTGACCGCCTACGCCACGGCTGGTCACGACGACCGGCTCTACCTGTTGACGGCGAACCGGATCTTGAACGGCGCCTGGCTCGGTCGGCCGTACGGAAACATGACCTTGGCGAAGGGGCCCTTCTATTCGGTCTTCGTGCTGGTCAGCTGGGCCCTCGGGCTACCGTTGCTGTTTGCCGAGCAGGTTCTCTACCTGGCCGCCGCAGGGCTCTTCAGCTGGGCGATTCGCCCATGGCTTCCGTCGCGCTTCGCCCGGACTGCGCTGTTCGCGGTCCTTCTGTTCAACCCGCTGACCTGGCACCAACAAGCCGCTACGCGGGTGGTCCGCGAGGGCATCTATCCTGCGCTGGCCCTCTTCGTCCTGGCATGCACGGCCGGACTGCTGGGTCGGCTCGACCGCTCGCGGCGCGAGGTGAGCGCTTGGGCGGCTGCTCTGGGGCTCAGTCTGGGGGCTTTCTGGCTCACCCGTGAAGAAGGCGTGTGGCTCGTGCCCAGTCTGCTGGTTCTTGCCGTCCCGGCACTGACAAGACTGCGGACGACCTGGAAGCCACTCGTGTGGGGGTTGCCTCCATTCATGATTGCCTTGGCATTTCTCCCTGTTCTCTTTGGATCGATCAGCGAATACCGATACGGCGTCTTCGCCACGAATGAGTTTCGTGAGCACCCGTTCAAGGCCGCGATGGGGGCACTCCAGCGGGTGGAGCATCTGAGCTGGCACGCGAAGGTTCCATTGCCGACTGAGACCCGGGAGCGAATCTATGCGGCAAGTCCACGATTCGCCGAGCTTCGACCTTTCCTGGAAGGCCCTGTCGGACAGGCATGGACGCAGGCCACCTGTACCGGAACTGGTGGACAGGTCTGCGATGAGATCGGCGGTGGCTGGGTCGTGTGGGCAGTCCGCGATGCGGTCGAGCAAGCCGGATACTATCGGCGCGGCGCAAGAGCGGTCGCGACCTACTACGAGGGTGTCGCGGCCGAGATCAATCAGGCCTGCCAGGCACGACAGCTCGTTTGTGGCCCGGCGAGCGACTCGCTCATGCCCCCGCTACATCGAGAGCATTGGTCCGCCTTCTTGGCAGCCGTACGCCGCGGCACCGTACTTCTGATCGCCCCCGACGAAGCAGGTCCTGGCCCGAGCGTAGGGACCTGGGAGGAGCTCGCGCTCTTCAGGGATCTGACCCGAGATCGACTCGGGCCTACCGTCGGCAACCCGAGCGATCCCAGCACGTGGCAGGGACATCAGCAGGCACGGCTCGATGCCTTCAAGCGACGGGTGCTGCTCTGGATCGGGCGTGTCTATCCCGTTTTGATTCTGCCAAGCGTCATCGTTTCGCTGCTCGGATTCGCGTTCCTCGCGGTCCGGGACATCAGAGCGAGGACTGTGACGGGTGCCCCGTTCCTGGCTCTCGCGCTCCTCGTGGGCGTCCTGTCTCGAATCGTCTTGCTCGCGATCGTGGACGTCACATCGTTCAACGCCATCAATACGCTCTACCTGAGCTCCGCTTACCCGTTGCTCCTCGGATTCGTCGGCGTGACCATGGCCGAGGTCGCTTCGCCGTTGGCTCGACTCGCGACCAGCCGCCGGGCTCGAGCCGCGCCCCAGGTACCAGCTTCGTGAACTGCCGCTCACGCCGGTTCACGACCACCCGCCAGGCACGGGGCCGGTTTCGAGATCTGGGAGCTGCGCTTCGACGCCGTCGCTGACCGCGGGCTACTTGGAGGCGCGGATCACGATGGGCAGCATGTTGCCGTAGGTGAGGTCCGGATGGTTGTCGGAGACGAATCCGCAGAAGACGTCGTACCAGAGCCCCACCTCCGCTCTCCGGAACCCGGCATTGCGCATCTGGTCCAGCAGCTGCCATCCGAAGTGGTGGTAGGCGAGCACGCCCTCGGGGTTGAGGGGGTCGCCGTGCATCTCGGGCTCCACGAGATGCTGCACCGTTCCGTCCTCGCGGCGGATGGCCCGGCGGAAGTTCTCGTCACGGGAGGCGAAGAAGGGAACCGTCAGCAGCATCGTTCCGCCCGGAGCGAGGACCCGGTGGCTTTCGGCCAGGGCACGTTCGGGCTCGGGAACGTGCTCCAGCACGTCCGAGTGGATCAGGAGATCGATGCAGGCGTCGGGGTAGCCGAGCCGCTCCAGGGATTCGTGCCGGACCTGGATCCCGTGCACGGTGCGCATCTCGTCCGGGGGAACGTCGGCTCCCAGGAACTCGGAGCCCTGCAGCTCGGGAAAGCGCTCCTTGAGCAACGCGTACAGCGGACCGAAGCGCTCCAGGATCGCCGGACGCTTCGGGGTCAGCTCGAGGCATGCGGCCGCGAGCAGGCGATTGCGGTTCGACAGGCCTCGCGGGCACACCAGGCCTTCTCGCAGATTCGGGTGGGAGCCGTAGGTCGGGCCTGCCGCCACCTTGAAGCGCTGGATGGCGCGGCAGGGTATGCACAGCCCCTCGAACGTCTCCTTGCTCGCGAGTTGACGTTCTGAAAGTACCTGAAACGGCTGGAGCATCCGCGCGTGGGCACGGTAGGGTGCTGGCTCCTCGAACCAGAGAAACACGGTTCACATTCTTCCACATGCCTTCCGCCGGGAGACAAGACGCACATCCGGACGACGGTCCCCCGTCATCCATGCAGGACCGGCCGGCTTCGGAAGACACCTCCCTGGAACAGCCCGGTGAGCGGTTCCATCCGGGGGAGGGGACGCCGGAGAACAGCTACGAGCACTGGCACCGTTACCTGTGGGCTCGCGAGCTCTGCCGGGGCAAGCGCGTGCTCGATGTCGCGTCGGGTGAGGGGTACGGGAGCTTCCTGCTTGCGGCCGTCGCTCGCTCGGTGGTGGGCGTCGACCTCAGCACCCCGGCGATCGAGCGCGCGCGCCAGCGCTATCCGGCGGAGAACCTCCAGTTTCGCGTCGGTCGGGCCGAGGCGCTGACCGACCAACCCCCGGCGTCGGTCGACGTGGTGGTCTCCTTCGAGACCATCGAGCACCTCGGCGAGGCCGCCCAGGAACGCTTCCTCGACGAGGTCCGGAGGGTCCTGGCCCCCGGCGGGATCTTCGTCGTCTCCACTCCCGACAAGGAGACCTACGCCAGCGAGCTGCACGACGAGAACGAGTTTCACGAGCGGGAGTTCACTTCCGCCGAGTTCCGGGCGTTCCTCTCCGAGCGGTTCGCCCACGTTCGCTTCTTCGGTCAGCGGACCTTCCCCGGCTCCTATCTCTGGCCGATGGACTCCGGGGCTCGCCCGGATGGGCTCGAGGAGCACCAGCTCACCCAGGCCGCGCCGCGAAAGCTCCAGCCGGCGGACGCCGATCTCAAGCGCGCCATGTACGTCCTGGCCCTGTGCTCGGAGAGTCCGATCGAGCTGTCCCGCGCCTCCCTGCTGATCGACACCGCCCAGCTCGCGATCCGTGAGCGCATCGAGGAAGCGGTTGCCAACCGCTGGCACCTCGAGCAGTCTCGAAGCGCGAACGAAGAGCTGACGGGGGGGCTCCAGATGGCCACGCAGAGAGCCGAGCGCGCGGAGCGCGGGCTCGCCGATGCCACCGAGCACATCAAGCAGATCGAGGTCGTCCGGAGTGCCGAACAGAAGCGCTCGGCGGTACGGGAGGCGGAGCTCACGCGGGCCAGAGAGCGTCTTCTGGAGCTCGAGGAAGAGCGCCGCCAGGCCGAGCAACGCTGGGACGAGTTCCAGCGCTCGCGTTCGGCTGCGATCGTCCGGCGGCTGCAGGCTGTCCGGGCGCGCATCGCTCCGTCGGGAAGCGTTCCCGGCCGGATTTTGGAGCTCGGGTTCCGCGGAACCGCGCTCGTCGCCCGCCAGGGCGTCCGTGGAACGCTGGCCCGTGTGTCCGGATTCGCCGGCACCGAGGAGGGCCTGGTCTACTCCCTGGATCGGCTCCTTCCGGAGAGACTGGAGATCGGGCTGGGGACCGAGCTCCGGGTCTCAGGCTGGATCTATCACCAGCAAGACGAGATCACCGCGCTGGACTTCCTCGTCGATGGCCGCAGGGTTCCGGTCACCGTCTTCCGGATCAAGCGGCCCGACGTCTTCGAGTCCCGAGCCTCCGACGACCCGCGAGCGCGGAGCCTGTTCAGTGGCTT
>JBKPMY010000257.1:0-4089 GCA_046732375.1 Myxococcota bacterium
CTCCGGCGGGAGCGGGAGCGGGCAGCGCGGCAGCTCGAGCGCTCCATGGCCGCCGAGCTGGGACGGCTGGCGCTTCCGCGCGCGGTCTTCAGCGTGCAGCTCGCACCCCGGGACGTGCTCCGGGCCGACGGGGCCGACGAGGTCGAGTTCCTCTTCAGCGCCAACCCCGGGGAGCCGGCCCGTCCGCTGGCCCGGGTCGCCTCGGGAGGCGAGGCCTCCCGGCTCTGGCTGGCGCTCAAGCGGCTGTCGATGGCCCACGGTGGCCCGGACGAGGCAGCGACCGTGGTCCTCGACGAGGCGGACGCCGGGGTGAGCGGCGCCGTGGCGGACGTCGTGGGGCGGATGGTCCGGGCGGTCGCCTCCGGACGCCAGGTGCTGTGCATCACGCACCTGCCGCAGGTCGCTGCCCATGCCGATGCACACCTGGTGGTGGAGAAGACGTCTGCCCGCGGGCGCACCTGGTCCAGCGTCCGGGTGCTGGACGAGGGTGCCCCCCGCACCCGGGAGCTGGCCCGGATGATGTCAGGGGCGGTTGTCACGGCCGAGGCTCAGGCAGCCGCCGAGGCGCTGGTCCGCGCGGCGAGACAACCGGGCGCGCCGGTCGGCGTCCGCCAGGCCTCGCGCGCGCGACGGGTGGCATGAGTCCCGGACCGCCCCCCGTTTCGAGGGGCGCTGCAGAGCGCGCAGTCTCCTTGCCCGTCCCGCAGGGCCGCCTGTACCATCGGCGACCAGCGTGTCCCCACCCGAGCCAACTCCGGTCCGGTTGAAGATCGTCTCCTCTGGGCTGACCGATGTGGGCAAGAAGCGCGACCACAACGAGGACAGCTTCCTCATCGACGAAGATCTCAAGCTGTTCGTGGTGGCCGATGGGATGGGTGGGCACGCCGGCGGCGGCACCGCCTCCCGAATTGCGGTGGAGACCATCGACCGCGAGCTGCGGCAGGCCCGGGCCACGCAGGGCTCGGCCCTGGAGGCCAGGACCGCGCTTCAGGACTCGCCCGTTCCGGAGGCGATCCGCGCGGCGGTCGAGCGCGCCTGCATCGCCATCTACACCAAGGCCCAGGAGGACCCGCGGCTGGCGGGGATGGGCACGACGGTCATCTCGCTGCTGCTGAAGGACGAGCAGGCCTTCTTCGCCCACGTCGGCGACAGCCGCGCGTACCTCGTGCGCGGAGATCTCATCCAGCAGATCAGCGAGGACCACAGCCTGGTCAACGAGCAGATCAAGGCCGGGATGATCACCCCCGAGGAGGCGAAGCACTCCCGGTACAAGAACATCATCACCCGCTCGGTGGGTTTCGAGGAGGAGGTCCAGGTGGACGTGATGGGCCTGCTCTCCGAGCCGGGGGATGTCTTCATCCTCTGCTCGGACGGCATGGCGAACATGGTGGAGGACCCGGAGATCCTCCAGGTGGTCCGTCACTTCCCGCTCTCGGACGTGCCGCAGAAGCTGGTCGACCTGGCCAACGAACGCGGTGGCGACGACAACATCACCGTCATCGCCGTGCAGGTTCAGGCCGAGAGCCTCGTGCCCAGGCCGGCGGAGACCGGCGAGCACGCGTCGGTGTAGGTGCGCAAATCACCTCTGTTGCGCCCGGACCGGCGGAAACTCCTTTCTTGACAGTGTTCTTTTTACCGGGCTTCGAGCCACGGCCCGGACGGGCGGGGGGCAAGCATGCTGGAATACGGCTTGCTTGGGTACCTGGACTGCCTGGAAGCGCGCTGTCACGGGAGCGGCCCTACCGTTGTCGAAGAAGACCCTCACGCTCATCGTCGTTCCCGACCACGACGCGCCGGTGCGCCGCTTCCAGCTCGAGCGGAGCCTTCTGCGTCATGCGGCGCTGGGGGCCGGTGCGGCCGGGGTGGTCCTGCTCGCGGCCGTCGTGCACTACTTCGCCCTCGTGCGTGAGGCCTCGGAGAACCGGATCCTCCGCGACGAGAACCTCACCCTCCGCACCCAGCTGAAGAGCATCCGCGAGCGCATGGAGCACATCGGCGCGACGCTGGAGCGCGTCGAGCGGTTCGACCAGAAGCTCCGCGCGGTCACGCTCCTCTCCGACCCGCAGCGGAACCTGGCGCTCGGGCCCACCGCCGGCGAGCCCGGGGTCACGCCCGCCCCAAGCGCGGAAACCGAGTTCACCCGCCCCGGGTCGGCGAGCGAGACGCCGAGAAACCTCGCCTCGAAGCTGGACAAGCTGAGCGAGTCCGCAACCCGGCAGGAAAAGAGCCTCCAGGAGCTCCAGTCGTACTTCCTGGACCAGAAGAGCCGGCTGGCCTCGACCCCCTCGGTCTGGCCCGCCCGGGGCTGGGTCACCTCGGACTTTGGACAGCGTCTCGACCCGTACACGGCTGAGCGCGTGATGCACGAAGGTCTCGACATCGCCGCACCCCACGGCAAGGAGGTGCTCGCCCCCTCCGACGGGACGGTCATCTTCGCCGGGCTGGAGGGCGGCTACGGCAACGTCCTCGTCATCGACCACGGTTACGGGGTGAAGACCCGGTTCGGCCACCTGAGCAAGCTCGAGGTGAAGACCGGCGACCGGGTGAAGCGCGGACAGCTGGTGGGCGCGGTGGGGAACACCGGCCGGTCCACGGGTCCGCACCTGCACTACGAGGTGCGGGTGGGCGGGATTCCGGAGAACCCGCGGAAGTTCATCCTCGAGGAGTGACAGCGGAGACTGGCCTGGCCGGTTGCCGCCGTCAGACGCGGCCGTCGAGCCGGATCGTGCGCTCCTGGATTCCCGAGGCCATCCCGCGGCGGCCCATCACGTGGGCCCGCTCGATCTCCGACAGCACGAGCGGTCCGAGGACCTGCCAGTGGGCTGGATCGAAGATCCGTAGACGGAGCGCCGAGACCGTGAAGTCGACCCGCGCGCCGGTTCCGGACACAGAGACGAGCCGATGCGCAGCCTCGTCGAGCGCGTGGGAGACGCGGTCCAGATGCGCCGGCTGGAGCTCGAGCCCGGTCGAGGGAACGAAGAGCGCCGCGAGACAGTCACCGTGGACACGGAGGACGGGAACTTCCGGGAGAGCACGTCGGAGCGCCGAGGCGGCTGCCTTCAGCACCTCGTCTCCGGCCTTCATTCCCAGGTCCGCGTTGATGCGGATCAGCTCCTTCACGTCGACGATGACGGCGCCGACCGGCCACCCGGTGTGGGCGTGGACCGAGAGGTCGAACTCCTGCTTCAGCCGATCCCCCTGGAGGAGCGCCAGGGCCTGGAGCGCACCGGTCAGAGGGTCGGGATGCCCGCGCCGGGCCTGCTCGCGCAGCACGAGCTGCTCGAGCGCCCGCGTGAAATCATTCGATCCAGGGTGTGTCCGGGAGTACGGGACCATCAGGGTGATGGCTGCCTCTGCGAGCGCGTCCTCCACGAATCGAGGCATGGACGCCTCGTGTAACACCTCCGCGCAGGGCGGCCACCGGCGACTGCTGGCATCCCGGGAAAGGCTCCGCTAGAGGAGGTGTTTCCTCCTGCCGGCAACCTCCCCAGTGGGGCCTTGGCAGCGCCGCCTGGCTGGTTACATCGGCACTGGAACGTCAATGATCGAGTGGACGCTGAAGAAGATCATCGGGACCAAGAACGAGCGCGAGCTCAAGCGGGCCTGGCCCAAGGTCGCTCGCATCAACGCGCTCGAGTCCCGGATGCGAGAGCACCGGGACGAGGCCTTTCCCGCGGAGACGGCCCGGCTGAAGCAGGAGGTGGCGAACGGCCGTCCCCTGGATGACGTGCTGTTCGAGGCCTTCGCCCTCACGCGCGAGGCGGCGCGGAGGACCATCGGCCAGCGCCACTTCGACGTTCAGCTCATCGGCGGGATGTTCCTCCACCAGGGGTGCATCGCGGAGATGCGCACCGGCGAGGGCAAGACCCTCACCGCGACGCTGCCCAGCTACCTCAACGCGCTGAGCGGACGGGGCGTCCACGTGGTGACGGTGAACGACTACCTCGCCCGCCGCGACGCGGAGTGGATGGGGCGGATCCACAACTTCCTGGGACTCACCGTGGGCTGCATCGTCCACGACCTCGACGACGCCGAGCGCCAGACGGCGTACCGCAGCGACATCACCTACGGCCAGAACAACGAGTTCGG
>JBKPMY010000258.1:0-15001 GCA_046732375.1 Myxococcota bacterium
CCGGCTCGAGAGCCGGCTCGTACCCCGACGACAGCATCGGCCCGGTCGGAGGCTCCCAGTCCAGGTCCATCGTCTCCGGAGCCACCGCGATGGGAATGGACGCGCTCCCGCTCCCGAACATGTCGGTCACCGGCTCGTCGGTCGGTGGGTCCGCGGCCAGCGCCTGGTCCACCGCCTGGAGCAGCGTCTCCGCCCGGAACGGTGTTGGGAGCACCGAACCCCGGTGCCCATCCACCATCCGTCCGAGCAGCAGGATCCGCAGCCGCGCGGTCTCGGGGCGGGCGTGCAATTCCAGAAGGAGCGCCGCTCCCCGCCCGCTCTCCACTCCCGGCGCCAGGAGCACCAGCGCCGGCTGGAGCGTCACGGCCGCGGTGAGCGCATCGGCCGTCGAGGTGGCCAGCTCCACCGTGTGCCCCGCGCGAACCAGCGTGCGGCGCACGAGCGCGATGGTGGCCAGGTCGTCGTGGACGAGGAGGAGTGGGAACGCCACGGTCTCTTCGGGACTCGGTCGCTAGCCTACAGCATCGCCCCCGGGTCCACGTCGAGGACGACCCGCACGGCCGTGGGAAGCACCTCGAGGTCGCGCTCCAGCTGATCCAGCAACGGCCCCAGCAGGGCGTGCCGCGGCGCCTTCAGCAGCAGCTGCCACCGGCTCTTCCCCCGCAACCGGGCGAGGGGGGCCGGAGCCGGACCGAGGAGCCGGACCCCGGTGGCCGGACCTGGCAGGAGCACGGCCAGCCGGTCGCCCAGCTTCCGGGCCACGCCGGCCGTCTCCCCCGGGTCCTCCCCCTCGATGCGCACCGCCACCAGCCGGCTGAAGGGCGGCCACGCCAGCGCCTCACGCCAGGCCAGCTCATGCTCGGCGAAGCCGTCGTAGTCGTGCGCCGGTACCCGCGCGACGGCGTCGGCCTCGGGATTCCAGGTCTGCACGAGGACCCGTCCCGGCTCCTGACCCCGCCCCGCCCGGCCGGACACCTGCGTCACCAGCTGGAAGGTGCGCTCGGCGGCGCGAAAGTCGGGAAGGAGGAGCCCCGTGTCCGCCGAGACGACGCACACCAGCGTCACGCCGGGGAAGTCGTGCCCCTTGGCCACCATCTGGGTGCCCACGAGCACGTCGATCTCCCCGCGGGCGAAGCGCGACAGGAGCTCGGTCAGCCGTTCGGCGGTGGTGGCGGCGTCCCGGTCGAGGCGGGCGACGCGCGCGGACGGGAATCGCTCGGCGACCTCGGCCTCGATGCGCTCGGTGCCGGCGCCCACCTGCACCAGCGGACCGCCACAGGCCGGGCACCGATCCGGCACGGGCTTGGTCTCGCCGCAGTAGTGGCACTGGAGGTTCCGCCCCCGGAGGTGGAAGGTGAGCGAGACGTCACAGCGGCTGCAGGGCACCCCCTGACCGCAGGCCTCGCAGACCAGCGCCGCCGAGTGCCCGCGCCGGTTGAGGAACAGGATGGCCTGCTGTCCGCGGCCGAGCGCCTCCCCCAGGGCCTCCACCATCGGCGGGGAGAGCGCGGGCGGCTGCTCCGGCATCCCAGTCGGTCGCGGTCGGACCCGGCGGAGGTCGACCAGGTCGACGCGGGGCATCGGCCGGTCGTCCACCCGCGCCGGCAGGCGGAGATGGCGGTAGCGCCCCCGGCGCGCGTTCTCCACCGTCTCCAGCGAGGGCGTCGCCGAGCCGAGCACCACCGTCGCCCCGGCCTGCTTGGCGCGGACCACCGCCAGGTCCCGGGCCTGGTAGCGGAGCTTCTCGTCCTGCTTGAACGAGGGGTCGTGTTCCTCGTCCACCACGAGGAGCGCCAGGTCCCGCACCGGGGCGAACACGGCGGAGCGCACGCCCACAGCGAGGCGGACCGTGCCCGCGCGGAGGGCCTTCCAGTGGAGGAGCCGCTCCCGGTCTCGCAATCCGCTGTGGAGCACCGCCACCGCGCTCCCGAAGCGGCTCCGGAAGCGGCCCACCAGCTGCGGGGTGAGGGCGATCTCCGGCACCAGCACCAGCGCTCCCCCACCCCGGGCGAGCGCGTGCTCCGCGGCCTGGAGGTACACCTCGGTCTTCCCGCTGCCGGTGACACCCTGGAGCAGGAAGGGCTGGAAGCCGCCGGCGTCGAGCGCGCGCTCCAGCTCGCCCAGCGCCGCCGCCTGCGCCTCGGTGAGCCGCTCCGGACGCGCGAGCCCGAGCCCCTCGGCGACGGTGGGCTCGACCGCGCGTTCCTCCACCTTCACCCAACTGCGCTCCACCAGCCGCTGCACGGCGGCGCGTGCGCCGGGGACGGCGCGGCCCAGCTCGTCGAGCTCGGCTCGACCGCCCACGGCGAGGAGGTACCCGAGGGCGGCCGCCTGCGCCGGCGCCCGCCGGAGCGCGTCCACCGACGGCGAGCCGACCACCACCACCGACCGCGCCACGTCGGGGCTCGGCTCCGGCCCTTCCGAGGGATCCGTCAGGCCGGGAGGGAGCGCCGCCCGCAGCGCCTCACCCAGCGGATGGCGGTAGTAGGCGGCCGCGAACTCCACCAGGGCCAGCACGTCATCCGGCAGCGCCGGGACGTCCTCGAGGAGCGCCGAGACCGGCTTCAGCGTCCCGCCGCCCTCGGGCGGGCGCCCCGGGCCGAGGTAGAAGCCCAGCGCCCTCCCCCGTCCGAAGGGGACCAGGATGCGTTGCCCGCGCCTGAGCCGACCCTCGAGCTCAGGCGGGACGAGGTAGGTGAAGGGCCCCTTCACCGGGCGCCCCACCGCGACCGAGGCCAGCTCCTCCACGAGCCCTCCCTCGGGCCTCATGGCGGAGACCGAGTGGGTTGGTCGGATGATCGCGCCGTCATTCGCGAGGGCCGATCAACCCGCTCGGTTTCCGCCATCAGAAGAGGCGGTCCGGGACGTTCGCCCGCGGGTCGCCGGAGAGAGTGGTGAAGCGGGCCTGTCGCTCGCCGTTACGTGAAACCTCGACCACCCGAGGGAACCAGTCCCCGGCCGGCGAGGCGTAGTCCACGAAGCGCACGTCCCACTGGGTGCCGCCCTCGGTCCAGCGCATGCGCGCGGGGAGCCAGCTGTCCTTGAACACCCAGAACTGAGCGTCTCCGTCCTTCTGGCCGCCGACCACGTAGGCCACGTGGCCGCCGAAGCGGGCCAGCCACGAGCCGCCGGTGTTGACGCCGCGCTTGCGGAGGTGCGCTTCCAGCTCCGCGCGACCGTCGCCCGCGCTGCGAGCTCCGAAGAGCGCGCACACCTCCCCCAGTCCCACCCCGAGCGCTGCCACGGACGGACCCTCGTTCTTCAGCTGGCCGCCGGACTGCACCACCGCGAGCTTGCCGGTCTCCGGCCCGCTCGCCTCCAGACGGCAGCGACCGGGGAGCTTGAGATAGACCCGGGCATCGGATTGAAGATCTCCCTGTCCGCCCGCATCCGACGAGGCGCTGCCCGAGAGCACGAGCGTTCCGTCCACGCGAGCGTTGCTGATGCGCTGCTCGTCCCTTCCGGTCAGGAGGTGCCGGAAGATGGCACCGGGCGCCGGGACGTAGGCCAGGGCGGTCCGGACGGCGAGCACGCTGAGGAGGAGAATGGGCAAACGGAGGCGGCGCACGGGGGCGGAGGACTGTACACGAGCTGTCCGCGCGCGATAGAGCCCACGAACGATGTCCATGCCCACGCTCGCTCTTCTCGTCGGTGGAGTGCTGGTGGCAATCGGTCTCGGCACGTACGTCGGCACCGGCGCTCACTCACCCACCGCCCTCATTCCCGCAGCCCTCGGGGCGCTGATCGGCCTGGCCGGGCTCGTGGCCCGGAATCCGCGCCTTCGCATGCACGCGATGCACGTCGCCGTCCTGGTGGCGCTCCTGGGCGTGCTGGGCTGCATCCCTGGTGTGCTCCGCTTGCCCGCGCTCCTCGGCGGCACGGCCGAGCGGCCGGTGGCGGTGGTGGCGCAGCTCGTCACCTTCCTGATCTGCCTCGCCTTCGTGGTGAGCGCGGTGCGGTCCTTCATCGAGGCGCGACGGAGCCGCGCCGGCGCGGGCGAGGGAGGGGTGTGATGGCACAGGCGGTCAGGCTGAAGAAGCAGGGAGGCCCGGAGCTCCTGGTCCTGGAGGAGGTAGAAGTGCCGCCTCCCGGTCCGGGCGAGGCGACGCTGCGCCACAGCGCGATCGGGCTGAACTTCATCGACGTCTACCAGCGCAACGGCCACTACGCGGTCCAGCTCCCCAGCGGGATCGGCCAGGAGGCGGCCGGGGTGGTGACCGCCGTGGGGCCCGGGGTGACGACGGTGAAGGTCGGCGACCGGGTGGCCTACGCGGCTGCGCCGCTGGGCGCGTACGCCGATGCTCGCAACTACCCGGCAGAGAAGCTGGTCCCGATTCCCGAGGGCGTCTCCGACGAGGCCGCGGCCGCCTCGCTCCTCAAGGGCCTCACCGCCTGGTACCTGGTGCGGCGGACGTTCAAGGTCGAGCGTGGGCAGACGGCGCTGGTGCACGCGGCCGCAGGCGGCGTGGGGCTCATCCTCTGCCAGTGGCTCCGGCATCTCGGCGCGACCACCATCGGAACCGTGGGGAGCCAGGCGAAGGCCGAGGCCGCGCGCGAGGCGGGCTGCACCCACCCGCTGGTCGTCGATGCGAGCAACCGGCGCGAGCTTCCGGCGAAGGTGAAAGAGCTCACCGGGGGAGCGAAGGTCCCGGTCGTGTACGACTCGATCGGCAAGGACACCTTCGACGTGTCGCTGGAGTGCCTCGCGCCCTTCGGGCTCATGGTGCTCTTCGGCGCCTCCAGCGGGCCGGTCCCACCCTTCGACCTGCAGCGGCTCGCGGCCGGGGGCTCGCTCTACGTGACCCGCCCCACCCTGGGCACCTACACCGCAAAGCGCGAGGACCTGCTCGCCGGAGCCCGCGAGCTCTTCGATCTCATCGCCAGGCGGGTGCTGACCATCCACGTGAACCAGCGCTATTCCCTGCGCGAGGCGGCGCGAGCACACCGGGACCTCGAGGCACGGAAGACGACCGGCTCGACGGTGTTGTTGCCCTGAGCGCATACCCTCCGTGGCGCGAATGAACCGTCTCCTCGTCCTGGCCTCGCTGTTGCTCGCGCGCCCGCTGCTCGCCGCCCCCGCCCCCATCGACTTCGATACCGCCCGCGGGGCGCGCGAGGTGGGCATGGGTGGCACCTTCCGCGAGCTGGGCATCGGGGCGAACTCCGCGGACGGCAACCCGGCGGCGATGGCCCTGTTCCAGGCCTTCCAGCTGGAGTTCGCCGGCGGGTACGACTGGAAGGCCAAGGGCTGGTACGCGGCGGGCTGGGCGCGCGACAGCACCAACCCCGAGCTGGCCGGGGCCTACAGCCTCCACTTCATCTCCAACGACTACGGCGGAGGCAACATCGGGCAGTGGGCCCACTCCCTCTCTCTGGCCACGCGGGTGGGCGACAAGGTGGCCTTCGGAATCGGCGGGCGCTGGCTCATCCAGGGCACGCCAAAGATCAACGCCGCGAGCCTGAATCTCGGCGTCTCCATCCTGATCATTCCCCAGCTCACACTGGGCTTGGCCGCCTACAACCTCATCGACACGCACCATCCCGAGCTGTCCCGCAGCTTCGAGGTTGGCTTCGGGCTCCTCCTGGGACCGGTCCGGCTCGCGACGGAGGTTCGCAGTGACCTCGGCCGGGGGCCGCTCCATCCCATCTGGAACAGCGGGCTGGAGGTCTTCCTCGGGCGGAGCTTCGCGCTCCGAGGCGGGTGGGAGTGGCGCGAGCCGGTGCAGCAGAACTTCCTCACAGCGGGAGTGGGCTTCGTCTTCGACAACGCGGGGCTGGACATCGGCTGGCGGCACGGGCTGGCCGGCGCGGGCGACCTCCTCGTCGGAGGCCTCCGGATCCAGCTGCAGTGACGGTGTTCCGGGCGGGCCTGGCATCGGAGCCGGTCTCCGGGCCGCGTTGCAGCGCCGCAACACCGAGGCTCAGTCCTCGGGGGGCACCACGTCCAGTGCGGCGAACCATGGAGCCATGTCCTCGGGCAGCAGTGCGCGCAGCAGAAGCGGGGCTCCGGTCCGGGGGTGCGGCACCGCCAGGACATGAGCGTGGAGCAGCGACCGGCCGATGGCCCGTCCCTGGAGCTGCATCGGGCCGCCGTAGAGGCGGTCGCCGGCGATGGGCGCTCCGAGCGCGGCCAGGTGGGCGCGGATCTGGTGCGTGCGCCCGGTGCGCGGCCAGAGCGCGGCCAGCGCCAGCTCGGCCGTGGCGCCGAGGCGCCGGAAGCGCGTCTCGGCCTCGAGTCCGTCTCGCGGCCGCGCGACCCACCGGCCCGGACGGGTGCGATCGCGGGCCAGCCGGAGCGTGCAGGTGCCGCCGGCGTCCTGGAGGCCGGGGGCGGTGACCGCGAGATACGTCTTCCGCGCAGCCCCGGTGCGGAAGCTCGCGGCCAGCGCAGAGGTCGCCGCGGGCGACTTGCCGAAGATCATGACCCCGGTGGTGTCGCGATCGAGCCGGTGCACCAGCCCCGCCTCCCGGCCGAGGTGATCCGAGGCGAGGAGGAGGAGGCTGGTGAGACCTCCGGGCGTCGGCTGCGCGGCGAGGCCCGCCGGCTTGTCCACCGCGAGCACCTCGGCGTCCTCGTGCAGCACCCGGAGCGGCCCGGTCGCAGGCAGCGGGGCGCTGGAGCTCCGGCCGGCCTCCTCGAGCACCACCAGGACCTCGGTCCCGGGAGCGACCGCCAGGCTCGCGTCGCGCTGCCGGCTTCCGCGCAGGTAGACCGCGCCCCGGCTCACCAGGGTGCTGGCCTCCTCGCGCGAGCAGTCCAGCCCCCGGGCCACCACGTCGGCGAGCCCGCCCGCGTCTGCGGAGCGGAAGGCGCGGCGCTTCATCCCAGCATCCCTCCCGCGCTCGCCTTGACCGCCGAATCTGGCTCCTGGCAGCGTCGCCCGCCATGACCACGCTGGCCAGGGCGATGCTGAATCTCGGGCGATCCGGCCCGGTGCTCCGGGAGGCGTCCGCGAGCGGAAATCTCAAGGTGCTCGCCTCGCTGCTCGGCCCGGCCTATCGCGGCCTGATCATGCAGGAGGCCCGCGGCACCCGGAGCACCGCGATGCCGGCTGGGCACAGAGCCATCTTCGACTGGAGCTACCTGCGAGACCGTCCGCAGCTCGCTCGCCTCTACGAGGCAGCGAAGAGCTCGCAGTGGAACGCAGCGACCGACCTCGACTGGTCCACGTCTGTGGATCCGATGGATCCTGAGCACCCGCTGATCCCCGAGGACTTCCATCCGATCTCCACCACCCACGCCTGGCGCACGTTGAGCAACGCGGAGCGGATGAAGCAGCGCCATGATCTCCTGGCCTGGGTCATGAGCCAGTTCCTCCACGGCGAGCAAGGGGCGCTGTTTGCGGCGTGCCAGGTGACCGAGGGGGTGCCCTGGCTCGACGCCAAGCTCTACGGCAGCAGCCAGGTGGTGGACGAGGGACGGCACGTCGAGGTGTTCCACGGCTATCTCACCCGGAAGCTGGAGAAGCTCTACGAGATCAACGACAACCTCTACACCATCGTCGACGCGCTGATGACCGACCCCCGCTGGGACATGAAGTTCCTGGGGATGCAGATCATGATCGAGGGGCTGGCGCTCGGTGCGTTCGGCACCTTCCGGCAGATCACCGGCGAGCCGCTCCTGCGGCAGCTGCTGACGAACGTGATCACCGACGAGGCCCGACACGTTCACTTCGGCGTGCTCGCGCTTCAGGAGTGCTTCCGGGGGCTGACGGAGCGCGAGCAGCGCGAGCGGGAGGACTGGGCCTTCGAGGTGTCGCTCCTGCTCCGCAACCGGTTCCTGGCCTGGGAGTTCTACGAGGAGCACTGGGCGCACGCGTTCCGGCGCTCGGAGTGGGAACGGCTGTCGGCGGAGAGCAAGCTGATGGGGTCGTTCCGCCAGACGATGTTCAAGCGCATCGTTCCCAATCTGAGGAGGATCGGCCTGCTCTCGGAGCGGATCCGTTCCCGGTACGACGAGCTGGGCCTCCTGGCGTACGAGAACGGCCGACCCGCGCCGGAGCTGACTGCGGCCGACCTCCTCGAGGACCGCTAGCGAGCGAGACTCCCCGCCATGGCATCGCTGAACGCGCTCCGTGCCGACGCCGAGGCATGGCTCGAGGAGGAGGGACGCGCCCGGGTGAGGGCGGCTCCCGGTCCGGCGCAGCTCGCGGCGGTGGATGCGGCCTACGCCGAGGTGGTCTCGCCGGACACTGCCCGGGCGGTGGCTGCGCTTCTCACCTCCCCCCGCGTGCCGGAGCACGAGCTGCCCCGCCTGAAGATCCTCGCCCGCTTCCTGGAGCAGGCCTCGCTGGAAGCTTCCGCCCGCGAGGGACGCACGGCGCTGGAGGCGGCCCGGTGGCGGAGCGCGCCCGAGGGCGGGCTGGAGGGCCCGCTCGCCGAGGCGGAGGCCTCGCTTCCAGCCATGGAGGAGCGGTCGGCACGGCTGCAGCGCGAGGCGGCGGTGAACCGCGCCTGGGAGGCGCTGCTGCCCAGGGCCCAGCGACTCCAGGCGGAGCTGGCGGACGGCGCGAGCGCGCTGGGGGCCAGCAGTCTCCCGGCGCTGCTCGAGGCCCGGCGCGACCCGGAGTCGCCGGTGCTCGATCTCGACGGCTTCCTCCGGAAGACGGAGGACGCGTACCGCGACGTCCTCTCCTGGGCGCTGGGAAGGGTGGCGCCTCGACTCCTGCCGCTGCCGCGAGGCGATGCCACCCTCGCCGACCTCGAGCGGGTGCGCGCGCTGCCTGGATACCCCGGGACGCTGGACGAGGCCGGCGAGGCGCTGCGGTCCTGGGCGGCGCGGCTCCCCGACGCGGAGGAGCGGAAACGCCACCTCCGAGTCCGGACGGTGCCCGCGCCCGCCGCTCGTGCCATTCCGGTCGATGTCCCCGAGCACATCGAGCTCCTTCTGCCGGAACTGACGGAGGGCACCGAGGCTTCGCGGCGTTTCTTCTGGACCGGCTGCGCCCTGCACCTGGCCTCGGTGGAGTCGGAGGCTCCGGTGGAGCATCGCTGGATGGGCGACCGGGCGGTGGTGGCCGCTTCGGGCTGGCTGGTGCGCGGGTTGCTCTGGCGCGAGCGGTGGCTGCGCGCAGCGCTCGGCCTGGGGAAGGCCACGGCCCGCGAGGTGGCGCGGATGCAGGCCCTGCTGGCACTGGGCACGCTGCGTGCCGAGGCGGCGCTGCAGCGTCCGCTCAGGACGATGGCCGCGGCCGGTCCGACGCTCCAGCGGCTGGGGGAGGCGGCGGATGCGCTCTCCGCCGCGCTCCATGTGCGAGTGGGCCGCGGCCGGACGCTGGCTCGGATGGCGGACCTGGACCTCTCGCAGCAGCGACTCCGGGCGGCGGCGCTGGCGGGTGATCTCTGGGCAGAGGCAGACCGCCGGTTCGACGCGGACGAGTTCCGGAATCCCATGGCAGCGCGCTGGCTGGTGGCGATCTGGAGCCAGGGCGCCCCGGAGATGCCGGAGCAGATGGCGACCGCGCTGTGCGCGACCCGGCTCGAGCTCGAGCGCGTCGGGGCAGAGCTGATCGCGGTGCTGGGCGCCTGAATCGAGCTGCCTCCAGAAGAGGCATCCGCTTGAAGGTCGCTCGCCCGCTCCCGGGCCCCGATGTCAGCGACGGCGGAGGGCGCGGACGATCTTCGACTTCGCCGGGGAAGGCATCCGCGGCACGCGGGCGCGGGCCTGTCTCGCCAGCTGCACCTCCAGAAGGAGAAGCTCGTCGGCCAGCTCGGTTCCTTCCGGCGCGAGACGGGCGAGCGGGGCGTCGGCACGGACTCCGAGACCGTGGACCATCCGGACCGCGCGCTCCTCCTGCGGAGTCAGCACCTGCTCGCGAGCACGCAGCGCCTCGAGGATGGCTCCGGCCTTCTTCTTGGGCGTGCGCTCCATGTGCTCCCTCGTCGGGTTTCCTACCTCTGAACGGGCGTCCAGAGGAGCCGCTTCAGAACCGCGGCCTTCCGACACCTTACGGGCCGGTCGCCGGAGATCAATTTTTCGAAGCAGGGGGGATCCGGGAGGCCAAAAAGCCCAGCAGGACCGGGCCTATCCGGAACTGTCCTCGTCGGCCTCGGTGTCCACCCCGGCGTCGGCGCCCGCCTTGCGCTGGATGCCGAACCGGTCCAGGGCATCGGCGATGCCTTCCGGCTTGTCCGCGTCGGGCAGGTGTCCCTCCGGGGCCTGGATGGCGATGGCCTTGCCCACGTCCTTGATGCGCTGGTCCAGGGAGATCTGGAGCTGCGCGGGCGCGGCGTTCTTGTCGCCCGGCACCGCCAGCGTTCCGTCGAGATGCGCTCGAAGCACGACGGCAGTCGCCGCGTCGACCACCACCTCGCCGGTCAGCTTCTTGGGCTGCCGCTGATCCATGAAGCGCTGCCGGCGCGCGCTGTCCTCGTCCAGCCCACCGCGGGCATAGGCGACGGAGGGCGGCGTCTCGCCCCTGGAGGGCTTCACCGCGGCGGCGGCGGCCGCGTCCGCGAGTCGAACCGTGTAGCGGACGGCGGGACGACCGTCGATCGAGGTCGGCCCCTCGAGGGCGAGCTCCAGCCGGCCCTGGAAGAGCGCGTCCAGCTCCCGGAGGGCGCCGGCGGTCTCGCTCCGGGTGCGCTCGGCCATGCCGCGGTCACGGAGCCGGAGACGGTACTTGCCGTACTTGCTCCGGGCGAACACCTGTCCGCGGGAGCGCACGACCTCCAGTCCCTGGTCGCGGCTGTTGTCGAGGCGGGCGTGGAAGTCACCCGCGACGCCACCCGCCGCCGACTCGAGGAGCCGGGTCTCGGTGAGCTTCACCGTGTCCTTCCCCGCGGTCCAGGTGAACGAGACCTCGGCGCTGAAGCGGTGCGGGCCGAGTCGCTCCGTCACCTCGGCCGGGCCCATGTCCACCACCCGGTGGGCGAGCTTCGGATCGGAGGCGAGCTTCTGGGCGTCGAGGCTCTCCTTCGCCGAGCTGACCACCTGCGGTGGAGCCTCTGGCGAGAAGATGCGCTCCTTGGCTGCGCGATTGACGGGATCGGAGCAGGCGGCGAGCAGCGCCAGCCCGGCGGTGAGGAGACGAGGAGAGTGCAGCACGGAACCGAACGGACCCTAGCACGGGACTTTCGTCCAGGACCCGGGGTGTGGTGAGAAGCCACCCCGCACCGTGCAGAACCTTCGCGACAAGCTCCTCAAGGCCGGCCTGGTCACGGCCGAGCAGGCAGAGAAGGCCGAGAAGACGGCCGAGGCGGCGCCGCGACCCCAGCAAAGCCGCGACCGCCCCGAGCGGCCCCCGCCGGCACCGAAGACGAGCGGACCGATGATGGTGGCCCGACTGCAGCCGCTCGCGGCAATCCCCAAGCTCCCGCCGCTGGCGGGAAGCAAGGCCTCGCAACGGCTGGAGGCCAGACGCCAGCAGGAGCGCGACCGGCAGCTGCGGGAGCGGGTGCTGGCCGCCCAGGTGGCGGTCGAGCCGGGCGAGCGGAGCTTCTACTTCGTGACCCGGAAGAACCGACTCCGCAGGCTCGAGCTGTCCGATGCGCAGGCGGAGGCGCTGGAACAGGGTCGGCTCGCCGTGGTGGAGCGGCCGGACCCGGCGCAGATCGAGCACGCGCTGGTCCCGGCGGAGCTCGCGCTCGCGCTGGTCGCCGAGTTCCCGAAGGCGGTGCGGTTCCTGAACGCGCCGGGCTCGCCGGTGGGCTTCCTCACCGACGAGGAGGTCAAGGCCCGCGCGGCAGCCGAGGCCGCGGAGACGCCCGAGGAACGTGCAGCCGCCGACGCCCCGGAGAGCGAGGAGCAGCGGGCCGAGGAGGCGGCCGATGCGGCAGATGCGGAAGCCGCCGGATCGAGCCCGGGCGAGTCGCACGCGGAAGCAGCCGGGGAATCGGGCAGCGCTCCGTCGTGAGCGGGCTCGAGTGACCCGCTGGGGTCGCGGTAGAAGTTGTTGCTATTGCCTCTCTCGGCGTGACCCCCTCGGCCCCCTCCGGGCGCCGGCTTCACGACTTCCGACATCGAGCGCAGGATCCGACGTGCCCGCCGGAGACGGCGATGACAGGTCTTTGCACATGGCGGAGAACGGCTGGACAGCGGCCCTGGAGGCGAACGGCCACGGAATTCTTCCGGGGCTGCTCGGCGCTCGCGAGTGCACGGCCCTCGCCGAGCTCTACGACGACCCGGAGCGCTTCCGCTCGAAGGTGGTGATGGCCAAGCACGGGTTCGGGCGAGGCGAGTACCAGTACTTCGGGCATCCCTTGCCCGAACGGGTGACCGAGCTCCGCCGGTCCCTGTACGGGGCCCTCGTGCCGGCGGCCAACCGCTGGGCGACCGCGCTCGGCAAGAAGACCCATTACCCGGACCGGCTCGAGGCGTACCTGGAGCAATGTCACGCCGGCGGACAGACGCGGCCCACGCCGCTGCTGCTCCGCTACGGGCCCGGAGACTTCAACTGTCTCCACCAGGATCTCTACGGCTCGCTCGCGTTCCCGTTCCAGGTGGCAGTGCTCCTGAGCAAACCTGAGGTCGACTTCACCGGTGGAGAGTTCGTCCTCACGCAGCAGCGTCCCCGGATGCAGTCGCGGGTCGATGTGGTGCCACTGCGGCAGGGCGACGGTGTGGTGTTCGCGGTGAATGAGCGACCGGTGCAGGGGACGCGCGGCGTGTACCGGGTGCGGATGCGCCACGGAGTGAGCGAGGTCCGCTCGGGACATCGGCAGACCCTCGGAATCATCTTCCACGATGCCGAGTGACGCGGCGGACCGGCGCGGCAGCTTCGGCGATGCTCTGGGCCTGCTGCTGCCGGTGAGTCCCCCCGGACCGCCTCGCTGAGCCGAGGCTCAGCGTCGCGGAGCGGCGACGGCCTCGACCTCGATGAGCAGCTCGTCGCTGACCAGCCCCTTCACCTCCACCAGGGTGCTGGCGGGCCGCGGGCCGCTGCCGAGGAACTGCTCGCGGACCTCGCGGTAGATGGCCACCTGGGACGCGTCGCGGACGTACCAGTTGAGCTTCACCACGTCGGACAGGCTGGCGCCGGCGCTCTCCAGCGCGGTCTTGAGATTGCGGAAGACCTGCTCGGTCTGGGCGCGAACGTCGCCCTTGCCGACGACCTTGCCTTCGGCGTCGAAGGCCACCTGGCCCGCGATGTACAGGGTCCTGCCCGCTGGGACGTCGACCACGTGGCTGTAACCGCGCGGCGTGGAGAGGCCGGGCGGGTTGGAGAACGTCGAGGCGGGCATGGGAGCTCCTCCTGGATGGGCACAGCCGAGGACGACGGGGACGAGGATCGCAATCGGAGAGAGGGCGCGCACGCCGTGACGCTCGCCCACCACGTCGTTGGGATGTCAGTACAGTCGGGGCCGCGAGGCGGCAGGTCAGCCGGGCGGCACCGCCGCTTCAGACCGGACTGGGTGGCTGCAGAGCCCCGGTGGATCACCCGAACGCGTCGATGCCGGTGATCGCCTTTCCCAGCACCAGGGTGTGCACCTCGTGGGTGCCCTCGTAGGTCAGCACTGACTCGAGGTTGAGCGCGTGCCGCAGCGGCGGAAGGTCGTCGGTGATTCCGTTCGCCCCGAGGATGGTCCGCGCCGACCGCGCCACCTCCAGCGCCGACCGCACGTTTGCGCGCTTGGCGAGGGAGACCATCACCGGGCTCGCCTTCCCCTCGTCCTTGAGGCGGAGGAGACGCAACCCCAGCAGCTGCGACTGCACGATTCGCTCCAGCATGTCCGCCAGCTTCTCCTGCGTCAGCTGGAACGAGCCGATGGGCCGATCGAACTGCCGCCGCTGGGCCGCGTAGGCCTGCGCCGCCTCGAAGCAGGCGATGGCCGCGCCGTTCACCGCGAAGGCGATCCCCGCCCGGGCATTGTTGAGACAGCTCAGCGGCCCCCGGAGACCTTGCACACCGGGGAGCACGTTGCGCGCGGGGACGCGCACCTCGGTGAAGGACAGCTCGGCGGTCCAGGACGCCCGGAGCGACAGCTTCCCCGGAATCTCGCGGGCGGCGAAGCCGGTCATCCCCTTCTCCACCAGGAAGCCGCGGACGGAATCCGGCCCGCCGTCGTCGGTCTTGGCCCACACCACGGCCACGTCGGCGACCGTCCCGTTGGTGATCCAGGCCTTGCTCCCGTCGAGGACCCAGCCCTCGCCGTCGCGCACCGCGCGGGTCCTCATGCTGCCCGGGTCCGACCCCGCCTCGGGCTCGGTCAGACCGAAGCAGCCGATGCAGGTGCCGTGGGCCATCGCCGGGAGGAAGCGCTGCTTCTGCTCCTCCGAGCCCCAGGCGTGAATGGGGTACATCACCAGCGAGCCCTGGACCGAGGCGAAGCTCCGCAGCCCCGAGTCGCCGCGCTCCAGCTCTTGAAGCCCGAGGCCGTAGGCCACGTTGCTCACTCCGGCACAGCCGTACCCGGTGAGGTTCGCGCCCAGCACCCCGAGCTCCCCGAGGCGGGGAATGAGCTGCGCCGGGAATGTGCCCTCCCGGAAGTGACGGCCGATGACCGGCAGAACCTCGTCGTCGACCACCCGGGCCACGGCGTCGCGCACTGCGCGCTCGTCCGCCGAGAGCGCATCGTCCAGCCGGTACAGCGCCTCCACCCCGCTCCGCTCCACGTCGGCCTCCTCTACTTCTCTCCGGCTACAGCGGCAGCACACCCTCCACCTGCTGCAGCAGCTGCAGCCGCCGAGCCATGACCGGGCTGCTCCCGTCCTCGAGGGCGGCCGTTTCCTGAAGCACGCGCTCCAGCGGGAAGCGCTTCACCGAGCCGTCCGAGGTGGCGATCCCGCCCGGCAGCGGCGAGTTCCACGCCACCATCTCGTCGGTCGCGCCCTCGAGCAGCGCAACCACCGCGCCGAAGGCGAGGCGCGCGGAGAGGTGCCGGTCGAGAAAGCTCGGATGACCGCCACGGACGAGATGGCCCAGCACGACCGCCCGCACCTCCACCCCTCCGAGCCGCTCCTCCACCCGGCGCACCAGCCGGGTGCAGGGAATCTCCACGCCTTCAGCCTTGATGACCAGCACCCGCCGCTTGCTGCGGGCGAACCCCTGCTGGATGACCC